>CALPLW020000008.1 GCA_943324505.2 Comamonas sp. lk
CCGACAAAACAGGCGTTCGACCCGGGCCAAGGCGATCGGGTTCACGTTCCAGGTGTCGCCGCTCAAGTAGGTCACATGCTCCACGGTCATGTCCTGGGGTGCATGAAAGCGGTGGTACATGCTTGATGTCAGGCGCAGGGTGATGTAGCTGCCATTCATAAACACATTGGTGTCCTGGCTGGGGCCAAACAGCTCGCTGATCGAATACGGGAAGCCCTTGGCCTGCAGCACCATGCCATCCACCACGCGACCGCAAGCCCCCACAATGCCGTCGCTGGGGCTGCACAGAACCGCCGGGTCGGGGTCAATGGCGCGCGAACCGGGCACCAGCTCACGGGTAAAGCAGTCATGCAGGCTGGCAAAGTGCTGCTGTCGGGCGTCGCTCAAGTCCAGGTCGGTGAACAGGCGCCAAACCCTGATCGACAAGCGCGCCAGTAGTGGGCTCTTGATGTGACTGAACCAGCCCATCCACCGCGTTAACAGCAAGCGCGGGACCCGGTTGGTGAGCAGAAAGTTGAGGTCTTCCTGGAGAAAAAAACGACGGATCAGATTGGTTTTCATATGGCTGTCAATAAAGTTCGGTACGTTTGTCATATTTCTACTTGGAGGATTTGATGGACAACAGCATGGCTCTTCCCTTATTGGCCCTGGGCGTCCTGGCTTGGGCCCTGCCCAAAGCCAAACGCCGGCTTGAGCTCTCGCGTGCCAAACACCGTTCTCTCGCAGGTCACTCGCGTATTGCCAAGCGCATCGCAGGCCTGTTGCCTGGGTATGCCTATGACGAAGACACCTTCTTCAACTCGGACAGTGCCGATGGCCCTGTGGTGCAGCGTCGCCGTGACGGCTTTGCCAGGCTGGCCGCCCTGTATGACGCGAGGTATCCCAAAAGTGTCGCAATGACAGCGAGTGCCCGCAGCATCATTTCGGACATGCAGTTCACAGGGCGGTATCGGGTGCCGTACCAATACACCGATTACCTGACACGCCACATCAAAAGCGGCAGTTTTCTGCAGTCGTCGCAAGGCGTGACCGTGACTGACCTCGACGGCAATGTCTTTTTTGACCTGACCGGTTCCTACGGCGTCAACCTCCTGGGCTACGATTTCTACAAAAGCTGCATCGAGGCCGGCCAGCAAACGGTGCAAGAACTGGGGCCGGTGCTTGGCGCCTACCACCCCTGCGTGCTCGACAACGTGACTCGGCTTAAACGGATTTCCGGGTTGGACGAGGTGTCGTTTCATATGTCGGGTACCGAGGCTGTGATGCAGGCCGTGCGCCTGGCCCGCTACCACACCGGGCGCAGCCATCTGGTGCGGTTTTGTGGTGCCTACCACGGCTGGTGGGAAGACGTGCAGCCTGGCCCCGGCAACCCGCTGCCACCGCGCGAAACGCATACCCTCAAGGACATGGATGAACGCAGCCTGCACGTACTGCGCACCCGAAAAGATATCGCTTGTGTGTTGATCAACCCTTTGCAGGCCTTGAACCCCAATGCACCTGCGCCGGGCGACTCGTCGCTGGTCGACAGCAGCCGCAAGGTGGCCTACGACCGTGCCGCGTACACCGCCTGGCTGCAGCGCCTGCGGCAAGTCTGCACCGAGCGCGGCATCGTGCTGATCTTTGACGAGGTGTTTCTCGGGTTCCGGCTGGCTGCGGGCGGCGCGCAGGCCTATTTTGGTGTCCAGGCCGATATGGTGACGTACGGTAAGACACTGGGCGGTGGCCTGCCGGTGGGTGTGGTCTGTGGCCGTGCTGCCCTGATGAAGCGCTACCGGGAAAACCGGCCGGCTGATATCTGCTTTGCCCGCGGCACCTTCAATGCCCATCCGTATGTGATGGGCGCAATGCAGGCATTTCTGAATGCCATCGAGACACCGGAGATCCTGGCACTTTACGACGGCATCGACGAGCGCTGGAACGGCAGGGCGCATCAGCTCAATGCCAGACTTGAACAGCAGGGTTTGCCGGTGCGAGTGGCGAACATGTCGACGGTCTGGACGGTGTTGTATACCCAACCCTCCCGGTACAACTGGATGTTTCAGTTCTATTTGCGGGCACATGGCTTGGCCTTGAGCTGGGTGGGCAGTGCTCGACTGATCTTTAGCCTGAACTACACCGACAGTGATTTTGAGGCCGTGGTTCAGGCCTTTGTTGGGGCAGCCAAAGCCATGCAAGATGACGGTTGGTGGGATGGCCCGGTGCAAAGCAACCAGACCATCCGCAAAAGCATCTTCAGGGAGATGCTGCGCCAACCGCGCTGAGCAACGACGGGTCAGCGCAACAGTCACCGATGACGCGCATGCGTCATCGGGTCGATCAGTTCGCCGCGCAGCAGGGCGAGGGGCGCCTTGTGATAGAGCATGATGTCGTGGAACGGGTCAGTGATGATCTTGCTGGCCCAGACAATCCCGGTCCACAGGTCTTGCTGCGCCCAAAGCTGGCATACGCGGAACAACAGGCCGGCCACGCCCAGAGCCAGCCAGGCGATGCCTACGTCGTGCAAAAACTCCAGCCAGTTGCCCGCAGGCGCAATTTGACCGAACAAGGTGGGCTGCAGCCAAAGCACCACGGGCGCGGCGGCCCAGACTGCCAGCAAAACAATCTTGCGCCGAATGTTGTAGCCAATCTTGATCGCCTCTTTGTGCTCGTCGGTGGCTTGATTAACCTCGTCATAACCGCGTGGCTCAAAAAAGAAGTGACCGGCTTGGCGGCTGGTCATAGACACCGACCATGCAAGCAAGGCGGCCCATGCTGGCTCAATGAACAGCAAGACGTAAGAGATAACAAAAACGATTGCGCTCAGCAGATGCAAACTTTGGTTAATGCGGCTGTGGTGGTAATAACGGTGGTCGTCCCAACGTTGCGTCTTGAGCTCTTGCAAATAGCGGTTCATAGCGACCTCGAAAATAGCGGGCATGGCGCCCGGGGTAATGAAAAAGGCTAGATCACTCTAGCGAGCCAATGTGAAACTCGCATGACAGCGGGGTTTCATATCAGCGAACAGGGTTGTCATCATTTTGTTATCAAGAGCTGACACCATCCACAAATGGACACTGACGCAAGCTCCGAATTCGAGGTCGATAATTTTCCTGCCCGCCAACGGTCATGGCGCGTGGCGGTCGTGACGGAGACTTACCCGCCCGAGGTGAATGGCGTAGCCCTCACCTTGGCGCGACTGGTCGAAGGCCTCAGAAGTGCTAACCATGACGTGCAGCTGGTTCGGCCTCGGCAAAGTGAGTCAGACCAGGCAAGTCAAGAGGCACTGCAGCCGGGGTTTCACGAGGTACTGATGCGAGGCCTACCTATCCCGAGGTATCCCGAGCTGCGAATGGGTTTACCGTCAAAGGGGGCGCTAATTAAGTTGTGGCAGCTGCGTCGACCTGATGTGGTCCATATCGCCACCGAAGGCCCACTCGGCTGGTCTGCTTTAAGGGCAGCCTTGTATTTGAAGCTGCCAATCGCTACCGATTACCGTACCAATTTCCAAAGCTACAGCGCCCACTATGGAGTGGGTTTTCTTCATAAGCCCATCATGGGGTACCTGCGCAAATTTCATAACCGGGCACACTGCACCATGGTGCCGACCAAGGCGCTGATGGGAGCCCTTGCCGCCGCGGGCTTCCACAAGCTCAAGGTGGTCAGTCGGGGCGTTGATACAGCCGCCTTTGACCCGGCACACCGCCAGCAGCTGCTGCGGACCCAGTGGGGGCTAGACGCCGATGACCTGGCCGTGCTCAGCGTGGGTCGACTCGCGCCCGAAAAAAATCTATCACTGCTGGTTCAGGCCTATGAGGCAATCAAGCAACGGTTGCCCCGCGCCCGACTGATTCTGGTTGGGCAAGGACCCTTGCGGCAGGCCCTGCAAGCGCAGTGCCCTGACGCCATCTTTGCTGGTCAACTTCGAGGCAGCGTATTGGCTGCTCACTACGCCAGTGCCGACCTGTTTCTGATGCCTAGCATGACCGAGACCTTCGGCAACGTTACCACCGAAGCCATGGCCAGCGGCTTGCCGGTGGTCGCCTTCAATGACGCCGCCGCCGCAGAGTGGTTGGTTGATGGCGTCAACGGCCGGGTGGTTGCCTTGGGTGACGCTCAAAGCTTTGTCTCAGCCGCCGTAGCATTGGCTGAACAGTCCCCAGTGCGTACCCGCCTTGGCCAAGCAGCCCGTCACACGGCCTTACAACTGGACTGGTCGCGAATCGTTCAACAGTTTGAGGGTGTGTTGCAGGAAGTAATGCACCAAGCCAACATCAGCGGTGCGGCTGCCGTGGGCCATGATCGGCCTCAGCCGACCTGAACGCGGCCCGGGTTAGTACGGCCATCGCCATAGCGATGGCTACGCCAAACAGGGTCATGAGCGGGCTGATGGGCATGTCCGCTGCAACCAGGGCGGCGTACAGCCCCAGCATGCACAGCACGCTCAGGTTCTCATTGAAACCTTGCACCGCAACAGAGCGACCGGCGCTCAGCAGAGTGAACCCGCGATGCTGCAGCAGGGCATTGAGTGGCACCACCAGGATGCCGCCCACAACACCAACGAAAGCCAGTAACGGTATAGCCACCCACAGCGATGACACTTGGGACACGATGGGCATCATCAAGCCCAGCAATATGCCGGCCGGTAGGACGCGTCTGGCTTGGTGCAGCACCACCCAGCGTCCGGCCACTGCTGCGCCCACGACCACCCCTACCGCGACTGCGGCCTGCAAATAGGCGGCTTGGTCCAGCGGTAGGTTCAGCACATCGCCTGCCCATTTCAACACGACAAATTGAAGCGTGGCGCCCAATCCCCAAAAAATTGTGGTGACTGCCAGCGACAAGCCACCTTCGCGGTCGCGCCAAAGCGTGCGGTTAGCCCGGATGAAGTCGTGGATCAGCACCAGCGGGTCCAGCGAGGTGGCTGGGTAACGGGCCCCGCTGTGAGGGATCCAGATGTTGAGTAGCCCAGCCACGATGTAGACCAGCAGCAGCAACACCAACGATGGGACCAACCTGGACGTGCTATCCAGCGCCCCAGATTCAAAGAGGGCATGTAGCTTGTCAAGTACCCCAACGTTCACAAGTACACCGCCCAGCACTGCGCCTAAAAGCGCCGCGCAGACCACGGACACCTCCAACCACCCATTGGCACGCACCAGCCGTTGCGCCCCGACCATCTCGGTGATCAGACCGTATTTGGCCGGCGCGTAAGCCGCTGCACCCAGGCCTGCAATGGTGAAGGCCAGCAAGGGATTCATACCCAGCAGCAAAGCCACCACGCCCAACATCTTGACCCCATTCATCCACGCCATCAGGCGTGCTTTGGGAAACGCATCGGCCAATGGCCCAACAAACGGTGCCAGCACCACATAGGAGATCGTGAAAACAAACTTAAGTAGGGGCGCCCACCACACGGGCAAGCCCTGCTCGGACAAAAGGGCGATGCTGACGATCAATAGCGCGTTATCGGCCAGCGCGGAGGCAAACTGGGCCGCGATGATCAGGTAGAAGCCGGGCGGCATGCGGCCGTTCATATTTAGTCCGGCTTGCGCACCAGGTGAACCACTTGGTAGCTGGGGCAGGCGTAGCGTGCAATGTCGTGTGCGTTCAAGGGAAATGAGCCGCAATTGGACCATCGGCGAAATGGAGAGTGGTAAATCCCGCATTGGTAGCGTCCGTCACTGATAGGCTCTAAAAACACGCAGCGTTTATCCATGCAGCAGTTGCCGCACTGAACGCAAGAGCCGGTGATGTCGGCTGGCACTTCGCTGGCTCGGCCCATCACATCCTCAAAGTAATGCAGGGCTGGGCCCTCCCGCAGCGCCGAAATATGAATGCGCATTTTTTTGATAAAGCCGGCGTAGTCGCGCACGTACTTCCACCGCCCAAAAAGCAGGCTGGCGAACAGAGGCGTCAGCGGCAACACTGCTGAAAGGCCCCCCAAATAAGCGGTCGCTAACCAAGGGGCGACACGGCTGGAGAAAGCAGATGGCGGAGTGGATGAGCGCATAAATAGTGGCGTGGTGTCGCCGCCAAAACAGCGGGGTAACTACTTAGATTCTGTGTCGTTCAAATGAACCTTTGATGACGTATTTAAGGACACAGCCCGTCATTGGCTTGACACACCAGCGGACCACACTGCACCCATCGCTGTCACCTTCATTAACCTTTCAGGAGCCGCTCATGGACCGTAGAACATTTCTCACAACCAGCACCACTTTGGCAGGCACCAGTTTGGCTGTGCCAAGTCTGGCGCTGGCTCAGACAGCCACCCCGCTAATCACCCGAGATGCCATGCGGCCACAGATGGCACACGGCATGCAGTCGGGCGACCCAAAAGCCGACGGCGCCGTGATATGGACACGCAGCGACCGTCCGGCACGGATGTGGCTGGAATGGGCCACCACGGCCAGCTTTAACAACCCCACCCGAGTGCGTGGCCCCTATCTGATGGAGGACAGTGATTTCACCGGTCGGGTCGACTTAGTCGGGCTGCCGGCTGGCCAGGAAATTTTTTACCGCGTGGTGCTGCAGGACCTGCACAACGAGCGAGTCCTGTCTGAGCCCTTGGCCGGTCATTTGCGCTTGCCTTCGATGGCCGGTGCCAAAGCAAGCCGTGATGTGCGCTTCACCTGGAGCGGCGACACCGCCGGCCAGGGTTGGGGCATCAATGAAGCCTGGGGTGGCATGAAGATCTATGAGCAGATGCGCAAGGTTAACCCCGACTTTTTCTTGCACAGTGGTGACACCATCTATGCTGACGGGCCGATCCAGGCCCAAGTCAAGCTGGCAGACGGCACACTGTGGACCAACGTTGTCACCGATGAGGTCAGTAAGGTGGCCGAGACTTTGAACGAGTTTCGGGGCCGCTACCGCTACAACCTGATGGACGCTAATGTTCGCCGCATGGCCGCTGATGTGCCGCAAATCTGGCAGTGGGACGACCATGAGGTGAGCAACAACTGGTCAGACGCCAAGGACGTCAGCGGCGACAAGCGCTACACCGAAAAGAATGTGCCTCTGTTGGTGGCGCGTGCCACCAAGTCGTTCATGGAGTATGCGCCGCTTCGGCGTACCGCCGACATTGAGAGCGAACGGGTTTATCGCCATCTGCCCCAGGGCCCGTTGCTGGACCTGTTTGTCGTGGACATGCGCAGTTACCGCGGCCCCAACAGCGCCAACCTGCAAACCATTGAGAACGACGAGAGCGCCTTCATGGGCCGGCCGCAGATCGCCTGGCTGCTTGATGGCCTTAAGCGTTCCAAGTCCACCTGGAAAGTAATAGCCGCCGACATGCCGCTCAGCCTGCATGTGGGCGACGGCAAGGATGCGCAGGGTCGTGACCGCTGGGAGGGTTCGGCCAACGGCGATGACGGTGCGCCACTGGGGCGCGAGTTGGAGATTGCCCGACTCCTGCGCGAAATCAAACGTGCCGGTATCAAGAACGTGGTGTGGCTGACGGCCGATGTGCACTACACCGCCGCCCATTACTTTGACCCAGCCAAGGCCAAGTTCAGCGACTTTGCACCGTTCTGGGAATTTGTCTCCGGCCCGCTGAATGCCGGCGGCTTTGGCCCCAACAAGACCGACGCCACCTTTGGTATGCAGGTGATGTACCAGAAGGCCCCGACCGAAGTAAACGCCCCACCGACCAACGGCATGCAGTTCTTTGGTCAGGTGGATATTGACGCCAAGACCCGCGCCATGACCGTCACCCTGAAGGACCTAGCCGGCGCCTCGCTCTACGCCAAGACCTTGGCGCCGCAACGAGCCTGAAGCTGCTTCAGCATTGACTTAGAGCTGTCATAACTTCGTCATGTTGGCTGGATAAGGTCGCACGAATCATTGGGAGCATGAGATGACCACAGCCATACATATTCGGGCCTTGAGCAAGACCTTCTCCAGCGGCAGACAGGCGCTGCAAGGCATTGACCTCACCATTCGCGCCGGCGAGATGGTGGCGCTGATTGGTGCGTCGGGGTCTGGCAAGTCCACACTGCTGCGCCATTTGGCGGGCCTGATGCCGGCTGATCGGTCAACCGAAAGCCTGATCCAGATTCACGGCCGAACCGTCCAAAAAGCGGGCCGAATTGCCGACGATGTGCGTGATATCCGGTCCGGTGTCGGTTTCGTCTTTCAGCAGTTCAACCTGGTTGATCGACAGCCTGTGATTGTGAATGTTTTGGTGGGTACCTTGCACCGGGTTCCACTCTGGCGCAGCTTAATCCGGCGCTTTACGCGGGATGAAGTGGCGCGCGGCGTTTCGGCTCTGCAACGGGTGGGCATCGAAGATTGCCGTAACCAACGAGCGTCGACCTTGTCGGGTGGCCAACAGCAGCGGGCCGCGATTGCCAGGGCCTTGGTGCAGGGCGCCAAAGTCATTCTTGCTGATGAGCCGATTGCCTCGCTGGACCCAGAGTCCTCGCGCAAGGTGATGGACATTTTACAGCGCGTCAATCAGGAAGACGGCTGTACGGTGGTCGTCTCCCTGCATCAGGTCAACGTGGCAATCAAGTATTGCCCACGCACCATTGCGCTGAACCAAGGGCGTGTCGTGTACGACGGCCCATCCACGGCGCTCACCCCTGAGCTTTTGCGCGATCTCTATGGGGCCGAGGCCGATGACATCTTGTCGCTCGGAGACCATATTTCGGTGCTGCAGAACGCCAAGCGGTCGTCCCGGTTGGAGCGGCCCTTAGAGCCGGTTGCGTTGACCCAAGCAGCTTGAACCTCCCCCATCATTACCGCCTGACATTTTAAGGAAACCTCATGTTAAAAAAACTCATCACCAGTTTCGCGGGCGCCACACTGATGGCAGCACTGCCGTTGGCTGGTCTGGCGCAGGACTTGAAAGAAATCAATTTCGGCATCATTTCAACCGAGTCGTCTCAAAATCTGAAGTCAGACTGGCAGCCGGTGCTGGACGATATGGCCAAGAAATTGGGCATGAAAGTCAATGGCTTTTTTGCCTCGGACTACGCTGGCATCATCGAAGGCATGCGCTTCAACAAGGTCCAAGTGGCCTGGTTTGGCAACAAGTCGGCCATGGAGGCGGTGGACCGGGCTAGCGGTGAGGTCTTTGCACAGATGATCAATGCCGATGGCACATTGGGCTACTACTCACACCTGATCGTGCACAAGGACAGCCCCATCAAAAGCTTGGACGACATGCTGAAGCAGGGCAAAAATCTGTCTTTTGGCAACGGTGATCCCAATTCCACCTCTGGCTTTCTGGTGCCTGGCTACTACGTGTTCTCGCAGAACAACATCGACCCCAAGACCTTCTTCAAGGTGTCGCGTGGCGCTAACCACGAGAGTAACGCCCTCGCGGTGGCCAATAAGCAGGTGGATGTTGCGACCAACAACAGCGAAAACCTGGACAAGATCAAAGACAAATTGCCCGGGAAGTTCAACGACATCCGGGTGATCTGGACGTCGCCGCTGATCCCTTCGGATCCTTTGGTAATTCGCAAAGACATGGCCGAGCCACTCAAGGGCAAGATCAAGGAGTTTTTTTACAGCTATGGCAAGGGAAGCCAGCAGGAGAAAGACAATCTTTATAAACTTTCCAAGTTGTCGTCTTTTAAGCTATCAACCAATAGCCAATTGATCCCGATTCGGCAGTTGGAACTGTTCAAAGACCGCAACAAGATCGACGCTGACGCAAGCCTCGCAGCCGCTGACAAACAGTCAAAACTAGCTGACATTGACCGTCAGCTCGCTGCCTTGGCCAAGAGCCAGTAACGGAGCGAGCAAATGATTGCACCCGCCAAACCTCTGAGCCCCAGCACGTTGACGGGGCTGCCACGCAACAGCCTGATCACGCTGTTGTCTTGGGCGGTATTGTTAGCCTTGCTGGCGGGTTCGTGGCGGGGCGCCGATATGCGACCCTTGGACCTGGTTCGTGACGCTGGCAACATGGCCACCTATGCAGCTGATTTCTTCCCGCCTAAATTTGCCCAGTGGCCGCTCTACCTGACCGAAATGGTGGTCACGATCCAGATTGCTCTGTGGGGCACGGTGCTGGCGGTGATTTTTGCGGTCCCGCTTGGGCTCCTGTCCTCGGCCAATATCACCCCGCGTTGGGTGCACCAGCCGGTGCGTCGCTTGATGGATGCGGCGCGCGCGATCAATGAAATGGTCTTTGCCATGTTGTTCATTGTGGCCGTTGGCCTGGGCCCGTTTGCTGGCGTACTGGCCCTGTTCGTGCACACCACCGGCGTGCTCGCCAAGTTGTTTTCGGAGGCTGTGGAGTCGATTGATGCCCAACCGGTCGAGGGCATCCGGGCGACTGGTGCGAATGCACTTGAGGAAATCATCTATGGGGTGATCCCACAGGTGCTGCCGCTGTGGATTTCCTACTCCCTTTACCGGTTTGAGTCGAACGTTCGTTCAGCATCTGTGGTCGGTATGGTGGGAGCCGGTGGCATCGGTGTCATTCTTTGGGAGATCATCCGTGGCTTCCAGTATGCTGAAACCTGCGCCGTGATGATCATCATCATCGTGACCGTATCGGTCATTGACTTGGTGTCCGCGCGCATCCGCAATTCACTGGTTTAAGCGCTTAACGGGTGGTTTGGTCCCGTCGTGTTGAGCCCGTCTGTCAGGTAGGCCAGAAGTTGCTGGCCCGCATCCGCCAGCGCCCCATGGTTGTAGATGGTGCAGTGGGTCTGTAAGCTGTCAAAGCGGGCATTGCGGCTCAGTCGACTGTGGACGGCTTGGGGATCATCCCGGCCACGTTGTGCCAGTCGGTTTGCCAGTTGCTGCGGCTCGGCCAGGATCTGCACTACCCGGATGTCGGCGCCGGGTGCCAGGCCTTGCACGTGCTCACGCGATCCGTTCACCACCACGGTCCTTCCTTCCTGCACCGCCGCCGCGTAGTGCGCGCCTATGCCATAGCGCAAGTCATGGGCCCGCCAGTGCCAGGACAAGCCGCCGCTCAGGCGCAGGGCATCAAATCGGGCCAGCGTGACAGGGGTGTCCTCGGCGCCAGGCTGGGCCTCCCGCGTCACCACCCGTCTGGAAAACACAATGTCGGGTCGCTCGGTCAGTCGCTGTTGAGCCCACGCCATGACGCTGTCCTTGCCCGCGCCGGAGGCACCGCAGACAAACACCCAGACGCCGCTCATGCCCCTAGCACCAGGTCGTGGACCCGGCGAAAGGCTTGCCCTGGCGCGGGTTCCTCAAAAATGCACAGGCGGTCCAGGCTCAGCGGCGTCTGCGTATTCAGGCGCGCCACCTGGGCTGATACGGCCTCTGTCACCTGGGCTGCTTGTGTCTCGTTGACCGGGTCGGTCAGTGTCAAGTGAAAGCGAAAGCGCTCCAGCACATGGGGGTAGCCGTAACGGTGCAGCAGCTCAAGTTCGCGTGCATCCAGGGTGGCCGGCTGGCGGCGGGCCAGCTCGTCCGGGGTTAGCGGCTGGCGCAGGTCGTCCAGCTCGATCACACAGGCGCTGGCCAGATCAGAGGCGGCAGTGTGATGATCAGGCGTGACCAGCACCACATAGGGCCCCAGGCGTTGCACCTGCAAGGGCGACAGTGGTACGGGGCGCAGCCGTTGCGCCAGTGACCGGGTGCGAGCCAGCAACTCGGCCGGGGTAACCCCCAAGCGTAAGTGAAATGGTGCTTTCAGCGTGGCGTGGAAGCCGTAGCGGCGGGCCTGGGTGGTGATGTGGTGGCGTTCGGGCGCGGGCAGCATCGGCGCCACAAACTCCGGCGGTGTGCCGTCAAGGGATTCATCCCGTCCCAGCCAGCCGGCGCCGAACGTCCACCAAGGCGAGCTGTGGGCTGGCGCAAAGTAAATGGCGTGGCGCATGGTCATGGGCGATCTCCCCGCTCAACCACCAGTTGTACACGGTCACCGCAAAAATAGCACTCACCGTATTTGATGGGTACGCTCTCCAGGTCGACATCGGTACTCTCCACCCACAACAAGGGGCGGCTCGCTGGTTGACCGAGGAGTCGGGCTGTTTCATCGTCAGGCATTTTGGTGCCTATTCGGCTGAGCTTGCGCACATAGTCTTGCACCCCGAAATGTTTGAGGATATCTGACGTGGGCCGGTCGTTGGTCAGCATGGCCAGCAGGCCGTCAAAGCGTTGCGCCGGGTAGTAGGCGGTGGCCAGACCAATCGGCTCGTCATTGGCCTCGTTCAGGGTTTGCACCATCAGCGCCGAGCTGCCTTTTGGCAGGCCCAGCGCCTGTGCGGCACGCTCGGGTGCCGTCACCGCCCGCGCCGTCAGCAGTTGTCGGCCCGGTAACAGGCCCTGTTGCAGCAGGTTTTCATTGAACCGGGTCCGCTGCGTCAGATGGTAGTCCAGTACGCCATGCTGCACAAAGGTGCCGCGACCCGCTTCGATGCGAACCAAGCCCTCCAACTGCAGGGCGGCGACGGCCTGGCGCAGGGTATGCCGATTGACACCAAAGCGCGCCGCAAGCTCTATCTCGCCTGGCATGCGGCCAGTGTCGGCATAGCGTCGGTCCTGGATCTCGGTTTTCAGGGTGTCAGCGATCTGGCGCCAGACCGAGACGCCGCGCCGGCGACCCGGCAATGAGGACCGAAATTGTTCCATGGTCATAAATCTTTCATGTTGGCGCGGTGAACTAGGGGCCTGGCGCATAAGGGCGTCAGGCCATGCCCAGCAATCTACCCACTGATTTAGACATCTGTATGACAACTGAGTTACCTGTCCAAAAACAAGCCAGCCGACCGGCCTGGCTGGCCGTGCTGGCTCGCGCCAGTCAAGAGGACCTCGCGGCCTGTTTGCCAACGCTTGGCCCCCTGCCAGAGGTCCATACCATCAGACCGCCTGAAGTGGGCATGATGATGGTGCGTGGGCGTATTGGCGGCACCGGCAACCCGTTCAACCTTGGAGAGGCCAGCGTGGTTCGATGTGCCGTGCGGGTGGGGGAGGGCCCCTTGGGTGTCTCCTGCGCTCTTGGACGGGACAAGCCTCGCGCCAAACTTGCCGCCCTGTTCGACGCCCTGTTGCAGGACCCGCAGCAACATGACCACCTGCAGCAGACCCTGATCGAACCCCTGGCGCAGGCGCAACGACAACAGCGCGATTCCCGCCAGCAACAGGCGGCTGACTCCAGGGTTGAGTTCTTCACTCTGGTGCGAGGCGAATCATGAACCAGCGCCATCTCGCCGGTGGATTGGCTGATGGTGTGCATGACAGCCAGAACACCTTTCGCGCCTTGCTTGACGCCATGGCCCGCCCGGGTCAAGCGCGCAGACTGGGACCCGCCTTACCTGGTGTTGCGCTGGGCGGCGCCATGGCCCGGCTCTTGCTGAGTTTGGCCGACGATGAAACCGCGGTCTGGTGGCAGCACGATGGTGCCGGCCTGGCGCCGTGGCTGCGTTTTCATACCGGGGCGCCGTTGGCAGACCAGCCACAAGCGGCCGCCTTTGCCGTGGTCACCGACCTGAGCCAGATGCCGTGCCTGGCCGACTTCGCCCAGGGCAGCCCAGCATCACCTGAGCAATCGACCACCTTGATGCTGGAGCTGCCCGCATTCGAGGGCGGGGTGCCGCAGGCCTGGCGTGGGCCAGGCATCGAGAACGTCACAGTCGTCAACCTCGCCGGGCTGTCGGACGAGTTCTGGCGCCAATGCCAGGTCAACCAGGCCGGGTTTCCACAGGGGGTGGACATGGTCTTAACTTGCGGAGAGTGGGTCATCGGCTTGCCCCGCAGCACGCAGGTGCAAGCTGCCCAGGAGCACTGATATGTATGTTGCAGTCAAGGGCGGCGCAGCTGCCATCGAGGGCTCATGGCGTTTGCTGGACCAGCAGCGCCGGGGTGATACCCGCCTGGCGGCGCTGAGCGTGGCGCAGATCCGGTCCCAGCTGTCCCTGGCGGTGGACCGCGTGATGACCGAGGGCTCACTTTACGACCCCGAGCTGGCGGCGCTGGCCATCAAACAGGCCAGTGGCGATTTGGTCGAGGCCATCTTCCTGTTGCGGGCCTACCGCACGACTCTGCCGCGCCTGGGCTACACCCAGCCGCTGGATACGGCGCGCATCACCTTGAGCCGGCGCATCTCGGCCGCCTTCAAGGACGTGCCGGGCGGGCAATTGCTGGGCCCGACTTATGACTACACCCAGCGCCTGCTGGACTTCGCCTTGTTGGCAGAAGAGGGCGAGCATGCCGCAGCTTCGGTAGCCGAAACGGCCGAGGGCCCAGACAGCGCACTGGGGCCGGTGGTGCCGCGCATCAACGACCTGCTGGCGCATGAAGGCCTGCTGGAGACTCCGGCACCCTGTGCGGGCACTGAGCCTGGCGACCTGACCCGCAGTCCGTTGATGTTCCCCGCCGACCGTGCCCAGCGTCTGCAGGCGCTGGCGCGCAGCGACGAAGGCTGGTTGCTGGCGATGGGTTATTCGACCCAGCGCGGCTACGCCAACTCGCATCCGTTTGCCGGTGAGATTCGCCGTGGCTTGGTCAGTGTGATGGTGGTGCCTGATGAGCTGGGGTTCGAGGTGGACATCGGCGAGATCGAAGTCACCGAATGCCAAATGATCAACCAGTTCAGCGGTAACCGCGAGACCCCGCCGCAGTTCACGCAAGGCTACGGCCTGGCCTTTGGCGGCGCTGAGCGCAAGGCCATGGCCATGGCCTTGATGGACCGCGCCCTGCGGGCTGGTGAATTGGGCGAAACCGTGGTTGCACCAGCGCAGGACGAAGAATTTGTGCTGGCACATGCTGACAACGTGGAGGCTTCCGGTTTTGTACAGCACCTGAAATTGCCGCACTACGTGGACTTTCAGGCGGAGCTGGCACTGGTCCGCAAGCTGCGTGCCAGTCACGTCGCCGCCGGCGACGCAACATCCATGAACCAGGAACCGTCGTGACCGAGTCCCATTACAACTTTGCTTTTCTTGACGAGCGCACCAAGAAGCGCATTCGCCGGGCCCTGCTCAAGGCGGTGGCCGTACCGGGCTACCAGGTGCCGTTCGGCTCGCGTGAGATGCCCTTCGCCTATGGCTGGGGCACTGGCGGCGTGCAGATCACCGCCAGCATCATCGGGCGAAGCGACGTGCTCAAGGTGATCGACCAGGGCGCCGATGACACCACCAATGCGGTCAACATCCGGCGCTTCTTTGCCCGCACCACCGGCGTAGCGACCACCCAAAAAACCCGGGACGCGACGCTGATTCAGACCCGGCACCGGATCCCCGAGGAGCCCTTGACGGCGTCTCAGATCTTGGTGTACCAGGTGCCCATGCCCGAGCCATTGTCCAAGCTGGAGCCGCGTCGGCGTGAGTCCATCAAGATGCACGCGCTCAGTGAGTATGGGCTGATGCATGTGCGACTGTACGAAGACATAGCCCAACTTGGCGCCATTGCGCGGGCCTACGACTATCCGGTGATGGTCAATGAGCGTTACCTGATGTCGCCTTCGCCTATCCCGAAGTTTGACAACCCCAAGATGCACATGAATCCCGCCTTGCAGCTGTTTGGTGCCGGTCGGGAAAAGCGCCTGTATGCGGTGCCACCCTACACCCGGGTACGCAGCCTTGATTTTGAGGACCATCCTTTCGAGATCGAGCGCTGGCCGCACGCCTGTGCCTTGTGTGGCGCTGCTGACAGCTACCTGGACGAAATGATTGTGGACGACCAGGGCGGCCGGCTGTTTGTGTGCTCGGACAGCGACTACTGCGAGGAGCGCCGCGAGGCTGGGCACGTCGGGACCCAGCAGGCGGTGACCTTGACCAATGTTCTTTCCGCGCAAGATGCCGGGGGTGGCGCGTGAAGCCGGGCGCCCTGCTGTCGGCCCGCCAGGTCGGCAAAGCCTTTGTGTCAAACAGCGCGCAACGCTGGGCTTGCCGCAACATCAGCTTTGACCTCTATCCTGGCGAGGTGCTGGCTGTCGTGGGTGAGTCCGGCTCGGGCAAGACCACCCTGCTGCGGCTGCTGGCGGCACGCCTGGCGTGTGACGAAGGTGCCGTCGGTTACCACGCGCGCTGGCCCGGCCACGCGCCGTTGGATAGCTTGACCGATCTGGCCGCCATGTCCGAGGCACAACTGCGTCAACTGGCCCGCACCGACTGGGGTTTTGTTGAGCAGCACGCCCGCGACGGGTTGCGCATGAACGTGTCTGGCGGTGCCAATGTCGGCGAGCGGTTGATGGCCCTCGGAGAGCGCCACTACGGGCAATTGCGCAGCCAGGCACTGGACTGGATGGCACGGGTGGAACTGGATGCCGAGCGCGTGGATGACCTGCCTGGCACCTACTCGGGTGGCATGCAGCAGCGTCTGCAGATCGCACGCAATCTGGTGACCCGCCCGCGCCTAGTCTTCATGGATGAGCCGACCACCGGGCTCGACGTGTCAGTGCAAGCCCGCCTGCTGGACCTGCTGCGACAACTGGTCGACGAGCTTCAGCTCGCCGCTGTCGTGGTCACGCATGACCTGGCTGTGGCCCGGTTGCTGGCGCACCGGATGTTGGTCATGAAGGATGGGCAGGTGGTGGAACAGGGTCTGACTGACCGGGTGCTGGATGACCCCCAGCACCCCTACACCCAGTTGCTGGTGTCCTCCGTGTTGACCCCGTGAAAGCCAAACCATGAATGCACCCTATCCGTCACCGGTCATCGAAGCCCTCGCCTTGGCCAAAACCTTCACCTTGCATGCACGCGGTGGCTTGTCACTGCCGGTGTTTCACGGGATCAACCTCAGCGTGCGCCCCGGCGAGTGTCTGGCACTGACCGGCCAGTCCGGCGCTGGCAAAAGCTCGCTGTTACGCTGCCTGTACGGCAACTACGCGGCCACCAGCGGTGAGGTGCGAGTTCACCACCAGGGTGAATGGTTCGCCCTGTCTAGCGCCGAACCGCGTGACGTGCTTGCCGTGCGGCGGCACACCATGGGCTACGTGTCCCAGTTTCTGCGTGTGATCCCGCGGATCAGTACGCTGGACATCGTCGCCGATCCTTTGCGGCGTCTGGGTGTGCCGGTATCGCAGGCGCGCGACCGAGCGGCCGAATGGCTGCAACGCCTGAACCTGCAAGAGGCACTGTGGACCTTGCCGCCAGCCACGTTTTCAGGTGGTGAGCAGCAGCGCGTCAACATTGCTCACGGCATGATCACCGAGCCTGCGGTACTGCTGCTCGACGAGCCAACCGCTTCGTTGGACGCCGCCAACCGGCAGGCCGTGGTGGCGCTGATCTGCGCTGCACGCCAGCAAGGCAGCGCCATCATCGGGATTTTTCATGATGAAGAGGTGCGCGCGCAGGTTGCCACCCGCCACCTTGACATTGGACAGCACCGGGCGCAGCCCTGAACCACAAAAGCAAGCACCATGACCTCACTGATCATCCGCAACGCCACCATTGTGGCCACTGAAGAATGCTTTATCGGCACCGTGCTGATCGAAGATGGCGTGATCCGCCGCGTCGACCGGGGCGACACCGGCGTGCCCGCTGCACAGGATTGGGCTGGTGACTGGCTGATGCCGGGCCTGGTCGAACTCCATACCGACAATCTGGAGAAGCACCTGGTACCACGCCCGGGCGTGCTCTGGAATGCCCATTCGGCCATGACGGTTCATGACGCGCAGTGCGCTGCGGCCGGCATCACCACGGTGCTGGATTCGGTCGTAATTGGCGACATGGACCAGGGTGGAGCCCGGGCCCAGACCCAGCACACGGCCATCGCTGCCATGCACCAGTGCCGCGATGAGGGGCTGATGCGCATCGAACACCTGCTGCACTTGCGTTGCGAGCTGTCAGCACCCGACATCCTGTCGGTGTTCCAGCAATATGCCCACGACCCCTTGCTGCGCTTGGTCAGTGTGATGGACCACACGCCCGGCCAACGCCAGTGGCGCGATTTGGTTAGCTTTCGGCGCTATGCCGAGCGCAACCAGCGTTTTAGCGATGCTGAGTTTGATGCTGTCATCGCACAGCGCCGCGCCGACCAACAGGCGTTCGCCATCCCGCACCGCGCAGCGATTGTCAAGGCCAGCCGGACCCTGCAGTTGCCGCTGGCTAGCCATGACGATACGCTGGTCACTGACGTGGAAGCGGCAGTTGCTGAAGGCGTGAGCATGTCGGAGTTCCCGACCACCGTCGAAGCAGCGCACGCGGCGCGCCAGCACGGCATGGCCATCATCATGGGTGGCCCCAATATGGTCAAGGGCGGTTCGCACTCGGGCAATGTCTCGGCCGCCGAGCTGGCGCAAGCTGACCTGCTTGACATTTTTTCGTCGGACTATGTGCCCAGCAGCCTGCTGCTGGCAACCTTCATGTTGGCCGAGCTGGCCGGCTGGTCGCTGCCCAAGGCGGTCCGCACGGTAACCTGCAACCCGGCGCGTGCGATTGGTCTGCAGGATCGTGGCCAAGTGGCCGTTGGCCAGCGTGCCGACCTGCTGCGGGTGCGCATGAACCGCGCTGGCATGCCCTCGGTGTTGCAGACCCTTTACGGCGGCCAGCGTGCGTTCTAACCAGCGCGCGCTGTTGCCCATCCTCATTAACCGGACACTCCCATGACTGCTTTGCAAGATCCGTTGAAGACTATCACTCTCATATTTGATACCAGTGGCACGCTACGCTATGGCGAACATGTCAACCAGATGGAACACGCCCTGCAATGTGCCCTGCTGGCGCAACTGGCCGGCGCCAATGATGAACTGGTTGTAGCGGCGCTGCTGCATGATGTCGGTCATTTGCTGCACCGCGATGCGCGGGGGGCTCTGCTGGCGGGGGTTGATGACGTCCATGAAAATCTAGGCGCCAAGTATTTGGCTAAATGGTTTGGCCCGGCGGTCTGCCAGCCTATTGCCCTCCATGTCCAGGCCAAGCGCTTTCTGTGCCTGCGCGAGCCCGCGTACCACGATCTGCTGTCACCGGTGTCGCAACGCAGCCTCGCCTTGCAGGGCGGACCGATGTCAGAGGCGCAGGCCCTTGAGTTTGAATCCAGCGAGCATGCGGCGGCCGCAGTGATGCTGCGCCGCTGGGATGATGAGGCCAAGGTGGCCGGATTGACCACGCCGCCACTGGCGCACTTCATGGCGATGGCCGAAAAATGCGGACAGATGCCGGTGGCGGTCAGTTCGCCAAATTAAGTTGAACCGTTCCAGGCCATTGCCGGGATGACATACCAGGGTCACACGTTGGCGATAACCTGATTTCATCCCAACTTCTTGAGCCCTCCCATGATCGAAACCAACCGCCGCAGCTTTGTCCTCGGCCTTGCCGCTGCTTCTGCCACCATCACCGGCGCATCCGCCCAAGCGCAGACTGGCGCTGCTGCTCTGCCCACGCTCAACAGCAGCGCCATGGCGACCGACGGTACTTACTGGGACGCAGTGCGCAAGCTTTATGCTGTTTCTCCCAGCATCGTCAACCTGGAGAACGGCTACTGGGGCATCATGGCCGAGTCGGTACGTTTGGATTACTTGGGCAAGACCGACATGGTCAACCGCGAGAACTCTTTTTATGCGCGCACGCAGTTTGGCCGTGATGCTGAAGCAGCCCGGCTGGCAGTCGCCGCCGCGGTGGGCGCCGCGCCCGAAGAGGTGGCCCTGACACGGGGCGCCACTGAAGCACTGCAACTGTTGATTGGCGGCTACAACAAGTTGCAGCCGGGCGACACCGTGCTGTATTCCGACCTGGATTACGACTCGATGCAGTACGCCATGAATTGGCTCAAGGAGCGCCGTGGCGTGAATGTCGTCAAATTCAGCATCCCTGAGCCGGCCACGCGGAGCGCAGTTCTGCAGACCTACCAGAAGGTGCTGGCTGACCACCCCAAGGCGGCCCTGCTGCTTGTCACGCACGTTAGCCACCGCACCGGGCTGGTCATGCCGGTGGCCGAGATTGCTGGGCTGGCCCGCGCCCGCGGCGTGGATGTGGTGCTGGACGCCGCCCATTCCTGGGGCCAGATCGACTTCAAAGTGCAAGACCTGGGCGTAGACTTCATTGGCTTTAACCTGCACAAATGGATTGGCGCGCCGCTGGGTATCGGCTTCATGTATGTGGCCAAGTCGCGGCTGGCCGATATCGACCGTGCCATGGGTGACGAAGACTGGGCCCCGACCGATATCCGCTCGCGGGTGCACACCGGCACCTACAACTTTGCCTCGGTGTTGGCGCTACCAGGTGCGCTGGCATTGCACCAGCAGATCGGGCCGCGCGCCAAGGCGCCGCGCCTGCGCCATCTGCGAGATTACTGGGTCAGCCGGGTTCGCGGCTTCAAGGGCTTGGAGATCTTGACGCCCGACGAGCCGGGCATGGCCGCTGGCATCACCTCGTTCCGGCTGGCCGGCAAAGGCACGGCTGCCGACAACAACGCCATCGTCGCGCAATTGCGCGACCAGTTTGGTGTTTTTACGGTGCGGCGTGCCGGTGTGGCCAAGGGCCAGTGCATTCGGGTGTCGCCTGCGATCTACACCTCGGAGACCGATCTGGACCGGCTGGTGCAGGCGCTGCGCGCTGTGACCTCCGTTTGATTTGTGCTTGTCCGGCGCTTAAGAGTCGGGCAGGCCGCTCAATGACCGGTGAATTTTGGTGTTCGCTTTTCGAAGAACGCTGAGATCGCTTCTTTGGCATCGTCGCTGCGCAGAACTCGTACCTGGTTCAAGGCCTCCATCGCCACCATGTCCTCGGCGGTACGAGTTTCTGCGGCATTGAGGTTGGCCTTGATGAATCGGTAGGCTAACGGTGGGCCGTCCGCAAGGCGCCTTGCGAAGGTGGTCACCTCGTCGTTGAGCTCGGCATCCGCGACCACTTTGTTGACGAGCCCGATTCTCAATGCCTCCGCCGCAGGGACACGGTCAGCGAAGAAGAAAAGTTCACGGGCCTTGGCGATGCCAACCAGTTTGCTGAGGTAATAGCTAGCGCCCAACTCGCCCGAAATTCCGATGCGCGCAAACGCCGTCGAGAAAAAAGCGGTGTCAGACACGATGCGAAAGTCGCAGGCTGCCGCCAGTGCAGTGGCGGCTCCTACGCAGGCGCCGCGGACCATGGCAATCGTCGGTTTGGGCATGCCGTGCAGCAGCAGCGGCCCCTCGCTGGCCCGGCGAGTGCGCTCAGCTGAGTTGTCGATGTCATTCCAAATAGGATCGTCTTTCCATTTCACCCATTGCGGATCATTGCGGTCGATCGCCTCGAACTCCTTGATGTCACCGCCTGCGCAGAAGGCCTTGCCCGCACCGGTCAGAACGACTACACGCACGTCAGGTGCTGCAGCGGCTTCGCGCAGGCGGTCGTTGAGTTCCCGCGTCATTGAGATCGTCAGCCCATTCATCGAAGCTGGACGGTTGAGTGTCACGGTCAGAATGCCATCTTCCAGGGTAGTAAGGATGTCTGTGCCCATAGGGTTCTCCGTTGGTCAAAGCAAATGTCAGTGTTGACGGGGTAGCCAAGGAATGAATGCGCTGGTCCGCCGGACGTAGTCTTGATAGCCAGGGTTTTTCTTGCCCAAACGGCGCTCCAGCAGGTTGGCGCCCAAGGGGCCGATGATCATGGCGCTCAACAGCGCTGGGGCAAAGATGGTCAGCATGCCTATCAGCCCGGTGTCGCATGCCATCAGATACAAACCCCATTGCACCAACATTTCGCCGAAGTAGTTGGGGTGGCGCGAATAGCGCCATAGACCTCTGTCCATGACCTCGCCTGGCGATCGCCTTTGCCGCCGGAAGCGAGCCATTTGCCAATCGGCCAGAGCCTCCACTGAAAGACCGACAACAGACAGCCCAAAGCCGATCCAGACCAGCAGGCCGGGTGGGCCGGACGACGGCATGGCTATCGCGACCACCACAGGCATGGTGCACAAAAACATCAGCAGACCTTGCAGGCCAAAAACGGCGCGCAGGCTGTACAACGCGTAGTTTCGGCCCTGGCCTGTCACGTGCTGTCGCAACCGCGCATAACGGCGGTCCTCAGCGCCCCAATTGCGGATGCCGATATACAGGCCAAGCCGCACACCCCACATGGTCGCCACCAAAAGCACCAGGGTCTCACGGGTGCCGCCACCGCCCACCGTGAGCCAAGCCACCCAGGCCACAGCAGCGCTACCCAGTCCCCAGAAGATATCGACGATGCTTGAATCGCGCATCGCAACGCTGATCAGCCAAAGTGTGATCACAAAAAACCCGGCAATGAACAGCGCGGTATTTGCGAACACCGGCAGCAATGGCGTGATCAGTTCTGTCATGCAGTCTCCTCTGAGGGGTTTGTCATCGCGATTGGGGCCTGACAAGTGCGCGACATCGAATTTTTTACTTTCTTAGTCAAACTAACTATACTTGATTTGACAGGCCGCAAAGAGCCGCGTTATCGGAAGTGTTAGCAAGCCAACCCATACAACCAACAGGAGACACCATGGGCTTTAAGAAGACTTCTCTCGTCGCCATTGCCGTTGCGGCCACGCTTGTGGCGGCGAACACCAGCGCGCAAGTACGCGGCGTTACCAAAGATGAAATTCTCCTCGGCAGTCACATTGACTTGTCTGGGCCAATCGCCGAACTGGGGCGAGCCGGCGTCAACGCCGGCAAGATGGCAGAGGAGGAGATCAATGCGGCCGGCGGCATTCATGGCCGCAAATTGCGCATTATTTGGGAAGATTCTGGCTATGACCCTAAAAAAGCGGTTCTGGTTACCCAGAAGATGATTGACAAAGACGGTATCTTTGCGCTGATCATGGCCACCGGCAATGCCCCCGCTGAAGCCACTTATCCGATGCTGATCAAGTCTGGCGTGCCCAACCTGTTCGCATGGGCGGGTAGCCCGATGTTCACTGAGCCCTTGGAGAAAATTAGCTTCGCCTTCTTTCCAACCAATGGCGACACCATGGCCCCGGCTGTCAAGCACTTCGCTGATCAGGGCAAAAAACGCTTCTGCTTCATCTACCAGGACGATGGTTTTGGCGCCGATGTGAAGGAGGGTGTGGACCGCGCCCTGAAGGCCGCCAAGCTCCAGGTGATTGAAGAGGTTGGCTACAAGCGCGGCACAACCGATTTCAGCGCTCAGGTCGCCCGTATGCAGCGAGGCAACTGCGACATGCTGCTACTGGGCACAGTGCCTGCACCTGCCGCCGGCATTGTGCAGGAGGTGCGCCGCCGCAACTGGAATATACCGATCCTTGCCTCCTCCAACACCTACGATGAGTCAACGCTAAGACTGGGCAAGGAGGCTATGGAAGGTGTCCATGCGGCAGTCGTTATCCCCAACCCGGATCCCGATCGTTCGCCGCCTGCGGTCAAGGAGTGGCTGAAGAAATACCAGGCCAAGTACAACCAGCCCGGTTCCTTGTATGGCGCCTATGGCTACGCCATCGTGCACCTGGCCGCTGAAAGTCTGCGCCGTGCCGGCCCCAACCTGACGGTGGACTCGCTGGTCAAAGGCGTTGAATCCATCAAGGGCTATAAAACTATATTTGGCGGACCCACGGTTAATTTCAGCGACAAGGATCACAAAGGCATGCGTGGCGCACTGCTCTACAAGGTAGAGGGTGGTCGCTGGGTTCCTGAAGGGGGCGAACTGCAACCTGTCCAGTGACCGTCTGCCGGGCATGGCGGGAGGGATCATGCCCGGTCTCCTGACCCATTTTTTTCAGCGAACCTGATGAACGAATTCCTGCAACAACTTGTCAGTGGAATCGCGGTAGGTTGCGTCTACGCTTTGGTGGCCCTGGGCTTTGTGCTGATCTACAAAGCTACCGACATCGTGAACTTCGCCCACGGTGAAGTCATGATGGTGGGGGCGTTCCTGGGCTTGACCTTCATCGAGATCCTGAAGATGCCCTATTGGATCGGGTTGCTGCTGGCAATTGCTTGCATGACCGTGTTTGGTATGCTGCTCAACCGCTTCTTGTTGCGCCCACTGGCTGGGCAAGGCATTCTGGCGGTGATTGTGGTGACCTTGGGCCTGTCGATCCTGTTGCGCGCTTTTGCCAGTGTGATTTGGGGACCCGAGACGTTCTCTCTGCAAACACCGTTCTACAACCGCGTGGTTCGGGTTGGCGAGGTGGTGCTCAGTCAGGAGCATGTGGCGATCATTGTGCTCACCATTGTGTTGGTGGCCGCCTTGTATGTCTTCTTTCGCTACAGCCGTATTGGTATCGCGATGCAGGCGACATCAGAAAACCAATTGGCGGCCTACTACGTCGGTATCCCGGTACAAAAAGTGCATTCTCTGATCTGGGCCCTTGGCGCGGCTACGGCCGGTGTGGCTGGCATCATGCTGGCCCCGATTGCCTTTGTCCAGGTCAACATGGGTTATGTCGGACTGAAGGCTTTTCCAGCGGCCGTGCTGGGTGGTTTCGGCAGCATTCCAGGGGCGATCGTGGGTGGGGTGATCATCGGCGTCGTCGAATCGATGGCGGTGCTCTACCTCCCAGAGGGTATCAACAATGTGGCTGCTTACATCCTGCTTTTGTTGGTGCTCATGGTGCGCCCCCAGGGCTTGTTCGGCATTCAGTCCAAACGTCGCGTATAGGGCACTCCACCATGCATTTCCCTAAACGAACCTCTTACCGGGATGATCTGCGGTTGTTTCCGGATCGTTTCACTTTGTGGCAATACCTGGCTCTTTTTGCTGGCCTGCTGTTGTTGCCCCTGGCGGCCGATGGCTACATTCTGAGCCAAGCCACTTTCGTTTTCATTTATGGCATCGTGGCTGTGGGCATGATGCTGTTGGTGGGCTACACCGGCCAGATATCACTGGGCCATGCCGCTTTTTTCGCGGTAGGGGCCTATACCGCCGCGGTGTTGCAGTCCCGTGGCATGGCTTTTTTGCCGGCCTTTGTGGCGGCCGGTGCTTTGTCTGGTGTTGTTGGCATCATTATTGGCCTGCCGGCCTTGCGTGTGAAGGGGGTTTACTTGGCCATGGCCACGTTGTCCTTCGCCTTTATCGTCGAAGAAGTGATTGTGCGCTGGAGCAGCGTGACTCGCGGGAATCGTGGCATGACCGTCAATGACCCTGTCATCTTCGGTTTGAAGCTGTCTGGCCCGGTCCACATGTATTACCTTTCAGGCATCGTGTTCTGGCTGGTGATGCTGGTCGTGCTCAATGTGCTGCGATCGCGAACCGGCCGCGCCCTGGGTGCATTGCGTGACAGCGATGTGGCTGCTGAGAGCATGGGCATCAATCTGGCGAAGTTCAAAACGACCGCGTTTGCGATTTCGGCTGTGGCGACGGGTCTGGCCGGTGCACTGTATGCGCACAAGCTGTCTTACATCAGTCCCGAACAATTCGGCATCATGGTGTCTGTTGAATTCCTCATGATGATCATCATTGGTGGTCTCGGCTCCTTGCATGGCGCGGTATTTGGTGCCATGTTCTTCATCGTGCTGCCGCAGATCATCGTGGGCATCAAGAATTATTTACCTTCTAGGATCGCTGAGTTACCTGTATTGGAGTCTGTGAGCTTTGGAGTCTTGGTGATCCTGTTTGTGCTTTTCGAGCCCCGCGGACTCAATGGTTACTGGGTACGCCTGAAGACCTACGCGTCGCTGTTTCCGTTCTACCGGCAAGGCATGTTCAAGCGCAACAAGATTGCCGCCAGCGACCTGATCAAGCATTGAGACTGACACTATGAGCCTCTTTCAGGTCAAAGATCTTGCCGTTCATTTCGGTGGCATTAAGGCGGTCGATGGTGTCTCTTTTGAAGTTGAAAAGGGCAGTATTTTCACCATCATCGGACCCAACGGCGCCGGGAAAACCACCATTTTCAATTTGGTCAGCCGCATCAATGACCCTACTGCTGGCAGCATCCATTTTGAAGGGCGTGACATCACCCGGGTAGCTGCCAATCGGGTGGCCAGCCTGGGTATTGCGCGAACGTTCCAGAATATCGAGCTTTTCGACAACGCCAACGTCCTGCAGAACATCCTGGTTGGGTGTCATGTCCATGTGGGGACCAGCTTGTTGAGCGAAATTCTGCGGCTGCCTTCTTTCAAGCGCCATGAAATTGAGTCGCGCAAAAACGTCGAGAAGATCATTGATTTTCTCGGGCTTGATGCCTACCGCGACAGCACGGTCGGTAGCCTGCCTTATGGTGTGCGCAAGATGGTGGAGCTCGGCCGTGCGTTAGCGGTTTCTCCCAAATTGTTGCTGCTTGATGAGCCATCCTCGGGCTTGAATGTTGAGGAGACTGACAACATTGGCTCCTGGATTCGCGATATACGCGATGTACTGGGGATCACCATCCTGATGGTCGAACACGACATGCGACTGGTGTCTGCTGTCTCTGACCGTGTTCTGGCCTTGAATTACGGCAAACTGTTGGCGATTGGTACGGCCGCGCAGGTGCAGCGTGATCCGGCTGTGATCAGCGCCTACCTTGGCAATTGAGCGGGAGACATACGCCATGGCCTTGCTTGAAGTCAACAACATTGAAGCCGCTTACGGCGCTGTTCAGGCCTTACGAGGGGTGTCGCTGAAGGTGGAGCAGGGCCAAATCGTTGCCCTTCTGGGTGCCAATGGCGCCGGTAAGACGACAGTGCTCAAGGCCATCAGCGGGATCGTGGAGCCTCGTCAAGGCAGTGTGAGTCTTGAAGGTCGCGATCTTGCGGGCATTGAGCCCGACAAACTGGTGAGCCTGGGCTTGAGCCATGTGCCAGAGGGTCGCGAGATCTTTCGCATGCGGACGGTGC
This sequence comes from Comamonas sp. lk, assembly GCA_943324505.2. Classification (GTDB taxonomy): domain Bacteria; phylum Pseudomonadota; class Gammaproteobacteria; order Burkholderiales; family Burkholderiaceae_C; genus Rhodoferax. Next base: position 26,576 of record CALPLW020000008.1, read on the forward strand.
ACGAGAACCTGGTACTCGGTGCCTATCTGCGCAAGGACCATGCCGTCATCCAAGCCGACATGGCGCGTATCTTTACGTATTTTCCCATTCTGCGGGAGCGACAGCAGCAGCGCGCTGGTCTGCTCTCGGGTGGGCAACAGCAGATGCTGGCCATCGGCCGTGCCTTGATGGCCCGACCCCGGGTGATGCTTATGGACGAGCCATCCTTAGGGCTATCACCACTGCTGGTCAAAGAGATCTTTACCATCATTCGCCGACTACGTGATGACGGGATGACTATTTTGTTGGTGGAACAGAATGCCAGCGTGGCCCTGGATGTCGCTGATCATGGGTACATCATGGAGGTTGGCCGCGTTGTCTTGGAGGACAGTGCCCAAGCCTTGCGTAACAACCCAACCATTCGTGAGTTTTACCTTGGCATTGCGCAGGATGGTGCGCTGGCGTCCACGGGCAACCGTCGAAACCGGAAGAAACAATGGTGACCGCTTCAGACACATTACCCGCCCGTTTCTGGCGCGTGGCAGCTCAGCGCAAGGCTGGCGTGGCCTTGCGCTGGAACCACCTGGGCCTCTGGAATGACATCACTTGGGCCGATTACGCCGAGGCGGTGAGAGCGCTTGGCTTGGGCTTGCTGGCCATGGGGGGTCGACGCGGTGACCGGGCCGTCGTGCTGTCCGACGTGCGCCCCGAGTGGTGTCAAATCGAATTCGGGACGATGGGTGTGGGCATCCAGTCGGTCGGGCTGCACAACACCGATTCCGCAGCCCATCTGGCACAGGCGGTCCAAGACAGCGCGGCACGCTGGCTCTTTGTGCAAGATCAAGCCCAACTCGAGAAGGCCTTGTCCGTACTGGGCGAGATGCCCGGCATCGAGAAAATCTTCTTTTTTGATGGCAGTGGTCTGCATGCCCTGGCGCATCCTCTGGTTGCTGATTTCGAGGCAGTGCTGCAGGCCGGCCGTACTTTTAATGGCAACCATCCTGATCGCTGGGAGACCGAGGTGGGCATAGCTCGCCCCGACGATGTTGCCACCATCGTCTACACCTCTGGCCGCACGGGCTCCCCTCAAGGCGCCCTGCTCACGCACAGCAACCTGATGTTCCAAATGCAGGCAATGGGGCAGCTGTGTCCCAGCCAACCCGGTGACGACCAACTCGGCTTCCTGTCCATGGGCGCTGCCCTGGAGCGCTACTTCTCCCTCTACCGTGCGCTGGATCACGACATCGTCGTGCATCTGGGCAAAGGCCTGCCCACGCTGCTCGACAATTTGCGCGAGATATCGCCTCACGTTGTGATGGCGGTACCCAGGGTCTGGGAAAAACTCTACACCACCGTATCCATGGGGGTAGCTGATGGCACACCCACGGAGCGATGGGCTTACGCCAAGGCGATTGAGCTGGGAAATCGCGTGGTGGCCTGTCGGCAATCCGGCCAGACTGTACCGTTTGGGTTGAAGCTACAGTATGCGTTGGCCCGCCAATTTGTTCTCAACCGAGTGCGTACCCTGATCGGCTTGCGGCGCGCGCGCCTTTTAGTGTCCAGCGCAGCGCCTATGTCGCCGGCATTGACCCGCTGGTTTGAGGCCCTGGGCCTCACCATGGTGGAAGCCTATGGCCAGACCGAATGCAGTGGAGTGGCTACCATCAGCTGCCCGGGTGAAGGCCCATCGGGCGCGGTTGGCAAGGCATTGCCAGGCACAGAGATCCGGCTTGCGCCCCAAGGCGAAATTCTGGTACGCGGCCCGCACGTCTTCGGGGGCTACCTGCAACCGGCCCCTGAACAGGCGGCTAATCTGACCGATGGTTGGCTGCACACAGGTGACCGTGGCCGGCTGGATGCAGAGGGCCACTTGCATGTCACCGACCGAATCGCTGACGCCATTGAGTTGCCGTCCGGGGTGCGAGTGTCGCCGGCGGACATCGAATCACGTCTTAAGCTCAGCCCCCACATTGCCGATGCCATTGTGCTTGGCAATGGGCAGCCCCACCTCGCCTGCCTGCTGCTGATCGAGCAGGAGACCGTAGCGCGTTATGTGCGTGACCGGAAACTGGTTGTCACCGGCTTTGCCAATCTGACCAGAGCTGCCGAGGTACTGGCCTTGATTCAGCAAGATGTCGACCGGGTCAACCGCGAGATTGGCCCGCATGCCAGCGTCAGCCGCTTCGCATTACTTGAGACGGACATCACGGTGCATGACGCCGAGATGACCCCGACGCTTCAGTTGCGCCGCAAGATGGTGCTTGAGATCAACCGTTCACTGGTCAAGAGCCTTCTTGCGGGCCCGGCCGACTGATCATTCAACCCCACAATCAACAGGAGACAGTGCATGAAAACCAAGAGCCAGATATACAAAGATTCCCTGGACGCCTGGGGCCGAGGCGACGTGGAAGGCATGGCGGCACCCTACCATGAGGACATTGTTTGGTATCCCAACCGCTCCATGCGACCGGTCAAAGGCAAAGCCGCCATGCTGGAATTCATGGCCAAGTTCGGCGCCGGCATGAGCAACCCCCACTACGACCAAACGCTCATGATCGAAAAAGACAATATGTTGTTTGTAGAGGGCACTGAAAACTACACTAAAAATGGTCGACAAATCAGCATCCCCTATGCGGGGGTGGTGGAGTTCCAGGGCGACAAGATCATCGCGTGGCGGGACTACTTCGACCTAAAGTCGCTGGAAAAGCAACTGGCGGGGTGAGTCGGCGCCGCGTGCGTCTTGGTATGTCAGCTGCGCAGCCGCTCGCGTTTGACCACGATGCCCGCGGCGTCACGGTCCCAGGTATCTGCGGTAATGCCCTCCTTGCGCAACTCCGCTTTCTGGATCTTGTTGGTCGGTGTTTTTGGCAGCGACGCCACGATGCGCACATAGCGGGGCACCATGAAGTGCGCCATGCGCGGGATCAGGAACTGCAGCAGTTCTGCAGGGTCAATAACGACACCAGGCTTGGGCGCCACCACAACCATCACATCATCTTCGCCCCCAGGGTTGGGGGCAGGAATGGCCCCTGCTTCCTGCACCGCAGGGTGTGCCAGCACTTCGCGCTCCACCTCCAGGGACGAGATATTTTCGCCGCGACGCCTGATCGCATCCTTGGCGCGGTCGACGTAAAAATAGTTGTCCTCCGCGTCCTTGCGGAAGACATCGCCCGTATGGAACCAGCCATTGCGCCAAGCCTTGGCGGTAGCTTCGGGCATCCCGTTGTAGCCGGTGGTCATGGCCCACGGCAAGTCGGATCGCAAAATCAGTTCGCCCAGCTGGCCGACAGGTACCTCGATATCATTCTCATCGACCAGGCGGCATTGGATACCAGCGCGTGGCTTACCGCAACTGCCGAAGGCACGCGTGTTGAGCTCCGCCACCAGGGGCACCGAGACTTCGGTCATGTTGAAGCCGGTCATGTAGCTGAAGCCGTACCGCTCAGCCAGCGCAACAGTTTGCGGTGTTACCGGGCCCAGCGTCACGATCGTGAGGGGGTTGTCCCTCTCACCTTCGGCCTGCGGTGCCTTGGCAAGAAATTCGGTCATCGCGCCGATCAGCCCCGATGTGGTGGTGCAACGGTACTTCTTGATCTGCGCCCAGAAATTGCGGCTGTCAAAACTGTCTACGAGATAGAAGGAGGCTCCACGAACCAATGCCGTGAAGATCGAATTCGTCCCGCCGACATGGAACATGGGCAGGTTGACCAGGATACGGTCGTCCGGCCCCATGTAGCCATAACACAGCACACCAGAAGCGTACAACTGCAGGTAGGACGCGAGCACGCCCTTGGAGGGGCCCGTGGTGCCCGAGGTGTAGATGATGGCGTAGATGTCCCAGGGCTGCACGTCGGGCACCGGGCCCAGCGCTTGGGCATCGCCGTCCAAGGCAGACGGCGGAAGCAGGGTGCGGCCGCCGGGTGCAGGGCCACTGTAGTCACCCGACACAATGATGGTCTGGACCTGTGCCAGGTCCACGTCATGCAAGCGGTCCATCAGGCCGGCGTGGCAGACCAGCACCGTTGCCCCCGCGTTGCTGATCACGTGCGCCAGCAGGTTGCCACGGAAAGACGTATTGATCGGGCAGTACCGGGCGCCCAGATAGTTGGTCGCAAACCAGACCAGCACGATGGCCTTGCCGTTGGGCAGCCAAACACCGACCGAGTCACCTTGCTTGATACCGAGTTGGCGCAGGGCTTGGGCCGTGGCCAGTACCTTGGTCCGGGTTTGCGCCCAGGTCCACTGTTCGCCGTCCTCGAACACCGCAAAAACCCGCTCTGGCGTGGTTGCCGCCCAATGGTCGAGCAGTGGGCCAAGCACCGAGCGTTCCCGCGATGGCATAGCCGGGTTGAACCACGGGGGATTGAAATCTCCTTCGATGTACATGGCGGATTCCTGATGGTGAGGGAAAGGACAGCCCGGTGGAGCTCTGTTTGCAGCCTTACTCGAATTATGGTCCACAGCGCCACCGGGCGGGTGGCACCAACACGACACAACGCCAGCCGCATCGGCTCGGTAAACTTTGAAAGCCCAAGCACATGAACCTGCAGCAACTCCGAAAAATCATGGTCTTTTATGGCCGTTTCACGCCGAGCTACACCCAGATCGGGTACCGCACTCGCGCCTTATTTTGGCGAGATCCGAAACCGGACTTCGCTGGCCAGACCTGGTTGGTGACAGGTGCCTCCGGTGGACTTGGCCGGTTCATGGCATTGGAGGCGGCCCGGCTGGGTGCCACGGTCATTGCCGTCGCCAGAAATCAGTCCAAACTCGATCAGGTCGTTGCCGATGCCCGGGCCAAAGGAGCGGACCGAATTGAGACTGCTGTGTGCGATTTTTCGATGCAGGCTGATACCCAGCGTCTGGTCAATGACCTGGTCGGGCACGGGCGCAAGATCGACGTGCTCGTCAACAATGTCGGGCTGCTCAGTCACGCACACCAGATCACGTCCGAAGGACGCGAGCAAACCTTCACCACCAACCTCCTGAGTCACTATGTGCTCACCGAAGGACTGATCCGCGGAGAGGCCTTTCAGATGAAACGCCCGCTGGTGATCAACATGACTTCAGGTGGCGGCTACAACGTGGCACTCAGCACCCGAGCGCTCAACACCCTTGACCCCAAAAAATACAATGGGACACTGGCTTATGGCTGGCACAAGCGTGCCCAAATGGTGCTTAATCAGCATTGGCGCGATACCTATGGCCAGCGCGGGTTCAATTTTTATGTGATGCACCCGGGCTGGGCCGACACCGACGGCGTCAAGACCGCGCTACCGCGTTTTCGCGAGGTGCTTAAGGCCGTGCTGCGAGATGAAAAGTCAGGGACGGACACGGCCATCTGGCTCGCCGCTGTGCGTCCTGGGCAGCGCGAAGAGGAAAGCGTTTGGTTTGATCGCAAGCAGCGTGCCGCGCATGTTTACCCCCACACCCGCACCAGCAAGGACACGCCTAAAACGCTGCTGGCTTGGTTGGAGGCCGAAGCGGCTCGCTTGACCTGACACCGCGGTGTCAAAGGGTACCCGGCCCCAACTCATAGCCGCCCTGCGGCAAAGTCTGCAATCCGCTGCGCGGTGTCGGGGTCGGCAAAGCAGGCCATGGCGGCCTCGCGCTCCAGCTCCAGTGCCTTAGCCAGTTGGGTCTGCAGC
>CALPLW020000009.1 GCA_943324505.2 Comamonas sp. lk
CGCCACTGCACGCCGTAGACCGGGCCCAGGTCGCCGTCCGGGCGCGCCCATTCGTCCCAGATCGAGACGCCATGGTCCTTGAGCCATTGGTTGTTACTGGAGCCGGTGAGAAACCAGAGCAGCTCCAGGATGATCGACTTCAGGTGCACTTTTTTGGTGGTGACCAAAGGAAAGCCTTCCTGCAGGTCAAAGCGCATTTGGTAGCCGAACACGCTTCGCGTGCCGGTGCCTGTGCGGTCGGCCTTGGCCACGCCGCTGCTGGCCACATGTCGCATGAAGTCTTCGTATTGAGCGCGGACGATCGGGCTGGTCATGGGGTTTGATTGTATTTACAGGCGAATGACCCGACCCGGGTTCAACAGGCCGGCCGGGTCCAGCGCCTGTTTAATGGCGCGCATCATTGACAAGGCCACTGGCGACTTGTGCTGCTCCAGGTGCGCGAGCTTGAGGCTGCCCACGCCATGCTCGGCCGAAATCGAGCCGCCAAAGGCCTGCACCGAGTCAAACACCAGGTGGTTGACCTGTTCTTCATGGTGCTGCAAAAACAGCGCCGCATCCATGGCCTCAGGGGCCTGCACGTTGTAATGCAGGTTGCCGTCGCCCAGGTGGCCGAAATTGACCAGGCGCACCCCAGGAATGGTCTGCTCCAGCAGGCGATCCGTGGCCGCCACAAAGTCTGGAATGCGCGACACCGGCACCGAAATGTCATGCTTGATGTTGAGCCCCTCAGCCACCTGTGCCAAGGGGATGCTTTCGCGCACCTGCCACAGCTGCTGTGCCTGGGCCAGGTTCTCCGCCACCACGGCATCGCTCACGCAGCCGTCTTCCAGCGCGGCTTCCAACAGCCGGTCAAACTGCTCACGCGCATGGGCTTGGGATTCATGGTCCGAGTTTTCCAGCAGCACACACCAGGGGCTCTGCCGCCACAAGGGCACCCGCAGCTGGGGCCGGTGCCGGTCGACCAGGCTCAGGGCAAATTGCCCCATCAGCTCAAAGCCTGTCAGGCCGGCGCCCAGGTGACGGTGCGCCAGCCGCAGCAGTGCCAGCGCTTGTGGCAGAGACGGCACCGCAGCCCAGGCCGTCAGCCTGGCCGCGGGCAGGGGGTAGAGCTTGAGCGTGGCCGCGGTGATGATGCCCAGCGTGCCTTCCGAGCCGATCAGCAGGTCGCGCAGGTCGTAGCCGGTGTTGTCTTTGCGCAGGCCCGACAGGCCGTGCCAGACCTCGCCCTGGGCTGTGACGACTTCCAGGCCCAGGCACAGGTCGCGCGCATTGCCATAGCGCAGCACCTGCGTGCCTCCGGCGTTGGTGCCCAGGTTGCCGCCGATGGTGCAACTGCCTTCAGCAGCCAGACTTAGCGGGAACAAAAAGCCGGCTGCCTCGGCCTGCTGCTGCAAGCTGGCCAGAATGCAGCCAGCCTCGGCCGTCAGGGTCAGGTTGTCGGGGTCGAGCCCACGCAACTGGTTCATCCGTTGCAGGCTCAGCACCAACTGGCGGCCCGAGTGGTCGGGCGTGCCGCCCAGTACCAGCCCGGTGTTGCCGCCCTGCGGCACGATGCTGACCGGCTCCTGGGGGTGCCGTTCACGCTGGGCGATACAGGCCTGCACCACAGCCGCCACCTCGGCGGTGCTGCCTGGCCGCACCACGGCCAGAGCGCGCCCTCGGTCTCGCTTGCGCCAGTCTTGTTCCCAGGCGCTGAGGTCACCGTCGGTCAGGACATGGGCGGCCCCCACCGTGGCCCGCAATTGATCCAGCAGCGCTTGCATGGTTCAGGCTTTCAGTGCCGCAGCCCGTAGCCTAATTCGGACATGCAGAGCGCAGGCGATGAACAGCGTGATGCACAAGCCGGTTTCTATCAGACCCAGCAGGTTGCCTGGCGGCTTGTCGCTCCAGGCCCGCACCACGCCCTCAGTGAAGTACAGCCAGACCAGCAGGCTGACCCAGCGGTAGGTGTACATGCGGTTTTTCAGCAGACCGGCCAGCGGCACACACAGTGGCAGTACTTTGAGCGCCATCAGCGTGCCGCCTGGGCGCAGTGGTGCCAGCACCAGCTCCCAGGCCAGGCCAAGAATGATCAGGCCGAGCAGGCTTCCCACAGCCAGAATTCGGGTCGCATCCACGGAGGGCGATGCTTTTTGGGATGCAATAGTCATTGGGGTGGCATCATACCGGTCATGAGTCTGAATTCTGCCCCCATCCCTGAATCCCCAAACGGCCCGGGAGGTCGATGGGGTTCGCTGCTGGCGCGCGCCGTGGCATTCCCTTGGAAAAGCACCGCGCTGCACTTGCGCGCACGTTTTCGCGAAGACCATCTCGCCCTGACGGCAAGTAGCCTGACGTTCACCACCACCATCGCCCTGGTGCCTTTCATCACCGTCGCGCTGGCGGTGTTCACGGCATTCCCGATGTTTGCCAAGTTTCAGGACGTGCTGCAGAAGTGGCTGGTCGAGAGTCTGATCCCTGACAACATTGCACGCCAGGTGCTGGGATATTTGACCCAGTTTGCCGGCAAAGCCAGCAAGCTGGGTGCGGCCGGCTTGGTGATCCTGCTCAGCACCGCGCTGGCTCTGTTCTTCACCATTGACCGCACCCTGAACGCCATTTGGCGGGTGCCCAAGCCGCGACCGTTCGCGCAGCGGGTGCTGGTGTACTGGGCTGCGATCACATTGGGCCCACTGTTACTGGGCGCCAGCCTGACAGCCACCTCGTATGCCCTGACCGCGTCGCGTGGCATTGTGGGTGTGATGCCGGGTGGCCTAGGCTTTGCCCTGGACCTGCTGCAGTTTGCCCTGATGGTTGGGGGCATGTCTGCGCTGTACTACTACGTGCCCAACACCCGGGTCCGTTGGGCCCACGCCTGTGCCGGTGGTGTGTTTGTGGCGGCAGGCTTGGAACTGGCCAAAAAACTGCTGGCTGTGTACTTGGCCAAAGTGCCCACTTACTCCTTGGTTTATGGTGCCTTTGCCACCCTGCCCATTTTGCTGATCTGGATTTACGTCGCCTGGGTCATTGTCTTGCTGGGGGCTGTGATGGCGGCTAGCTTGCCCAACCTGCGGTCGGCGGTTGTGCTGCGGCCACGGGCGCCAGGCCTGAGTTTTCAGCTGGCGCTGGAAACCCTGAAGGCGCTGGACCAGGCCCGCAGTGGTGTCGCACGGGGTTTGACCCCAACGCAGTTGGCCGTGCAGTTGCGCGTGGTGGTTCCGCGGCTGGAGCCGGTGCTGGCCACTTTGCGTGAGCTCGATTGGGTCGCTGCATTGGAAGACAAGCAAGACGGTTCCGAACCAAGGCTGGTGCTGTTGGTCGATCCTGATGCCACGCCGCTGGCGCCCTTGTTGCAAGCGCTGCTGCTCAGGCGCGAACCCAGCACCGAAAATTTATGGCAAATCGGCCGCCTACCCGCGCTGCGATTGAGGGATGCGCTCTAGTTTTAATAGCAAATCAAAAAATGCTTCAGGGCTGCCAGCATCGGCTCAGGGGTTTCGTTCATCTGGTGGTGGCCACCGGGCAGCAGCACCACACGGCCATCGGAAGCCTTTTTGACCAGGCTCTGCGCGGCTTTGGGTGGCGTCATTTGGTCGGCGCTGCCAAGCAGAAACAGCACTGGGCATGGTACTTTCTCTATGGCAGCCTCGGCGCCGGTATAGCGGTCGCAGGCCAGAAAGCCGGTGTGGAACAGGTTGACACGGCGGTTGCTGGCCAGCACCCGGCGCCCCAGCGCCATCGAGGCGCCATAGACCCAGGTGCCCGGCCCCAACGCCGAGGGGGGTGCCGCCAGGGTGGATCGCGAAAACACGTTGACCATGGTCAGGGCCTTCATGGGCTCATGGAGCGAGGCTTCCAGCAAGGCAGGCGACACCTTCATGGGCGCTGCCACCCCCACCAGCACCAACTGCGGCACCCGCTTTGGCGCCCGGGCGGCGGCCTCCAGGGCCACCAGCGCGCCAAAGCTGTGCCCGACCAGAACCGCCCGGGCCAGGCCGGCAGCGTCCATCAGCGCCACAATGAAGTCGGCCGCCGCCTCTACCGTGGCTGGCGGCTCGCCGGCGCTGCGGCAGTGACCCGGCAGATCGATGGCCAGCACGTTCCAGCCGTGGTGGGCCAGGTAGCGCGACTGCAGAATCCAGACACTGTGGTCGTTCAGCACGCCATGGATAAAGATGATGCTGGGCTTGGCGGCATCGAAGGCCTTGCCGCCGGTGTAGCAGTAGCTGGCTTGGCCATTGACGGTGATGAGCATGGTTGGGGACTCGGCAATTGGGTCAATGGTCGGGAATCAAACGTTTGCCCAGGCTAACCACGTCATCCTGGGCATAGCCCAGCGCCTGGTAGAAACCAAGCACCTGGGCATTGCTGCGGCGCACCATCAGGCTTAGTTTAGGGCAGCCGGCGGCCAGCAACAGGGATTCTCCTTGCGCGATCAGGGCCTTGGCATAGCCCCGGGCCTGGTGCTCTGGGGCCACTGCCAAGTAGTTCATCCAGCCGCGGTGCCCGTCGTAGCCGAACATCACACTGGCGATCACCGCGCCATCGAGCTCGCCGACCAAAAACCAATCGGGCTGGATGCCTTGTTTGCGTGCAATGTCTTTGACCGGGTCGTTCCAGGGGCGGGTCAGCTCGCAGGCCTGCCACAGCGCCACCACGGCGGTCTGGTCGGTGTCAGCAAAGGGGCGGATCTTCATGCCAACTTCTCAGCGGCCTTCAGCGCACGCTTGAGGTCGTCAATCAGGTCATCGGCGTCTTCCAGGCCAATGCTCAGGCGTATCGTGCCCTGGGCAATGCCGGCACCCGCCAGGGCCTCGTCGCTCAGGCGGAAATGGGTGGTGCTGGCCGGGTGGATCACCAGGCTGCGGCAGTCGCCCACATTGGCCAGGTGGCTGAACACCTTCAGGCTTTCAACAAAGGCTTGCCCCTGCGCCCGACTGCCCTTGAGGTCAAAGCTGAACACCGAACCGGCCCCGCGCGGCAACAGGCGCTGCGCCAGGCTGTGGCTGGGGTGGCTTGGAAGCATCGGATGCCCGACCCGTGCCACCAGCGCTTGTAGGCTCAGGAATTCCACCACCCGCTCGGTGTTGCTCATGTGACGTGCCATGCGCAATGACAAGGTCTCGATGCCCTGCAGAATCAGCCAGGCCGAGTGCGGGCTCAGGCAGGCGCCAAAGTCGCGCAGGCCCTCGCGCCGGGCCCGCAACAAAAAGGCGCCCACGGTGGACTCCTCGGTGAAGACCATGTTATGAAACCCTTCATAAGGGGCGTTGAGCTCAGGGAAACGGTCCGAGGCACCCCAGTCAAATGAGCCGCCGTCGACCACAATACCGCCAATCACCGTGCCGTGGCCGCTCAGGAACTTGGTGGCCGAGTGGTAAACCAGGTCGGCGCCGTGTTCAAACGGCTTCATCAGCCAGGGCGAGGTCAGGGTGGAGTCCACCAACAGGGGCACACCCGCCTCATGCGCGATGGCCGACACGGTGGGAATGTCCAGTACATCCAACCCCGGGTTACCCACCGTTTCGCCAAAGAAAAGCTTGGTGTTGGGCCGCACGGCCGCACGCCAACCGTCGATGTCACCCGGCTTGACAAAGGTGGTCTCGATGCCGAACCGACGCAGGGTGTAGTGAAGCAGGTTTTGCGAGCCGCCGTAAAGTGCCGTTGACGCGACGATGTGTGAGCCCGCGCCCATCAGCGTGGCCACGCACAGGTGCAGCGCGGCCTGTCCGCTGGCAGTGCTGATGGCGCCGATGCCGCCTTCAAGCGCCGCCACCCGTTGCTCCAGCACCGCATTGGTCGGGTTGCTGATGCGCGAGTAGACGTGGCCAGCGCGCTCCAGGTTGAACAGCGAGGCCGCGTGCTCACTGGACTCGAAGACGAAAGAGGTGGTCAGGTGGATCGGGACGGCTCGGGCGCCCGTCGCCGGGTCGGGCGCTGCGCCGGCATGCAGCGCCAGGGTGTCAAATCCGGGGTCGGAATAACCAGACATCGAGTTTTGCTTCTACGGTTTGGGTGGACAGGGTGACAGGCCATAAAATTGGCGCGTCGGCGTTGCCAATTGTGGGCTATATTTTGGATGCACCAGTCTGGGATGATGGCCCCCGTCTTCAAGGAGGAAACGACCATGAAAGTCAGCGACATTTTGCGCGTCAAGGGCGGCACCCTTTACACGGCAACACCCGACGAACCGCTATCAAGAGCACTGAACTTGATGGCGGAAAAAGACATCGGCTCCCTGGTCGTCATGAGCCACGGTGATTTGGTTGGCATGCTGACTTTCCGTGAGGTGATCCAGATCATGGTGAAGAACGGCGGCACGATCGGCTCCATCACGGTACGCACCGCAATGGACGATGCGCCCTTGACCTGCACCACCGCGACCGAACTCGACGAGGTGCGTCGCATGATGCTGGAGCGCCATGCCCGCTATATGCCGGTGATGGACCAACGCATGCTGATGGGTGTGATCAGTTTTTACGACGTGGCCAAGGCGGTTGTGGACAGCCAGAACTTTGAGAACAAGATGCTCAAAGCCTATATCCGCGACTGGCCGGCAGACGGTTCCGCCCCGGCCACGCCCTGAGTTGCCGTGAATGCTCTTGGATGCCAGGCCGCTCGGGGATAATCCATCCCCATGAGCGGCAATACTTTCGGACAACTCTTTGCGGTCACCAACTTTGGTGAGTCCCATGGCCCAGCGATCGGCTGCGTGATCGACGGCTGCCCGCCCGGGCTGCTGCTGAGCGAGGCGGACATCCAGCCCGACCTGGACCGCCGCCGACCGGGCACCAGCCGCTTTGTCACCCAGCGCAATGAGCCTGACGCGGTCGAGATCCTGTCAGGGGTCTACGAAGGCCTCACCACAGGCACGCCGATCTGCCTGTTGATCAAGAACACCGACCAGCGCAGCAAGGATTACGGCAACATTCTGCAGACCTTTCGTCCTGGCCACGCCGACTACAGCTATTTCCAGAAGTATGGTATCCGTGACCCGCGCGGTGGTGGCCGGTCCTCAGCCCGCATGACGGCGCCCATGGTGGCGGCCGGTGCTGTTGCCAAGAAGTGGCTGTTGGCGCAGTATGGCACCGTGGTACGTGGCTGCATGACCCAGGTCGGCGAGTTACCGGTAGCGTTCGAAAGCTGGCACCATGTGGGCAACAACGCGTTCTTCGCGCCCATGGCGGATGTGTCTGCGCTGGAGGCCTACATCGACGCGCTGCGCAAATCAGGCGACTCTTGCGGCGCTCGCATCCGTGTGATGGCCTCGGGCGTGCCCGTAGGGTTGGGCCAACCGCTGTTTGACAAGATGGACGCCGACATTGCCCACGCCATGATGGGCATCAATGCCGTCAAGGGCGTTGAAATTGGCGCCGGTTTTGCCTGCGTGGCGCAGCGCGGCAGCCAGCATGGCGACGCACTCTCGCCGGACGGCTTCTTGTCCAACAACGCCGGCGGCGTGCTGGGCGGCATCACCACCGGGCAAGACCTGGAAGTGTCCATCGCGATCAAGCCAACCAGTTCCATCCTGACGCCGCGGGCGTCCATTGACACCGCTGGCCACCCCACCGAGGTCGTGACAAAGGGACGGCATGACCCCTGCGTGGGCATCCGCGCCACCCCTATTGCCGAGGCCATGCTGGCACTGGTGATCATTGAGCACGCCTTGCAGCATCGGGCTCAGTGTGGTGACGTTCGATCTGGCTTGGCGCCGATTGCCGGTGCCTTGACCCTATAGCGTGTCGGTCCCTGGTTGCGCTTTCAGGGCTTGGCGCTTGTAACAGCTTGCCATTTCTGCAAGGGGTTGAAGCCGGTGACCAGCGCACTGGCAAGCAGCACCAGTGCGCCGCCAGTGTAGATGCCAGCCCCGAGCGGTTCGCCCAAAAACAGATGCCCCCAGGTGACACCAAACACCGGGATCAAGAACAAGGGGCTCGTGGCGGCGGCTGTCGACACGTGCACCATGATGCGAAGGTGTAGCCAATAGGCCAGGCCCGAGGTTGCAATGCCCATGACCGCCACCGCAGCCAGCGCCGCAGGCGTGAATTGCGCTTGCGGCCAACTCCAGGCGGCGATCGGCATCATCATGGTCAATGCCAGCAAGTGAATGCCAGCGGCCATTTGCAGAGGCTGCATGCGCGTCAAGGCCCGCTTCATCAGCGGTGTCGAGCAACCATAGCTGGCAGATGCCGCGATGCAGGCCAAGGCTGCCAGGATCACGGTGGCAGTGGGCTGGATAGGCCCTAGTCCGACGATCAGTGACACGCCCATAAACCCGCAGGCACAGCCGGTCAACTTGCGCAGTGTCAAACGCTCTTCCTTAAACCACGCAGACGCCAGAATGCCAAACATCACGGCCGTTGAATTAAGCAGTGCGCTGTAACCCGCCGGCAAGTGCAGCGCGGCCCACGCAAAGAGCATAAATGGGGCCGCCACTGACAAAAAACCCAACAGGGCCAATTCGCGCCAATGTTGGCGTGGCCAACTGTGCTGCATGAGGCGCATGAGAAGGGTTAAGGTGACGCTGGCCGTAGCGATACGCAGTGCAGCCAGGACATTGGGGCCGAGCAAGGGACTGGCGATGCGGATCAGCAGAAAGGAGGCGCCCCATAGACCCGACAGGGCCACCAGCTGGAGGTAATATTTTGTTTTCAATCAGGGTGCAAGGTGGGCAGCGGGCCTCTAACGCCTCTATTTTACGCGCACGCACCAGCGCGCCTGAGGTGTCGATGAGCTGGCCAAAACACTGGCACCCACCGCCGCCGATAATCCAGGACATGATATCTGAGACACCTCATGGCTAAGGACGCAGAGCAACCAACGCTGGAAATTTTGGAGGCCGAAGTCGAGGTCACTGCCATCCGCGCCCAGGGTGCGGGCGGGCAAAACGTCAACAAGGTGTCGAGCGCCATCCATTTGCGTTTTGACATTGCCGCCTCGTCCCTGCCCGACGACGTGAAGGAACGGCTGTTAGCGCTGCAGGACAGCCGCATCAGCAAGGCGGGGGTGCTGGTCATCAAGGCCCAACAGCACCGCACCCAAGAGATGAACCGGCTGGACGCCTTTGTGCGCTTGCACGATGTGGTCAACAGCGTGGCGCAGGCGCCCAAGCAGCGGCGGGCCACTCGGCCCAGCTATGGCGCGCGCCAGCGACGCCTTGAGGCCAAAAGCCAACGCTCCCAGACCAAGGCCCTGCGTGGGTCCTTGAACGACTGAGTCTGAACGACTCCCTGATCAAGGGACAATTGGCGCCTCGGACCTTGTCCGTAACAGGAGAAAAATTTGGCCATTCAATGGTTTCCCGGTCACATGCATTTGACCAAAAAAGCCATCGAGGAGCGTGTGAAAGCGATCGATGTGGTCATCGAGCTGCTCGATGCACGCTTGCCCGGCTCCAGCGCCAACCCAATGCTGACTGAGCTGACTGGGCACAAGCCCGCGCTCAAAGTCCTGAATAAGCAGGATCTTGCCGACCCGGTCCAAACTGCCGACTGGCTGGCCCATTACAGCGCCCGGCCTGGCACCCGCGCCCTCGCGCTGGACGCCAGCATGGCCACGCCGGCGCGTGCGCTGGTGCAGGCTTGCCATGAACTTGCGCCCAACCGGGGTGGCATGGCCAAACCGATGCGGGTGCTGATCTGCGGCATTCCCAATGTGGGCAAGTCCACCCTCATCAATACGTTGACAGCACGGCGTGCAGCCAAGACCGGCGACGAGGCTGGCATCACCAAGCTGGAGCAACGTATCACGCTGGCAGACGACTTTTACCTGTACGACACACCGGGCATGCTGTGGCCTCGCATCATCGTTGCCAAGAGTGGCTACAACCTGGCGGCCAGCGGCGCCATTGGCCGCAACGCGTTCAACGAAGAAGAGGTGGCGCTGGAACTGCTCGACTACCTGAAAACCCATTATCCGCAAGCACTGACCTCACGTTACAAGCTAACCCAGGTTGAGGCGCTCACTGACGAAGATCTGCTGGCTGCCATTGGCCGACAGCGCGGCGCCTTGCAGTCAGGCCAGCGGGTCAACCTGCAAAAGGCGGCTGAAATCGTGATCTACGATTTCCGGGCGGCAGCGCTGGGGCGTATTACGCTGGAGACACCGCTGGAGTTTGCCCAGTGGTTGCAGGAGGGACAACAGCTTGACGCGCAGCGTCAGGTCAAGAAAGATGCCATCGAGCTGGACCGCAAGATCCGCTTCAAGCAAATCCCGCGGCCGTCATGAGCCGCGTTGCAGGGTGAGGTCACTGCAGGGGTAGGCTACGCAGGGCAGCACACAGCCCTCGGCTTTTTCTTCGGCGCTCAGCCCGGGCCACTCAATGTCGTAGCGCACTGTCCCGGTCAATAGCAGTCCCAGGCAAGTGCGACAGGTGCCATTGCGGCAAGAGCTGGGCCAGTCAATGCCACCCATCTCCAGCGAGTTCAGCAGCGTTTGTTCGGGCCAGGCGTCGCAGGGCTGGCCCTCGGGCTGCGCGGTGGCGGTGAAAAACGGGGGTGGCGTGGGCAGGCTCATGGTTTGATTTTAGGTAGGGCGTATGATTTTGCCCATGACCACACTTCTTCCCTTGGGCCTGCTGATTCGGCCTGACCGCAACGACCCGCAGCCGCTGGTGATCTACCATGGCCGCAACTGCCCGGATGGCTTTGCCGCTGCTCTGGCGGCCTGGCGCTTTTACCAGGGACAGGCGGAATTTTTGGCCTTGGACCATGGCCAGATCACATCCGTTGATGCCTTGCCGGCGCTGGCTGGCCGGGCCGTCTACATTCTTGATTTTTCATTTGGCCCCGAGCTGCTGCAGGCGGTGGAGGCCCGTGCAGCCCAGTTGGTGCTGCTGGACCATCACAAAAGCGCCGCCGACACCTTGCACGGCTTCAAGTGCCGGTGTGGCGTGGTGCACTTCGACATGAAAAAATCCGGCGCCCGGCTCGCCTGGGATTTTTTCCTGCCCGAAGTCGTACTGCCGGATCTGGTGCGCCATGTGGAAGACCGCGACATCTGGACCTGGCAGTACCCCGACAGTGCCGCTTTCTTGGCGGCGCTGGACATGGAGGCCTTTGACTTTGCCCGCTGGAGCGCCATTGCGGATTTCGGCCTCGACGAGCTAGCGTCCTATGTGGCCCGGGGGAAGGCCATGGATGAGAAGTTCAGTAAGCTCGCGGTCGACCTGGCTGAATCGGCCCAGCCCGTCAAAGTGAATGGTGTGGCCGGGCTGATGGTTAACGTGCCGGGCGTGTTCCATAGCCAGATTGGCGAGCTGTTGTCCCGCCAAAGCGGCACCTTTGCGTTGATGTGGACCGTGGACAAGACCGGTGCGGTCAAGATCGGCTTGCGTTCGCAGCGTGGGTTTGACTGCATTCCGCTGGCCGCCAGCTTTGGCGGTGGTGGTCATGCCCAGGCCTGCGGCATGCGGCTGCCTCTGGCACGCCTGCCGGAGTTGCTAAGTGGCCAGCTTGAGGCCGCTTGAGTGCGCTTGAGTGCGCTTTGTGGCGCATGGTCCTTGACCACAGTATGCGGCGCCGTGACAAAATCCAACGATCAGGAGACCTTCTTATATTGAAAAAAATGTTTACGTCTGAGCCAAGACGCCGCTCAATGTCCTGCCTGGTGGGGACCTTGCTGACCCTGACCTTGGGCGCCGCTAGTGCACAAGACTGGCCCAATCGCGCGGTTCGTCTGGTCGTACCTTACCCTGCAGGTGGCGCGGTGGACATCGTGGCCCGTGCTTTGGCCGAGAAACTGTCGACTGCCTTGGCACAACCCGTTATCGTAGACAACAAGGCGGGTGCTGGCGGCTTGATCGGCGCCGACGCGGTGGCCAAGTCGGCGCCGGACGGCTACACCCTGGTGATGGGTACCGTCAGCAGCCACGCCATAGCCCCTGCCGTTTATCGCAAGATGCCGTACGACGCTGAAGCTGACTTTTCGGCGATCTCGCTCGTGGCCTTGACCCCTTACATCATCACGGTCAATGCCGCTGTGCCGGCCAAGACCCTGCGTGAATTGATGAGCTATGCCAAGGCCAACCCAGATAAATTGAACTTTGGTTCATCCGGCACGGGTACCACGCCCCACCTGGCGGGGGAGCTGTTCAACACGCTGGCCGGTACCAAAATCAACCATGTGCCCTACAAAGGTAGCGCACCCATGTTGGTGGACTTGCTGGGTGGCCAAGTGCAAGTGGCGTTTGACAACACGGTGATTCCCAACATCAAGGCTGGAAAGCTGCGCGGACTGGCGGTTACCGGCCCAGCTCGCCTGGCAGCGGTGGCCGATATTCCCACGGCCGCAGAGGCTGGCCTGCCGGGCTACGAGGCGGTTGGTTGGATGGGCCTTTACGGCCCCAAGGGCCTGCCACTGTCGGTGCGCAATCGGCTGGCGGCTGAGACCGCCAAAGCGGCCGCTACGCCGGACTTCATCGCCAAGATGGAAGGCTTGGGCTTTCAGGCTCGCACCGGCAATCCGGCCGAGTTTGACGCTTACCTCAAGACCGAAACCAGCAAATGGGCGAAGGTGGTCAAAGACGCCGGCGTGCCTCAGGAGTAAGAGAGCTGATCCGCCAGGTCCAGAAAGTCCCGCGCATGCAGGGTGTTGGCCGGGTCAGGTGAAACGTCCTTGATGTGCGCCAGCCCGAACTCTGCCGGGCGCTCAATGTGGGCCGTTTGCAGGCCGCAGGCGCGTGCGGCTGCTAGGTCATCCTGGTGTGCCGCCACCAGCATCACCTGGTTCGGGTTCAGGTCAAACACCCGGGCCACACCCAGGTAGGTGGCTGGGTCGGGCTTGTAGGCACGAAACACCTCTGCCGACAAAATGCAGTCCCAGGGCAGGCCTGCGCGCTCTGCCTCGGCCAAGTCGCCTAAGCCAAAGCGGGGCAACAGCTCGTCCAGGATCATGCGGTGCAGGTCGTCGATCAGGGTCCACCCCAGCTCACCTGACATCACCCGACGCATGGCCGGCTGGTAGCCGGCGCGCCAGGCCAGCGCGAAGGCGTCGCCGTCGACCCCGGGGTACAGCGCATTGACCTCGCGCGCCACACTGCCGTGCCAGTCGACCACAGTCCCAAAGACATCAAACGCTAGGACTTGGGGCGGCATGGTTTGGTCATAGGTCATGGATGCCTTTCGGTGGTCGTGGTCGCCAGCAAGCACTGGCGCAGCGCGGCGCCGGTCCAGCGCTGTCCGGCGCGGTGAGCCATGACCAGTTCTGTGATGGCGGCATTGCGCGGTGCTGTTAACCCATGGCGCGCTGCCAGCCGCACCACGGCGCCAGATAGGTCGTCGATCTCGGTGCCCCGGCCTTGTTGCAGGTCGTCCCACATCGATGAACGGGCGCTGGCGTCGATTCGCAGCAGGCGTGCGGCAAGGCGCGTGAAGAGCCAGTTGGGCAAACGCAGGATGTGCGGTAGGACCCGGGGCGCCGCGCTGGCCACCTGGGCCGGAGTGATGCCGGCCGCGTCCAGCGCTGCCAGAGCCTCTGCTTGCAAAGTGGCCAGCACGCGGCGGTAGTCCCGCTGCAGTAACTGCTCGCGCAGCGGCAGGCCGGACAGGGCATTGATCGGGTTGTTCAGGTTCAGCAACAGCTTGCCCCACTGAACCGCCAGCATGTCATCGCTCAGCGCGGTCGGCAGCCCCGCCGCTGCCAGCAGGGGCAACATGGCCTCGGTCATGGGGTGACGCGCCAGGCGCAGCGTGCCGGTGGTGCCACGGTGCACCTGGGTTGGCCCCGGCATCACCACGTTGTAGGGCACCATCCCAGCCAGCGCCACCAGTTGCGGCGCCTCCGCGTTGATGCGGGCCACATTCTCCACCCCGTTTTGCAGCGACACCACCACCGTGCCCGCCGGGCAGCAGGCGGCCAGTTCCCGCGCCGCCGATGCGGTGGCCCCGCCTTTGACACACAGCAGCACCACCGTGGGCTCGGTGTCGGGCGCCGCAGACCAGCCTGCAGCCAGGCTGTTGGCCAGCCTCAACTGCGCTGGCGCGACATGGGCGCGGTAACCGTCGAGGTCGGACACAGTCAGGCCCTGCATGGCCATGGCCTCGGTCAGGCGCGGCCGCCCGACCAGTGTCACCGCCTGCCCGGCCGCTGCCAGCCGGCCACCCACGTAGCAACCGATCACACCGGCGCCGAGCACAACAAAACGCATCGCCTTACCCCGCGCTCAAGCCTCAGCCAAAGGAGCTGCTTTGGGCCAGATGCCCCAGCCGAGCGGTGATGGCAAAAAACTCGGCCACGGTGTCGTCGATGATTTGTTGCGCGCTCTTGATCTCGTCAATCAGGCCGGCGGTCTGACCCGCCAGGGCAGGCGCTGCTTCCATGTCGCCGCCAAAATAGAGCTGCAGGATGCCCGACAGGGCGTCCGGCGCCATCAAGCCGGCCTCGTAAATGGCCTGCGTGCGCGCTGATTTGAGCGAGCGGATGCAGGGGGTTGATTTTTTGTTCAGCACCAGCGTACCGGTCTCACGGGCCTGCACGATGGCGTTTTTGTAGTTGGCGTGCACCGGGCTCTCGGTGCAGCTGACAAAGCGGGTGCCCATCTGGATCGCCTCAGCGCCCAGTGCAAAGGCCGCCGCCATGCCACGGCCGTCGCAAATACCGCCAGCAGCCACCAGTGGCACGTTGGTGCGGGCCCGGATCGCCTGCAGCAGTACCAGCGTCGATACCTCCTCGGGGTTCTTGAAGCCGCCGCCTTCGGCACCTTCCACCACCAGGCCGTCAATACCGGCGTCTACACACTTCATGGCGGCATCCACCGTGGGCACCGCGTGGTAGACCACGATGCCCGCGTCTTTGAGCGGCGCGATGAACTTGGCCGGGCTGCCGGCCGAGGTGGTAACAAACTTGACGCCTGAGCCGCACACAAAGCGCAGCATGGCGTCATCTTTGAGAAAGCGTATGGGCAGGTTCACGCCAAAGGGCAGGCCCAGGGCGCTCATGGCCGTGATCTCGGCCTGGCAGTTCTGCGTCTCGCCGGATGAGGTTTCGATGATGCCCAGCCCGCCCGCGCGGGACACGGCGGACGCCAGCGGGGTGCGCGCAATCCAGCCCATGGGGGCCTGGATGATGGGGTACTTGGCGCCGGTATGGGCAATCACGCGGTTCATGTTGGCCTTAATGCAGTGTGACCTGTGTGACGGCGGCAGGTCCGCCTTGAGGCAGTGACATCCAGTCGGGCCAGAGGTCTTGTGGCCATTCGGCCCGGCACCAGGTGTCATGCAGGATATTGAGCCATTGGCGAACGTCTGAGCGCTGCAGCGTCAACTGCCCCACCACATCCTCGGCGCCGCGGAAGACCATGGTGAGCGCTTCCGCCGTTTGGCTGATGTCAATGGCGTTCACTAGCACGGCGCTGGGCTGGGCGGGCACAGACAGCTGAAGTTTGAGGTCTGCACGTGCGGCCTGTTGCGCAAAAGCGTTTTTGATTGCCTGGTGCCCGTTATCCCCCTCAGCCGTCCAGTTCAAGATGACCTTCAACAACCGGGACAGCAAGCGCTGGGTGATCCATAGGCTCACGGTCTCGCCAGATGGGCTTGCGCCAGACAGCCTTACCCTGTCTTCGGCCTCGATGTACTCAGTGGTGATGCGCTGCAGGATGGTCATTGGCGTACGGCAGGGTCTTGAGGCGTTCAGCGGGGTGGGGTCGCGCGATGTTCAGGGCCTTGATTATGCCGGCGGACTACTACTTCTACACTAGACTGTCTATGAACCGTTCCACCATGAGCCCCGCAAGTTTTCACCGGGGCCCTGCACTTGCAGCCGACCTTGCCCTGCAGCCAGACCCACACCATGAGGTGATCGTGGTTGGGGCTGGCTTTGCGGGCATAGGCGCCGCCATCAAGCTGCGCGAGTCCGGCTGTGACTTTCTGGTGCTGGAAAAGGCGGCTGAGGTTGGTGGGGTCTGGCGCGACAACACTTACCCCGATTGCGGCTGCGACGTGCCCTCGGCGTTCTACTCCTACTCCTTTGCGCCCAACCCCCGATGGAGTCGCCTGTTTGCCAAGCAGACCGAGATCAAGGCCTACACCCGCGATACGGCCGAGCGTTTCGGTGTCATGGCTCATATCCAGCTCGGGGTTGAGCTGATCTCGGTCAGGTGGGACATCCCGGCCAAACTGTGGCGTTTAAAGACCACCGCTGGCGATTATTCAGCACAATTCGTCATCATGGCCTGCGGCCCGATGCATGTGCCAGTGATGCCCCGCGTACCTGGTCTGGAGACATTTACAGGTTTGGGTTTTCACTCGTCGCGCTGGCGGCATGACATCGATTTGCGTGATAAGCGGGTGGCTGTTATTGGTACAGGCGCCTCCGCCATTCAGTTTGTGCCCATGATCCAGCGTCAGGTCCAGCAACTGACGCTGTTTCAACGCACGCCACCCTGGGTTCTGCCCAAAATCGATTCGCTCATTTCGTCGCGCTGGCAAAGGCTGTTCGAGAAGGTCCCTTTCACCCAGTCACTGTTCCGAAAATTGCTTTATTTGCAGTTCGAACTGCTGAACCTGAGCCTGAAATCCCCCCGCCTGATCAAACGCCTGGAGTCGGCGGGTAAAAAGAATATTGCTCGTGGCGTCAAGGACCCGGCCTTGCGGGCCCGCCTGACCCCCGACTTTGCTCTGGGATGCAAACGCATCCTGATGTCGAACACCTGGTACCGGGCGCTGGCCCAGCCGAATGTGAGCGTGTTGCCCGGGGTAGCTCGGGTCGAGGGGGACGAGTTGGTGGCCGAGGACGGCCAGCGTTGCACGGCCGACCTCATTATTTTTGCCACCGGCTTTGAGGTGGCCAACCCGCCCATTGCCGAGCGCATTGTCGGGGCCTCGGGCAAGCCGCTGTCCGAGCTCTGGCAGGGATCGCCTGCAGCCTATTTGGGTACCATGACGCCAGACTGTCCGAACCTGTTTTTGACTTTCGGCCCTAACCTCTACACCTTTTCATCGTCATTCGTGATGATTGAGGCGCAGCTCAAGCTCATTCTCTCGGCCATCACGACGGCTCGGCAAAAACGGCTGGCCACCATCGCGGTTGACCCTGCCGTCTTCCAGCGCTACAACAGCCAGACCCAGGCCGCCCTGCAGCACACCGTCTGGAACAGCGGCTGCCGCAGCTACTTCCTGGATAAAAACGGGCGCAATAGCACCAACTGGCCCTGGACCACCTGGACCATGACCTACCGCCTCAGGCGCTTTAAGGTGAGTGATTTTCTGGTCGAACCTCGTGCCTAGGCGACGGCGCCCAGAAACGCCGGCTCCTAAATAGCCCGACAATCGCTCCATGCTCCAATCCCTGCGCTCCCGTGAAGCGGCTATGCCCTTCATCATGTTGACCGTGCTGATCGACATGATGGCCA
This sequence comes from Comamonas sp. lk, assembly GCA_943324505.2. GTDB lineage: Bacteria > Pseudomonadota > Gammaproteobacteria > Burkholderiales > Burkholderiaceae_C > Rhodoferax. The sequence goes on from CALPLW020000009.1 coordinate 17,327, forward strand.
TCGGTGTCGTCATTCCCGTGCTGCCGCCCTTGGTGGCTGCGTTCAGCGAATCCCAGGCTGATCAAGCCTACTGGTATGGCGTAGTGGCCTGCGCGTTTGGTGCGGCCACCTTCATAGGCTCGCCTGTCCTGGGCGCGCTGTCGGATCATTTTGGCCGGCGAAGGGTGCTGCTCCTGTGCTTTTTGGGTCTTGCACTGAGCTTCTTTGGGACAGCGCTGGCCACCACCTTGTCTGGTTTGATCGCCTGGCGTGTTGTGGGCGGTGCCATGCAGGCCAATGCGGCGATCGCCAGCGCCTACGTGGCGGACATTTCAGCGCCAGAGCAGCGCGCCAAGCGGTTTGGCTTACTGGGCGCCATGATGGGCTTGGGTTTTATCTTTGGGCCGGTGTTGGGTGGTCTGCTGGGTGCCATAGACCTGCATTTGCCTTTTTATGTATCGGGCGCGCTGGCCTTGATGAATTTGGCCTATGGTTTTTTTGTGCTGCCGGAGTCGCTACCAGACGGCCGGCGCAAGCGCTTTGACTGGCGCAGCGCCAACCCGGTGACGTCTTTAAGCAAGCTTGCGCAACTGCGCGGCGTTGGCCCATTGGTGGGGGTGGTGGCCTTCAGCGGGCTGGCGCAATTTGTGCTGTACACCTGCTGGGTGCTGTACGGCACTTTCAAATTTGGTTGGGGCCCGCGCGAAAGCGGTTGGTCTTTGGCCGCGGTGGGGGTGGTGGCGCTGGCGGTGCAGGGCTTTTTGCTGGGGCGAATGCTCAAGGTGATCAGCCCGCAGCGGCTGGCCATTGTGGGACTGGTGTCTTCTACGCTGGCGTACCTGCTGTGGGGTGCTGCCACCGAGGGCTGGATGATGTTTGTCGTGATCGGCGTCAACCTGTTTGGCGTGACCGTGGCCACCACTGTGCAAAGCATGATCTCGTCCGCTGCAGACGGCAGCAGCCAGGGTCAGACCATGGGCGCCGTCACTTCGCTCAACAGCCTGATGGCGGTGGTGGCGCCCATGCTGGGCGCGCCACTGCTGGCCATGGTGTCGCACCTGCCGCGTGGCGACTGGCGCATCGGCGCCCCATTTTTCTTTTGTGCAGCGCTGCAGGCGGTGTCGCTGTACCTGGCCGTGCTGCATCTGCGCCGCCACCGACACCAAGTCTCTCATCATTTCTCCAACCCAACCTAAAGGATTCTTTAATGACCATCTCCATGTACCAGGCCAGCGTGCCCCGCCTTGTCAATGCCCTGAACAACCTGTCGCATGTGCTGGGCAAGGCCCAGGCCCACATCGAGGCTAAAAAGCTTGACCCCAAAACCCTCCTGGAATTTCGCTTGTTCCCCGACATGCTGCACATGACGCGTCAGGTGCAGATCGCCTCAGACACAGCCAAGGGCGTGGTGGCGCGGCTGGCTGGGATTGAGATTCCAGCCTATGAGGACAACGAGCAGAGCGTGGCCGACTTGCAGGCACGGCTGGCCAAAACCGTGGCCTTTGTGCAAAGCGTTTCTGCCGCTCAGGTTGACGGGACCGAAGACAAGGCCATCATCGTCAAGCGCGGCGACAAGGAGACTCACTACACGGGTATGCAGTTTTTGTTGGGCCATGCCCTGCCCAACATCTATTTCCACTCGTCCATGACCTACGCCATTTTGCGGCACTGTGGCGTCGAGATCGGCAAGCGCGATTACCTCGGTAACCCCTGACACCGGTTTTTCTATGACGGCAGCGAGGCGACCAGCAGTACCGCCATGAAATTGTCAGGTCTGTTTCAGCCGCGCAACCCCTTGTTTTGGTTGGCCGTGGTGCTCAATACGCTGTCGGCCACGCTGGCCTGGATTGTTCACAACCGGATGCTGGACAGCTGGGTGACCTTGCTCATTGGCGGCTTCGCCTTGGGTAACGCACTCATCGGCAGTTGGCTGGTTTGGAGACTGCTGCGGTCACACCCATCCATTTGATTTGTTCTGGTTACGCTGTCCACTGCAGGTGACAGGCGACGATTATGATTTCAACCCAAAGGTCGATTGTTTGCGGATGCTTGATTTTTTTCAAAAACGGCCAAGGTAGGCGGATTAGTCTTGAGCGTTGGCTCTGAACATTTGCTTTTTTTGGGATCGCATGAAAAATGTCTATGTTGTCGAATTGTCTAAAGACGTCTTGAATGAGAAAAAATTCATCAAGGCGAACCCCGGCTATGTGACGGGTATGCCTTGTGTTTATGTGGGTATGACAGGACTTGACCCCGATGTCCGCTTTGATAACCACAAGGCTGGAATCCGCTCAAGCAAATACGTCACTCGGTTTGGGTTGCGCTTGATGACCGAGCTTTTTGAGCACTTGAACCCCATGCCCTATGGGGATGCGCAGTACATGGAAGTCGATCTAGGCATTCGCCTGCGAGCCCAAGGCTTTGGCGTTTGGCAAGCCTGAGTTTGACACCGGTCGATGCTGCCGTGGCAATTTGTTTGAACCATCGCCCGCTAAGGGCACAATAAAAAAGCGGGCCGAAGCCCGCTTTCCACTTTCAGATCTCGCTGAATTAGGATTTTTTGCAGAATTTCTTTTCTGCATCGGTCCACTTGTGGTCTTTTTTGTCATTCAGCTTCTTGCAGTCAGGATCAGCCGCAAAAACGTTGAAGGACAGGCCGACGAATGCGGCAGCGATGATGCCAACGAAAATTTTACGCATAGGAACTCCTAAATATTTAATTTTGCGAATTTGTCCTATCGGACACGATAAGTATACACAACTGGTGTACGCAACACCCTCCCGGCGGAGGCTTCTGCAGAAACCACCCCCGCCAAATTCGGGGGTCTGACTAGAACGCATGGCCCGACAAAACGGTTGACGACGCTGGCATTCCCGAGGGCACTGCCCTGCCGCGGCATGGGTAGTCAGAGGCATTCCGAAACATTCAACCAACCGGCGTGTAGGCGAAGCCGTTACTAATCACCCCAATCACCCCAGCCTGATTCTCTGCACTTTCACTGAACGCTGCCAGCACATCAGCTACGGTGCCGTCACCACGGTCCAAGATACCCAGCCAGAAGTTGTATCCACCGGTCTCACCGGGGCGATGAAGTACGTTGTCATAAAGTCGGGTAACGATTTCAGCATTGGTGGGACTTGCGCCGTAAACAGCCTTGAATTCTGCCGAGTCAACAAAGCCGCCGGCCACGGCTTTGAGGCTTGCTCCACCGTCCATCACGCTGATCCAGAATCCAAGGCCTCCCGAATCCGGGGTGCGATTAAAGGCGGCTTGATAAATTCTGTAGGCTTGACCGCCAACGCCGTCTGTATCCAACGCTACTGCTTTATCTGCAAACGTGAGCCGCTCTACATTGGTCAAGGTGTCCACTTCCCCGCTAGTGGAGTTGGTTACCACAGTGGTTTCGCCCGACCTTGTGATCACCACCGCCGTTGAGTTGCTGGTGTACCCCACCGTGTCGATGCCAGCCCCGCCGTCGATATTCTCAGACGCCGCTGAATTATTGATGGTGTCTGCGGTGGCAGTGCCCGTGCGTGCCGTCGGTGCTGTTTTGGAGGTGTCGTTCACCGTCACCGAAGCCGACTTTCCCTGCGCAGTCACCGTCAGTGTCTCTGGGCCCTCAGTTAGGTTGTCGGCAAAAATGCCGATGCTGATGGTCGCAGTTCCGATGGAGTTGACTATGGCGCTGCCAGTGAGTAGTCCGCCGCTTATGTCGGCCGCGCTAATTCCTGAGAGCGTGTACGGCACTGATGTGCCTGAAGGGACGTTGGTGGTTGTGAGCGTGAAGGTGGCGGTTGAGCCTTCATTGACCGAATTGCTGGCCGTGGATAGGGCATAGGTGGGTACCCTGGTATCGACCGCAAAGGTCACCGTGTTATTGGCATCGGAGCCGTCAGCGTTGGCATTGCCGGCAGCATCGGTGAATACTCCGCTTGCAATGCTGACCACGCCTTGGGCCGTGCTGCTGGCAGTCGGCGTAAATGTTGCGGTGTAGATCGCCCCATTGCCTGTGAAGTTAGAGAGAGTGCCACCAGCGACGGTGACATCAGCGGCAATAAAGTTGGTTGAGGCTTCGCTAAGTGTGAAGGTCAGGGTTGCAGTGTCGCCCGCGATTAAGATGGTTTTACTGACTGATGCCGCAATGGTTGGCGGGATAAGATCCAGATTTGCAAGTGTGATGTCTTTGTCGGAAAACCGGACAATCTCAATATTGTTTAGTATGTCAGTACCGTCAGTTCCGATTTTATCAATGACGGTGTAGGTCCCATTAATTGTACTGAACTGGATTGTATAGTTTGTGCTTAGACCTGAAAATATTGCAATATCTGTGTCTCCGCCACCATCACACTCGTCGTTACCCGAGCCTCCAGTAAGAGTGTCGTTTCCTAGACTACCAGCCAAACTATCAGATCCGGCCCAGCCCTCAATCAGATCATTCCCAGAACCTCCATCGATAGTATTATTTGCCTCATTGCCGTAAAGAGCATCTGATTGCGTTGATCCGAACATCTGCTCAATTACTGTCCCGAAATTTACTGTAACCTGACCCGCTGCCGTAATTAGGCTGGATTTGGTTCCAACATAACCCCAATATCCGGGCGTAAGGTAAATAGTCGCTCCTTGATCAGTATTTGCTAAAGTTATAATGTCTTTGCCGGCTCCATCCCAAATAAAATTACTATTGGTTGCGGAAACTTGGTAAATATCATCGCTAGTACGGGCCGTGGGACTGGGGCCATAAAGGTATTGCAATGCCGCGATATCCAAGGCGCTGAATTGAAGGTAGTACTGCGCCGGATATTCGGTGTAGGACATCACAGTCCATGTCGTGGAGTCCTCTACCCCAGATAAGTAAGGCGGATTAGCACCTCCCCCGCCAGCGTTGTAGTTTCCGGGATGTTTAAGTCCAATGGCATGCCCAATTTCGTGAATAAGGGTTAGCGCACCATAGGTTCCGTCCTGGAGATTTACGTTGGAGGGAGATTGGGAAGAATTATCTAAAAATAGATCACCTCCAAAAAAAGTGCTAGAAGGATAGCTAGCATATCCGCCGCTACCACTTACCGTTTGGTCGTTATTTGCAAATGTAATGGTGTTCAGGGCATTTGATGACGAAGACTGAGAAAAATTAATGCCAGCAACTGAACTAATATAGGTCAAGGCCTCCTTGGAACGATTTTGCTGAGTCGTCGTAAATGCTTTCCATCCTGTTGCATCATCGGCAGACGTGTTATAAGTCGGGAGAGACGTAGGGAAAGTATAGTTAATATTTTTGCTTGCCCCTAATAAACTTTGAAAATACAATCCAGCGGCACTGTCAGGTAGAAGCGCATCTATCCAATACGGCAGGGTTTCTGCGCCGCCCGTATAGACGACTTTCTCAACAGTGCTGGGAACTTTAACAAAACTTGCGGAGAGATATGCTGTGTCGGTTCCGCCTGAATCGTAAATATAAGTAGTAGTGTTTGAGATGTAGTAAATATCATCTCCATCACCGCCATATAACTCGTTAAGCCCTTCCCCGCCGATGAGAGTGTCGTTACCTTCGCCCCCTAAGAGAGAGTCATTGCCAATGCCGCCATCAATACTGTCGTGACCAGACCATCCAAAAATACTGTCGTCTCCGGCTCCGGCATTTACAGTGTCATTCCCCGCATCACCATAGACGGTATCGTTACCTATGCCAGCATCAAAGTAGTTATTTCCACCAACGTCATAAAGGTAATCGTTGCCTTCACCTCCAATGTAGGTGTCGTTTCCAATCCCGCCATACAACGAGTCATTGCCAACGCCACCATCAAGGTACTTGCTAACAGTACTTCCGTCTGCGGAAATGTAATCCTCCCCAGCCCCGCCCATCAATGTTGCATTACCTTGGGTATCATGGTAGATATAGTCGTTACCACTACCACCATTGATGGAGTCATTTCCACCTGCACCATAAATAACATCACCTCCATCACCACCATCTATAGTGTCTGTATCACTGCTTCCGTAGATGAAATCATCGCCACTGCCTGTCGATATTGTCTTTGATCCTGAGTTAGTCCAAAAGGTGTACGCACCTGAAGGTGTGGTTGTATCCTTCAAATTTCCATTGATGTTGTCGTTGCCACTTCCGCTGGTGATTGAATCTATACCAGCGCCACTGCGGATTACGTTATTTCCTTCGCCACCGATTAAAGAGTCGTTTCCAATGCCCCCATAGATGGAGTCATTGTCAGCGCCGCCGTCAAGAAAATTATTGCCATTGCCGCCATCAAGATAATCATTGCCTATCCCGCCATCAATACTGTCGTTGCCAAGTCCGCCATAAAATGAGTCATTGCCGCCCTCGCCATAGAAAATTTTGTCACCAGTGACCGAGACGTAAGAAACATAGTCATCGCCATCGCCGCCGTAAAGGGTGTCGTTGCCACTGTCATCAACATAATTGATCCTGTCACCGCCAGCACCACCGTAAATTAGATCGTTGCCAGCACCGCCCGTCAGCGAGTCAAGCCCATCGCCGCCGATCAGTGTGTCATTTCCGTCCCCGCCATCTAAGTAGTCGTTGCCTATCCCGCCGTCAATACTGTCGCTGCCAAGTCCGCCATAAAAGGAGTCATTGCCGTTCTCGCCATAGAAAATTTTGTTGCCAGTGACCAAGAGGTATGAGACATAATCATTGCCATCGCCCCCATAAACGGTGTCATTGCCACTGTCACTGACGTAATTGATCTTGTCATCGCCGGCACCACCGTAAATCAGATCGTTGCCAGCACCGCCGGTCAGTGAGTCAGCCTCATCGCCGCCCATAAGCGTGTCATTTCCCTCCCCGCCATTTAAGTAGTCGTTGCCAGTGCCGCCTTCAAGCGTGTCGCTTCCTTCATCGCCATAGATCGTGTCGTTTCCGTCGGCGCCGGTAATGGAGTCGTTTCCCGCATAGCCTTGAAGCCATGAATCATTGCCGGATCCGCCATCTATAGTGTCATTTCCAGTCCCTCCCCAAATGGTGTCGTCACCTGCACCGCCAGAAAAAGAACCATCTCCACCTCGCAGGTATTTTGAGAGTTGATCGTTCCCATCGCCACCGACTAGGGTATCTGCGCCTATGCCGCCAGAAATCGTGTCATTTCCTTCACCGCCATCTAGGTAGTCGCTGCCATCATCTCCCGTGACGGAGTCGTTACCGGCAAGCCCATAGACGGTGTCAGCGCCTGTGGTGCCAGTAATCGTGTCATTTCCCGTTGTGCCATTAATCGCCATAGTCGTAAATAAGCTGGAGATTTTTAAATTACTTGTGGACTAATTTTCCTTACGGATGCCCTACTTAACCCGTTTCCTAGTCGGGTAGCAGCTATCCAATTATCAGATTGTGGGATTGTGACTTCAAGTCTGTGGTGCCGCACGGTTTTTACTTGGTCCTTTTGGGCTGCGGACCCCTTTGCCGGCCCGAACCTCTGATTTCTGGCGCGCCCATACTCCGGCACGCATTAGCTTGAATCACCCCGGTTTTTTAAGTGGTCAAAACGGTCGCGCTCTTATGGCCGTCATGTCATTGTGAAAGTGGCCGCCTTCGAACTGCTGGCGCCAGACCTAGTCGTGTACGCCATCGAGCGGGTGCTGGTCTTGGTAGCGCTGTGCCAGATCGTCCTGACCGACAAGATCACGCTGGGGCTGGTGGCTATACGGCACAAAACCAGGTACAAGCGGCTACACAGTGGCTACACGGACACCAAAGAGAAAGGGCCTGCTACTATTTTCATAGTGGCAGGCCCTTGATTTCATTGGTGCCGGAGAGATGAATCGAACACCCGACCTTCTCATTACGAATGAGCTGCTCTACCGACTGAGCTACACCGGCGTCTGGCCTTAATTATAGCGGCCGGGTCAAGGTTGGCCCGCTGCCTCAGCGTGGTAGTGGGTGACCCGATCCACCTCGTTTTTGGAACCCAAAATGACGCTGACGCGTTCGTGCAGTTTGGCGGGGGCGATGTCCATGATGCGTTGCTGGCCATTGGTGGCGACGCCGCCGGCCTGTTCGATCAGCCAGCTCATGGGGTTGGCCTCATACATCAGGCGCAATTTGCCGGCTTTCTCGGGCTCGCGCTTGTCCCAGGGGTACATGAACACGCCGCCGCGGGTCAGGATGCGGTGCACATCAGCCACCATGCTGGCGATCCAGCGCATGTTGAAGTCTTTGCCTCGTGGGCCCTCTTTGCCCTGCAGGCACTCGTCGATGTAGCGGCGCACCGGCGGCGCCCAGTGGCGCATATTGCTCATATTGATGGCAAATTCCTTGGTGTCTTCGGGGATGCGCACATGCTCCTGTGTCAGGATGAAAGACCCCTGTTCGCGGTCCAGGGTGAACATGGCCACGCCTGCACCCACAGTTAGCACCAGCGTGGTTTGCGGGCCGTACACGCAGTAGCCAGCCGCCACCTGGCGCGCGCCGGCCTGCAGAAAGTCGGCTTCCGACACGCCCTGGCCCTCGGGTTTGACCAGCACGCTGAAGATGGTGCCGATGCTCACATTCACGTCGATGTTGCTGGAGCCGTCCAGCGGGTCAAACAGCAGCAGGTACTCCCCCTGCGGGTAGCGATTGGGCACGATGTAGATGCTGTCCATCTCTTCGCTGGCCATGGCGGCCAGATGACCGCCCCATTCATTGGCCTCGATCAGTACCTCGTTGGCAATGATGTCGAGCTTTTTTTGCACCTCCCCCTGCACGTTTTCGCTGTCGGCACTGCCCAGCACGCCACCCAGCGCGCCCTTGTTGACGGCCTGGCTGATGCTTTTGCAAGAGCGGGCCACCACTTCGAGCAGCAGGCGCAGCTGGGACGGGATGAGCCCGCCCACGCGCTGCTGCTCCACCAGGTAGCGGGTGAGGGAGATTTTGGACGCCATGTCAGTCCTCCAGGGCGCGGCTGACCACCTCGCGCACGTCGTTGCTCAGGTCGGTCTTGGCGGCGACTCGGGCAATGGCCTCGCGGGCGGCGCTGCGGTAGGGTTCGGCCAGCTTTTTCCAGCGGTCCATGGCTCTCGCCAGACGCGCCGCGACTTGCGGGTTGGTGCTGTCGAGCTCCAGCACGCGTTCGCTCCAGAACACGTAGCCGGCGGCATCCCGCCGGTGAAACGCGCCCGGGTTGGCGCTGCAGTAGCTGAAGATCAGGCTGCGCGCCCGGTTGGGGTTGCGCAAGTTGAAGTCTGGGTGGTTCATAAGCTGGCGCACCGCCGGCAACACCTGGCCGCCACGGTCGCAAGTGCCTCCCTGCAGCGCAAACCATTTGTCAAGCACCAAGTCTTCGCCCTTGAACAGGGCATGAAAGCGCGCCAGTGAAGCGGTGGCCAGCTCGTGCCCGCTGTTCACCAGAGCCGACAGTGCATTGAAACGGTCAGTCATATTGTCGGCTTCTTTGAAGCGCTGATAAGCCCTGCCCGGCCAGACGGCGTCACCGCTTTCACGGGCGACCAGGCAGAGCTGGGCCAGTGCCATGCCGGCCAAGGCGCGCCGACCGGCCGAGACGGGCTCGGGCCGGTAGCCGCCGTTGTCCTTGTGAGCCTCAAAAGCCCACTCCCAGTCCGCTTGCAGGGCGATTGCCATTTGCAGGCGAATGGCTTCGCGCACGGCATGAATGCGCTGCGGGTCCACCACCTGCAGTTGCTCGGCGATATAGGTTTCAGAGGGCAGGGTCAGGGCCAACTCTTTGAAAGCAGCGTCCAACTGGTTGGAGCGCAGCAGTTGTCGCAGGGCGGCGATATAAGCATCAGAAAGCACGCCAGCCCTGGTGGCGCCTGGTTCTTCTGCTATTGATTGAATAGCGCTACGCAACGCCAGCCGCTGGCCTGCTTCCCAGCGGTTGAAAGGGTCAGGGTCTGAGGCCAGCAGCGTAAGCAGCTGGGCGTCGCTGTAGTCGATGTCTAGCACCACAGGTGCGCTGAAGCCGCGCAAGATAGAGGGCACCGGCTCTTCGGTCACTTCAACAAAAGTGATGGACTGGGCGGCTTCCGTCAGCACCAGCAGGTGGCTGTCGGTGGCAGCGGCACCCGGCGCGGTGCGCAAGGGCAGGGCGCTGCCACTGTGGCCGACCAGACCCAGGCTGACGGGGATCACGAAGGGGGCCTTGTCGGCCTGCCCTGGCGTGGCCGGGCAGCTTTGGCTTAGGCTCAAGGTGTAGCTTTGGGCCTGGGCGTCGTACTGGCCGCTGACCTGCACCCTTGGCGTGCCGGCCTGGCTGTACCAGCGCTTGAACTGCGGCAGCAGGCGGGCCAGTTCAGAGTCGGGGTTGGCGTCGGCTACTGCCTGGGCAAAGTCATCGCAGGTCACGGCCTGGCCGTCGTGGCGGGCAAAGTACAGCGTCATGCCTCGGGCAAAGCCGGCGCGGCCCACCAGGGTTTGCATCATGCGCACCACCTCGGCACCTTTTTCGTAGATGGTGACGGTGTAGAAGTTGTTGATCTCAATATAGCTGTCGGGCCGCACCGGGTGGGCCATCGGGCCCGCGTCTTCGGGGAACTGGGCTGTGCGTAGCACGCGCACGTCTTCAATGCGTTTGACGGCTCGGGCCGAGGCCTCAGCGCACAGGTCTTGCGAGAACTCCTGGTCGCGGAACACCGTCAAGCCCTCTTTCAGGCTGAGCTGGAACCAGTCTTGGCAGGTGACGCGGTTGCCGGTCCAGTTGTGAAAATACTCGTGCCCGACCACGCTCTCGATGTTGGCGTAGTCGGCGTCGGTGGCGGTGGCCGGGTTGGCCAGCACGTACTTGGTGTTGAAGATGTTCAGGCCCTTGTTCTCCATGGCCCCCATGTTGAAGTCACTGGTGGCCACAATCATGAAACGCTCCAGGTCCAGCGGCAGACCAAAACGTGCCTCGTCCCAGACCACCGAGGCCACCAGCGCGTTCATGGCGTGCTCGGTTTTGTCCATGTCGCCGGGGCGCACGTACACCTGCAGCAGGTGCTCACGCCCGGCGCGCGACAGGATGCGCTGCTCGCGGCACACCAACTGGCCCGCCACCAGGGCAAACAGGTAGCAGGGTTTTTTGTGCGGGTCGACCCAGGTGGCAAAGTGCCGCCCCTCATTGCCCGCGCCTTCCAGCGGCCCTTGCGCCACCAGGTTGCCGTTGGACAACAGCACCGGGTACTTGTGCCGGTCGGCGCGCAGCGTCACGGTGTAGCTGGCCATCACGTCGGGGCGGTCCAAAAAGTAGGTGATACGCCTAAAACCCTGGGCCTCGCACTGGGTAAAGAATGAGCCGTTGCTCACGTACAGCCCCATTAGCTCGGTATTTTTTGCCGGTGCACAGGTGGTGAAGATTTCAAGCTCGAAGCTGCCTTCACCCGGCAGGCCGTCCAGCACCAGTTGTTGGTTCTCTATCTTGAAGGCAGTGCCCTGGCCATTGACCAGGACGCGGGCCAGGTTGAGCTCTTCGCCATCCAGTTTGAGTGGCTGTGCCGCCACGTCCGGGTTGCGGCGCAGCGTCATTTTGTTCAGCACCCGCGTTTTGGCTGGGTCCAGGTCAAAACTCAGGTGGACCGTGTCGACCCAGTAGGCTGGGGCGGTGTAGTCGGCGCGGCGAATCACCGGGGCAGGGGTGGTGCCATCACGAAGTTGCAACATGCAGGGTCTCCAAAAAGCCTGAATTCATCAGGTCAAGGTAATTATTCACGCTGGCCATCACGTGGGGGCCAGTCAATTCTTCGGCGCGGTGCGAGGTACACAGGGCCACTGCGCGCATGCCAGCGCGGCGTGCGGCCTCGATGCCAAACGGTGCGTCTTCAAACACAATACAGTGCTCAGGCCTTATGTCCATTCGCTTGGCTGCTTCTAAAAATATAGCGGGCTCGGGTTTGCCGGGCAAGCCTTCGTCACCGCCCACCACCGCGTGCGGCGCCTGCGGCAGTTGCAGGTGGCCAAAGGCAAAGGCGATGTTGTGCCGGTCGCCCGCGGTACCCACGCCCACTTTGAGGCCAAGCGCCCTGGCACGGCCAGCAAACTCGGTAAAGCCCGCCACTTCCCGGAACACCGGGCCGAAAGCTTCCCGGTACAGGGCTTCTTTCTGTTGGGCGAGCTCTCGGATGCGCTCTGGCGCAAGCTTTATCTGGAACAGCTCGTTCATGCATTCCACC
>CALPLW020000010.1 GCA_943324505.2 Comamonas sp. lk
AGCACGCCCGGCGCCTGGGCGGCCAGCAACGCCAGCACGCCATCGACCGTGTAATCGCGGTCGGCGATGCCTTCGCGGTAAAAGCCGTAGCTGGGCTGGCCGTCATAGATTTGCACCACGGCCAGCGAAGTCGGCCGGGGGCTGTGGCCGCCCGGCAGCTGCACGCCGTCTTGTGCCAGTCGGGTCTGCAGCTGCTGGCCGAACTTGTCAGTGGATAGCGGGTTGAGGTAGGCCACGTTTGCGCCGCGCAAGGCCGCAGCGCGCGCCAAGTTGAACGGGCTGCCGCCCATCAGGGGGCGCAGGCTGCCGTCGGGCTGTTCCACGCAGTCCATCAGCGCCTCGCCCAGCACGCTGATGGTCATGGCGCTGGCCGGGATGTTTGCCTTTAGCGTGTCAGCTTTAGCGGCTAGCCGGCCTGAGATCACCTGTCTCATAGGGTGCGGTTGCGCGCCAGCGGCGGGTTTTTAGAGAAATAGGCCGTGATGCCCCGCATCAGCGCGTCGGCCAGTTGCTCCTGATACTCGTCGGTGTTGAGCCTGGCCTCCTCGTCGGGGTTACTGATAAAAGCCGCCTCCACCAGCACGCTGGGGATGTCAGGTGCCTTCAGCACGGCAAAAGCCGCCTGCTCGACGTGCGGTTTGTGCAGCTTGCCGATACGAGCGATCTCGCCCAGCATGCTGCCGCCCAGGCGCAGGCTGTCCTTGATCTGGGCAGTGGTGCTCATGTCCAGCAGGGCGTGGCGCACCTGGGCGTCGCGGACGCTGACATTCAGGCCGCCGATCAAGTCGGCCTTGTTCTCCCGCTCTGCCATCCAGCGTGCTGCCGTGCTGGAGGCGCCGCCCTGGCTCAGGGCAAACACGCTCGCACCCTGCGGCCTCGGTGTGTAGAAGGCGTCGGCGTGCAGGCTGACGAACAGGTCGGCCTGCACGCGGCGGGCTTTCTCCACACGCACATGCAGCGGCACAAAGAAGTCCCCATCGCGGGTGAGGAAGGCGCGCATCGGGTTGCTGTTAACGGCTGCGGCATTGATTCGCTCTCGCAGCCGCAGGGCCAGTCGCAGCACCACGTCTTTTTCACGGGTGCCGGCGGGTCCGATCGCGCCAGGGTCTTCACCACCATGGCCGGCATCCAGCGCGATGATGATCAGGCGCTCGGTGACCGGTGCGGCCGTTCGCAGACTGGCTGCCGAGCTCGTGGGTTCAGGATGTTTTAGGGCTCCAGCCCCCGTATTTATTGGCGTCTTAGCTATTATTTGTGTAGCGGTTGGTATGCTGGCCTGGGTCGCCGGGGTTGGCGCGCTGCCGGCCTGATGGCGGGCAATCAGCTCGCCCAGTGGGTCTGGGGATGATGTTGCTTTCAGCCGCTCATTGATCAGTGCCTGCAGCGGGTCTAACGCTTGTGCGGGGTAAAGGTCAAACACCAGTCGGTGACGGTAGGCGGCAACCGGTTCCAGTGTGAAGACCTGCGGTGCCATGGCTTGTTTCAGGTCCAGCACCAGCCGGACAACGCCTGGTGCGTTCTGTCCGACCCGGATGCCCGCGATATTGGGGTCGTCCTGCCCCAGCTTGGTGACCAGTTCGCGCAGCGTGCTGTCCAGCTCCACGCCGTCGATGTCCACCGCCAGCCGCGGCGGGTCGGCCACCAGCGTGGTGCGCACCTTGAGCGCGGTGTCGGATTCGATGGTGATGCGGGAATAGTCGGGCGCCGGCCACAGCCGCACCGCCAGAATGGTGGCACCGCGCGCCAGCCTTTGCCAGGCCAGCAGTGCCAAACCGGCACAGGTGATCAAGGCCCGGCGTTGCATGGGCGCTCAGGCCTCCCCGCCCGTGTCACTGATGTCGGACAGCAGCATGACGCCCAACGGGCTTTGGGCTGTCAGGCGCACCTCGCGGGTCTCATCCTCACGCACGGTCAGGCTGATCATCAGGTCGGCGGCCGGCATATGGCCGGCTGCTTTTTCCGGCCACTCGGCCAGTTTGAGCCCTGGGCCGGCAAAAATATCGCGAAAGCCCGCATCCTCCCACTCTCGGGGGTCGTTCAGGCGGTAAAAATCAAAGTGCCAAATGCTCAGCCCAGCAAGCTCATAGGGTTCGACCACCGCATAGGTGGGGCTTTTGACGCGCCCCTGCACGCCCAGCGCACGCAGCAGGTGACGCACCAGCGTGGTCTTGCCGGCCCCCAACTCGCCCCGCAGCTCAATGACGGCTTGGCCCAGACCGGGCTGGCCGGCCAATGTGGTGGCAAATGCCTGCGTGGCCACCTCGTCGGGCCAGACCATAGTTTTTACAATCGGCGCGTGACTACTCCCTTCACGCATGACAGCCAGCGCCTGGTCGCAGACATCCAGGAATGGGCACGAGCGCTCGGCTTCTCCCAAATTGGCATCGCGGGGGTGGATTTGTCCTCATCTGAGGCAGGATTATCAGCCTGGTTGGCCAGCGGTTTTCATGGTGACATGCACTACATGGCCGCCCACGGTCTGCGCCGTGCCCGCCCGGCCGAGCTGGTGCCGGGGACGGTGAGCGTGATCACGGCCCGCATGGACTACCTCAGCGCTGCGACTGAGCCCAACTGGCAAGACCGCGAATTGGCCCGCTTGCAGAGCCCCGGCGAGGCCATTGTCTCGCTCTATGCCCGTGGGCGGGACTACCACAAGGTGCTGCGGCAACGCCTGCAGCGGCTGAGCGACCAGATTGCGGCGGCGGTTGGGCCCTTTGGCCACCGGGTGTTTACCGATTCAGCGCCGGTGCTGGAGGCCGAGTTGGCATCGCGCAGCGGCCAGGGCTGGCGCGGCAAACACACCCTGCTGCTCAACCGCGAGGCCGGCTCCATGTTTTTCCTGGGCGAGATTTATGTGGACTTGGCACTGCCGCCCAGCGAGCCCGTGTCGGCCCATTGCGGCAGTTGCAGCGCCTGCATCGACATTTGCCCGACTCAGGCCATCGTGGCGCCGCACCGGCTTGACGCCCGGCGCTGTATCTCTTACCTGACCATAGAGCACGCGGGCCCCATCCCGCTGGACTTGCGCCCGCTGATTGGCAATCGCATTTACGGCTGCGACGATTGCCAGCTGGTGTGCCCCTGGAACCGCTACGCCCAACGTAGTGCCCTGCCGGATTTTGACGAACGCCAGGGCCTGGTCGGTCAGCAGCTGGTGACGCTGCTGGGCTGGAGCGAGGCCGATTTTTTGAACCTGACCGAGGGCAGCCCGATCCGGCGCATTGGCCATGAGCGCTGGTTGCGTAACGTGGCCGTGGCGCTGGGCAACGCGCTGCGCACGGCCTCGCCCGAGGCGGCCGTGCCCTGGCAGGCGGCCCTGCAAGCCCGTTTTGACCACCCCAGCAGCCTGGTGCGCGAGCACGTGGCCTGGGCCCTGCAACAATCACCGGCCGTGCCGACCGAGCCGACCCTGCTGAACTGATCCAAGGACCTGCCATGCGCCCCTGTGAACTTCTGATCATCGACCCGCAAAATGACTTTTTGGACATTGAGGGCGCGGCGCTGCCGGTACCCGGCGCCAACGCCGACATGAGCCGGCTGGCCGACTGGCTGCAACAGCACCGGGCTGCGGTGCAGGCCGTTACCGTCACCCTGGACTCGCACCCCAGTGTGGGCATTGAGCGAAGCAGTTTTTGGCTGCAGGCCGATGGCAGCTCCGCGGCGCCCTTCAGCCTGGTGACGGCAGCGGCCGTGCGGGCCGGCCAGTGGCGGCCACGGGATGCCGCCCGAACACCTGAAGTGCTGGCCTATCTGGACGCGCTGGAGGCGCCGGGGCAGCGGCAGCTGGTGGTCTGGCCGGTGCACTGCGTGCTGGGCACCTGGGGCCACAACATCCACGCCCACCTGGCCCGCAGCATCGCCGACTGGGAGATGCACAGTGGCCAGTTGTGCGACAAAGTGCTCAAGGGTATGAACCCGATGACCGAGCAGTACAGCGCCTTTCGCGCCGAAGTGCCTCGCGCTGACGATCCCCGCACCGCGCTCAACCTGTCACTGATGAATCGTCTGGCCGCCGGCGCAGGGCTGCTGCTGGTAGCGGGCGAGGCGCTCAGCCATTGCGTGGCGGCGTCGGTGCAAGACATGCTGGCCCAGCTGCCGGCCGAGCGACTGCGGCAAACCGTGCTGCTCACCGACTGCATGAGCCCGGTGACAGGTTTTGAGGAATCCGGCCAAGCCTTTTTGGCACAAGTGCGTGCTGC
Source organism: Comamonas sp. lk (assembly GCA_943324505.2). GTDB lineage: Bacteria > Pseudomonadota > Gammaproteobacteria > Burkholderiales > Burkholderiaceae_C > Rhodoferax. Next base: position 4,200 of record CALPLW020000010.1, read on the forward strand.
CGGTGTGCGCACAGCGACTCTGGCTGAACTGCCTGAGCTGGGTTGACGGCAACTGACTCAGGTAAGGCGCTAAGCGCAGATTCACCCGCCAAGCCTGAGCCGTGGCGGTCATGGTTTTCCAGGGGTGCGAATTGTCAAATTTTGGACAGACGGCAGCCGGTGGCAAGGGGAGACTACGGTCATCCCTTTCTCATAGGCCGCCCTATGTCCAGTGTCATTCTGAGTGATTTTTCTATACCGGCATCCGCCTGTGTGGAGGCGATGGCCCGCAACCGGGTGGACCATGTGGTCACGGTGCCCGACTGGGTGCAATTGGCCTTGCACCAGCGGCTGGAAGCGGGCTTGTCTGGGGTCAGGCTGGTGGGCTGCTGCAGTGAAAACCAGGTGGTGACTGTGGCTGCAGGCTTGGCCTTGGGCGGCAAGCGTCCCTTGCTGATGATGCAAAACCAAGGGCTGTACAACTGCATGAACACCCTGCGTGCGGTTTGCCTGGACGCACAAATGCCTTTGGTGTTCATGGTCGGGCAGTTTGGGCGCGAATACGCCAACCTGGGGCAGCCCAGTACGGCGTCACGGCGGACCATGGTGCGCATCATGGAGCCTTTGCTCAACGCCATCAATGTGCCTTTTTTATGCCTGGACTCTGAGGCTGACTTAGTCCGAATGGACGAGGCCTATGACCTGGCCCATGCCCAGCGCACCGCGGTGGTGTTGCTGGTGTCCGCCCCCATGGCCTGGAGATAACGCACATGATGAACTTGATTCAAGCCTGTGCCGTGGTTGCCCAGCAGCGTCCCATTGATTCTTTGTTGGTGGCCACCATGGGTGCCATGTTTGCCTTTGACCGCATCGAACTCGAAGCCGCAGGCGGGGACGCCAGCCGACGCCCGCCTGGGCGGATCAGCTCGGTGCCCCTGATGGGCGGCGCTGCGGGTCTGGGCCTAGGTCTGGCGCTGGCCATGCCCAAGCGGGCCGTGGTGGTGGTGGACGGTGACGCGAGTCTGCTGCTTGAGCTCGGCGGGTTGGTCACTGTTGCCACGGCGCGACCCGATCATTTCTTGCATGTGCTCATTCGCAACGGCACCCAGTTCTCAGGGCTGGGGAACCTGGCCACCTTGCAACCCACCTTGTCTTTTGCGGGTTTGGCGAAAGAAGCGGGGTACGACCATACCGAAGTGATCGACAGCGCGGAGACCTGGGCGCAACGCTTCCTGCAATTGTTAAGCCAGCGCGGCCCGACCCTTGTCGAGCTGATGGTCGAGCCGGTGCCACCGCGTACCGGCCCCGGCTTTGAATTGCCAGAGATGCCTGATTTGCAATTTTCACGGATGGGGCTTGAACTGGCTGCCCTGCAACAGTGGCTGGGGACAAAGACTTGACTACGCCCACCTACGACTATGTGGTGGTCGGGGCGGGCTCATCGGGCGCGGCCTTAGCCCATCGGTTGGCACAGCAGCCCGACACCAGCGTGCTGCTGCTCGAGGCGGGCGGTGCTCACCACAATGACTTTTGGGTGCGAACCCCTTTGGGCATTGGTCGGTTGCTGCAAAACCCCAAGTACGTGTGGCCGTTCTTTACCGAGCCGCAAGAGCAGGTCAACAACCAGAAGGTGTATTGGCCCCGCGGCAAGATGCCTGGGGGGTCTAGTTCGATCAATGGCATGATTTATGTACGCGGCGATCCACGGGAATACGACCATTGGCGTGATCTGGGGTGCACCGGCTGGGGCTACCAGGATTTGTTGCCGTACTTCAAAAAACTCGAATCCGCGCCCCTCGGAGACGCCGCCTACCGTGGCCGGCAGGGCCCGATTCAGGTCACATCGTTGGCAGAAGACCCGCAACCTTTAGGGGACGCTTTTCATGCCGGGTGCCTGGAAGCCGGCATTGCCGCCAACCCCGACTACAACGGCGCTGGCTACGAGGGCGTCAGCTATTTGCAGTTGTCGACGCATCAGGGTCAGCGCAGCAGCACCGCCCGGGCTTATCTGGATCGGTTTACCCCGCCTCGGCTCACCCTGCAAGTGCAGGCTCAGGCCACATCGGTGATGTGGGAGGGGACGCGGGCGGTAGGTATTCGCTACCTGCACAAGGGCCAAGCGCTGCAAGTGCTGGCCAGGCGCGAAGTGATCCTGAGCGCCGGGCCCATCGTGTCGCCGCAGTTGCTGGAGCTCTCTGGCGTTGGCCAGGCCAATCGCTTGCGTGAGTTGGGCGTGGCGGTCAAAGCCGATGTGCCTGGTGTGGGTGAAAACCTGTGTGACCACTTGCAGGGGCGCATCACGTTTGAGTGCACCCAACGCATCAGCCTGAATGAAATTGTCTCCAGCCCGATCCGCCAGGCCTGGATGGGCGCCAAATATTTGCTGACGCGGCGGGGCATGATGGCGACGCCGTCGGCGACAGTCCATGCGCTGGTGCCTGCGCATCCCGACGAGCCGCGCGCCACTGTGAAGATCCAAATGACGCACCTCAGTGCCAACAGCCGCTACACGCGCAGCCCGGGTGCGGGCCTTGACCCCTTCCCGGGTTTTGGAATCGGGTTTTTTCAATTGCGCCCGCGCTCGCGTGGGCATGTGCATGCGCATTCCCCAGATGCCTTGAAAGCGCCCTTGATGGATCCGCGCTATTTGCATCACCCCGAGGATCAGGAAGACATGGTGCGTGCCTTTCGGATGGCCCGCCATGTGTCTGGTCAACCGGCTTTGCAGGGTTTGATCCGGCGCGAAACCCGCCCCGGGCTGGATGTGCAAAACGATGCGGCGGTGCTGGACTACATCCGTCAGTGTGGCCAAACCTCTTGGCACCCCATTGGCACATGCAAGATGGGTACCGATGACATGGCCGTGGTTGACCCGCAGTTGCGTGTTAAGGGGGTACAGGCCTTGCGGGTGATTGATTCCTCAATCATGCCGACCATGCCCTCGTCCAACACCAACGCTGCCGCAATTGCCATCGGCGAAAAAGGTGCCGATTGCATTCTTCAACATCCCTTCCAGGTCAACGCATGAAGTATTCGTGGGAGTCGCCCGCCAACCCCGCCGAGGGGTATCAGGGCACGATTGGTAAAACCCTGAAAGACTCCAAGCCGTGGTGGCGAGAACCCACCCGTGGACCGCAAGGCGCGCCCAATGTGGTGGTCATCTTGCTCGACGATTTGGGTTTCTCGGACTTTGGCTGCTTTGGCGGCGAAATTGCCACGCCCCACATTGACGCCCTGGCCGGTGCGGGTTTGCGTTTTACCGGGTACACCACGGTCCCGATGTGCACACCCGCGCGGGCCGCCTTGCTGACAGGGAAAAATCCGCATGCGGTTGGATGTGGTTGGTTGACCCACAATAACCCCGGCTATCCAGGTTATCAGGCCGGTGAGATGTCGGCCGATGCACCCACCATGCCCGAGCTCTTGCGCGGCCTGGGCTACTCAACCTATGGCGTTGGCAAGTGGCACAACACGGCCGACTATCACATCGGCTCAGGCAGTGACCGCCAGGCCTGGCCATTGCAGCGCGGCTTTGACCGTTTTTATGGTTTTTTGGGTTCAGAGACTCATTTCTTCTCGCCCCATCACTTGATCGATGGCAATGAGTTTTTGAGCATTGATGCCTATGCCCCCGACTACTACGCCACCCGGGACTGGACCGATCGTTCGATTCAGTACCTGCGCGGCCATCAAAGCAGCACGCCGGACAAGCCATTTTTTCTGTACCTCGCCCACAACGCGCCCCACGTGCCGCTGCAAGCGCCGGCAGAGGCCATCGCCCGTTACGCCGGCGTCTACGACCAGGGGTGGGACCGCCAGCGCGAACTTCGCTTTGCTCGCCAGCGTGCCATGGGCTTGATCGGTCCGGACTGGCGGCTGTCACAAGCCAACCCTGGTGTGCCGCGTTGGGACGATGTCCCCGTCGAGAGGCGGCCTTTGATGGCGCATTACATGCAGGTCTACGCCGCGATGGTTGAACTGGTCGACCAGGAGGTGGGTCGTCTGGTGGCCGAACTCAAAGCCTTAGGCGTTTACGACAACACTTTGATTGTTCTCACCTCAGACAACGGCGCCAATTCAATCGGCGGACCTGAGGGAACCGTGAACACCATGGAAAAAAGAGTAGCCCGTGCCACTGAAGCGGAAATGGCCCAAAAAGCGCAGCAAGCCTTTGAGCAGGGGGCGGTGGGCGGCTCAGACACCTTTGTGGCTTATCCGGTGGGCTGGGCCAATTGCTCCAACACGCCGTTTCGTTTTTATAAGCGCACTCCCATGAACGGCGGTATACGGGTGCCCTTTATCTTGAGCCACCCAAAGAGCGTGAAAGATGCTGGGGCTGTACGGACCCAGTGGATTCATGTCACCGACACTTTGCCCACCGTGTTGGAGATGATTGGTGCGAGCTACCCGCAAAGTTTTAACGGCCACGCGACGCGGGGTTTGGATGGCAGCAGCTATCTGAACACGCTAACGCAGGCTCAGGCGCCAGCCCAGCGGACACGCCAGCATTTTGAGCTTGAAGGCAATCGGGGCATGATCATGTTCCCGTGGAAAGTGGTGTCCTTGCAACCCATGAGCAAGGCCATTGACTTGAACAACTGGCTGCTGTTTAACCTTGAAACTGATCCGACCGAATGCGACAACCTGGCTGTGCGCCACCCCGACATCCTGCAGCAATTGATTGCGGAATTCGAACTCGACGCCGAAAGCAACCAGGTTTATCCGCTGGACAACCGAGACTTGCGAAAAACACTGGCGGTACCGCCCTTTTTAGAGAAAAAGTTCTCTGCGCCCTTGCATTTTTATCCTGGGGTTGAAACGATCCCCCTGCAAAACTTTGCGCCTTTGATGTCAGACCGGGATTACTGCCTGGAGGCCCATTTCAATTGGCAATCTGGCTTTGAAGGGGTGATTTTTTCTATTGGCGACAACATGGGCGGTGTGTGCGTGTTTGTCCAAGCCGATCAGGTTGTTGCCGCGTTTGTTGGCACACGTGGTGCCGAGCGGCAATGCCGTATGCGCTTGACCCCTGGCCCACAACTCCTGCGACTTGAACACAGTGCCCGAGGTCAACGGCAAGGGGTGGGGCAGTTGGTGTTGAATGGCGTCATGGCCACCGAAATTTTGACCATGACGCCCACGTTCATCAGACTGGTTGGCGAAGGCATTGATGTGGGTTTGGATCGTCGGCGCAAGGTCAGCGCCGACTGTGAGGGCCGGGGGGTGTACCGTTACGGCGGTCATATTGACCGTGTCACCCTCATTCCCGGCCCGCAAGCGCCGGACAGTTTTGCGAATGTCCCTGAGGCCATCGCACAATGGGATTGATCTGGTTTGGTATTCATTTATAAGGAGCACACATGAGCAGTTTTATCTCTAGACGTCAGCTGTTGGGTGGTTTGGCGGTTGGTTCGGCTTTGCCCGGCTCACTGTGGGCCCAAACCGCATGGCCCACCCGGCCGGTGAAGGTGGTGGTCCCGTACCCTGCGGGCGGCTCGCCCGATCTGTTTGCCCGCGTCGTGGCCAGAGAGTTGAGCAACATTTATGCTCAGCCCTTTAACGTTGACAACAAACCGGGGGCTGCCGCCTTGATCGGGGCCCGGGCAGTTTCACAAAACCCGACTGAGATCCACGCCCTGGCGTACATTACCTCAGGCCATGTCACTGTCCAGGCGATGGACCCGTCTTTTAATTTATTGACGGAATTCAAATTGATCAGCCGGATGAGTAATTCGCCCTACGTCTGCGTTGTCAATGCCAAGTCGCCCTACAAGACCATGGCAGATTTGGTGGCGGCAGCCAAAGCCAACCCCGGTAAATTGACCTATGGTTCGGCGGGCATGGGTTCGCCGGCTCACATGGCGGTGGAGTACCTGGAAGAAAAACTGCCGGCCTTCAAAGCCTTGCACATCCCCTACAAGGGCGCGGTCGAATCAGTCAACGCTATTTTGGGCGGGCAGATTGACTTCAGCATCATGGTGCTGGGCACTGCGGTGCCTCATCTCAAAGGCGGGCAGTTGCGGGCCTTGGCTGTGACGACCAACAAATCGGTGCAACCTATTCCAGAGGTGCCTACGGTCGGCGATACCGTGGCACCCGGCTATTTGTTTGGCGCTTGGGGTGGATTTGCCATGCCCACGGGAACGCCGGATGATGTGGTTGCGCGCGTGCACAAGGCGCTGATGACGGTCTCCACGTCTGCGGCGCTGATCGAAGAGACCAAACGCACCGGCTCGTTCATCAGTATGAGCGAAAGCCCCAAAGAGTTTGCCGAACAAATCGCCCGTGACGTGGCCACTGAGACGGTGATTGTGAAAAAGCTCGGTTTGAAGTGACGACCCGCGCACAAGAGGTTCTGCAGCAGACCCAGCAACTCGCCGACGGCTGGGTGCGGCCAGAGGCTGAACGCTGGCAGCGTGAGCGTGTCATGGGGCTCGCGGGAGTGCACGAAGCGGCTCGCCTGAATCTTATTGGTGTTCAAGTGCCGGTGGAGAAGGGCGGCTTGGGTTTGCCCTTCAGCGTCAAGTCCCGCATGGCGGCGATCCTGGCCGGCGCAGATTTTGGTTTTGCGCTGTCCTTGATCAACACACAGGGCGTCGCCTCCACGCTGGCCAATGGGCTGCCAGCGGCTGTCTCGCAGCGCTGGCTGGGTGATTTGCTGGCTGGGCAGCGCATGGGTTGCACCTGCCTGACCGAGCCGGGCGCTGGGTCGGATTTTGGCGCCATTCAGATGCAAGCCACGCCCCACGGTGCGGGTTGGCGTTTGCAGGGTGAAAAGGCCTGGATCATCAATGCGCAGGTGGCCGAGGTGATGGTGGTATACGCCCAAACCCAGCCGGGAAGCGGCGCCAAGGGCATTGCCGCTTTCGTCGTGGATGCGTCGCGACCGGGCTTTCATCGCACCGACCGAGGCCGTACCGAGACTGTGGCCTCGCTGGGGACGGGCGGCTTTGTGCTCGACGGCTATGAAGTGCCTGCCGACGAGGTACTGCACCCGCCTGGCATGGCGTTCAAGCGTGCCATGGGCTCCATCAATATGGCTCGTACTTATGTGGCGGCCATGGCGACGGCGATGGTGGCGGACAGCTTGCGCATCGCCCGTGCGTACGGCGAGCAGCGTCACACCTTTGGCCGTGCCTTGCAGGAGCACCAAGGCTGGCGGTGGGTGCTCGTCGATGCCATGGTCGATGTCGAGGCGGCGCAGTTGCTGATCGAACAGGCCTGCGTGGCAGCGGACGCTCAAGCGCCCATGGACGCCTTGGCCGCGCGGGCCAAAATTTTTGCCACCCGGATGGCGGGCAAGCATATTGCCGCTTTGTTGCATGCGCTGGGAGCGGCTGGGCTGAGCGCGCAATACCCTTTGAGCCGCCATTTGGCTGGTGCCCAGGTGGCCACGCTGGTGGACGGCTCCACCGAGATGCTGCTTGAGCGTGTTTGGGCCACCCAAGTTGGCTCAGCCCCCCAAAACACACACACTGACTAGCAGGAGAAATTGAATTGAAAGCCGCTGTTTTTCATGGCCCAGGTCAGCCGATGACCATCGAGAGCGTGGAGATCGAGAAGCCCAAGCGCAATGAAGTGTTGGTGCGTACCCGCGTGAGCGGACTGTGTCACAGTGATCTGCATTTCATTGAGGGCAAGTACCCCACACCTGTGCCCGCCGTGCTGGGCCATGAGGCTGCCGGCGTGGTCGAAGCGGTGGGCGAAGATGTTACGCACGTCAAGCCAGGTGACCATGTGGTCACTTGCCTGTCGGTGTTCTGCGGCCACTGCGAGTTCTGCGTGACTGGCCACCAGACCATTTGCAGTAACACCGCCGTCAAGATGCCGCCCGGCAAGGCGAAACGCCTGCGCTGGAAGGGTGAGCAGCTGAACCAGTTCCTGAACCTATCGGCTTTTGCCGAGCAGATGCTGGTTCACGAAAACGCCGTGGTCAAAATCCGCCAAGACATGCCGCTCGATTTGGCGGCGCTGCTGGGCTGCGGCGTGCTCACCGGCTACGGCTCGGTGGTGCACAGCGCCCGCATGGAACCCGGTACCACGGTGGCCGTGCTCGGCTGCGGGGGTGTGGGTCTTTCTACCATCCACGCAGCGCACTTGGCGGGCGCAGCCCGCATCATCGCCATTGACATTGATGCCAACAAGCTGACAATGGCCAAGACCTTTGGCGCCACCGATGGCATGGATGCCAAAGATCCCGACATGGTCGCCAAAATCATCGAGATGACCCAGGGCGGCGTGCACTATGCGTTCGAGTGCATCGGCCTCAAGCCCACCACCGAAGCCTCTTTCGCCATGCTGCGCCCTCGTGGTTTGTCTACCATTGTGGGCATGATTCCCCTGGGTACCAAGATCGAACTCCACGGGTTCGACTTTTTGCGTGAGCGCCGCATTCAGGGGACGATGATGGGTTCCAACCATTTTCGTCTTGACATCCCCCGCCTGGTGGAATTCCACATGCAGGGACGCATGAAGCTTGACCAGCTGGTCTCGAATCGGCTCAAGCTGGAGCAGATCAACGACGGCTTTTCGGCACTGCAGCGCGGCGGAATCGCCCGAAATGTGGTGGTCTTCGACTAACTGGGCAACGCCCGCCAGTGCACTGATTTTTGCGTCGTGATTTCATGGAAAAACTCCATGCCATAACCGTGGCCCAAGCCACTCGACTTGACGGGCTCGGAGCTGCCACCCGGCGCCTTGCCACGCAGCGTGTTGATCTTGACCATGCCGGCGCGCAAGGAATGAATGGCACGTAGGGCACGAGGCGCTGACGTGGTCATGACCATTGATGCCAGGCCAAAGCGTGTGCGGTTTGCCATCTCGATGGCCTCGTCAAAATCGTCAAAAGCGATGCAGGGTGCGACCGGGCCGAAGGTCTCTTCCAACATCAGGCGACAGCTGGCGTCTGGATGGCTGAGCACGGTGGGTGGATAGAAAAAACCTCGTCCCGGCATTCGTGACCCGCCATGGTGCAAGGTCGCGCCTGCATCCAGGGCTTCCTGGACCTGACGCGACACAATTTGCAGCTGCTTGTGGTCGACCAATGGCCCCATCTGAATGCCAGCCGTCAAGCCGTTGCCTTGGCGGATAGCTCGCGCCTGCGAGGTCAGCGCCGCGACAAACTCTGGAAATATTCTTCGTGCGACATACAGTCGTTCGGTCGAGGTACAGATCTGCCCGGCATTTGAAAATGCCGCCTCTGCGGCCATGCGGGCTGCGGCAGTGACATCGACGGTTTCATCGATGATCAGGGCGTCTTTGCCGCCCAACTCCAAAATGGCTTTCTTCAAGCTTTGACCGCAAATGGCGCCCAAGTGCCGTCCGGTGGGCTCGCTGCCAACAAAGACCAGCAAATCCACCTGCGGATGGCGCACCAGGGCGTCGCCCACGGTCGGACCGTCGCCCAGCAAAACATTGACAACGCCTGCGGGTAAGTGGTCAAAGATGCGTTCGGCGATCAGGCGTGATGTCAAGGGTGTTTTTTCAGAGGGCTTCCACACCACCGTGTTGCCCACCAGCAAATTAGGCACCACGTTGTCGAGGCCTAAGGCCACAGGGAAATTCCACGGCATGACGCAGGCGGCCACCCCCCGTGCAAACCTTTGTTGAAAGTTCAGTTCCAGATCAGCGGCCATTTGTTGACCACTGCGCAGATGGATCACCATTTCTGCGTTGGAGCGCATACCTTCAATGGCTTTGTTAACCTCATTCAGTGAGTGCGACAAAGGCTTGCCCATTTCACGTGTTAGCAAATGAGCCACCTCGTCGCGTATCAGTATCAGCCGGTCAATGGCGGTCAGGATGAGTTGGCGGCGCTGCATGGGCGATCGTGCGGCCCAGGGCTCAAAAGCACGGCGAGCGGTCGCAACGGCAGCCTCGACATCGTTGGCGTGTCCTCGCGGGATGGTGTCGATCAGCTCTTCTGTGGCGGGGTCCACAATGTCAATAGCGTCCCCAGAACCCGGGTGCGCCTGATTGTCAATCCAGTGGGTTTGCATTAACGGCCTTTCTGGAGCTGTGGCTCAGGGTGTTACAAAAGCCAAACAGGCCGGCTTGACCACCGGTGTGAATGAACACGATGTTCTCGTCGGATCGGTAGCGCCCATGGCGGACCCAGTCCATCAACCCGGCCATGGCTTTGCCGGTGTAGACCGGGTCGAGCAAGATGCCCTCCAGCCGTGCCACTTGGTGAACAGCCTCCACCATGGCGGGTGTGGGAATGCTGTAGCCCTGGCCCAGGTAGTCTGCATTCACCCGAATCGCCTCTGGCGGGATCTCGGGGAAGTCTCCGATCCATTGTGCAGTGGCTAAAGCCAGCGCCGCCACCCTGGCATGTTGAAGGTGCGCGGCTTGACTGACCGCAAACCCTTGAACAGCTACCTTGCTGGCTTGGGCTGCCACGCCCACCACCAGGCCCGCTTGCGTGCCGGCGCTGCCGCTGGCCACCACGATGTGATCCAGGCGTAAAGATTTTTCCTGGGCTTGTTGCAAGAGTTCTTGAGCCACCTTGACATAGCCGAGTGTGCCGACCGGGTTGGAGCCGCCACTGGGAATCAGATAGGGTCGGCGCCCCTTGGCGCGCAGTTGATCGCCCATCAGCATCAGTGCGGCAGCCATGTCGGTGCCGCCAGGGCGATAGACGATCTCGGCACCCAGCAAACCATCCAGAAGGACATTGCCGTTATGCAAGTAGTCGGAATCCGGGTTGGGATGGCGGTGTTCCAGGAGGACGGTACAAGCCAGACCGAGGCGTGCAGCGGCGGCTGCAGTTTGCCGGACATGGTTGGACTGAAGTGCGCCCAGCGTGACCACATGGTCCGCACCTTGCTGCAGGGCGTCACCCAATAAAAACTCCAACTTTCGCGCTTTGTTACCGCCGAGTGCCATGCCAGTGCAGTCATCGCGCTTGATCCAAATCTGTGGGCCACCCAGGTGCTGTGTCAGGCGGGGCATGAACTCAAGGGGCGTGGGGGCATGGCACAGGTTGATGCGGGGGAATCGGTCGAGGTTCATCGTGCAGACCCTGATACAGCATCCAGGCTGGCCCAGGCCTCTTCAGCCGATACGCCGGGTGGCGGCGTAAACGCAATAAAGGCCTCTTCCCCCACGGCCTGTTGACCGCCATAAACCTCTGCCTTGGCCCGCTGCGCGGCTTTGGCCCGGTCGTCTTGCAACTGCGGGTCACAGATGGATAACAGCACCGGCATGAGGCGTCGCTCGATGGCGTCACCTTGTGCAGTGCCGCGCAAATCGTTCAGCTCATCAGGGTCGGCTTGAAGGTCAAAGGTCTGTGTGGGCATACCCACGTGGACAATCATTTTGTCGTCGTTCTGCCTCACCAAATAGGCCGCTGATCGCGAGCCTTGCGCATGGTATTCGGCAAACACCGGGCGATCCAGGTCGTCATGGCCAAGCGCCGCCGGCCACAGGGATACGCCAGGTAGGTCAGCATCCGCAGGCTCCAATTGAGCACCCGTCATGTCAATGAGGGTCGGAAACAAATCCACATGCGAGACCAGTTGCTCAGAGACATGCCCAGCTTGAATGCCGGGTCCTGCCAGGATCAGAGGCACGCCGACCGCACCCTCGAACAGCGAACGTTTGCCAAACAAGCCTTGCGCGCCAAACAATTCGCCATGGTCGCTGGTGTACACCATGCGGGTGTCGTCGAACAGTTGAAGCGACTTCATCTCTTGGACCACGATGCCGATCTGCTCGTCCATGTGCGTGATCAAGCCAAAATAACTCGCGGCGATCCGCTGCAACACAGCTGGGTCGAGTTGGGGCGGCATGCCGTCGAGTTGGCGTGCGAACTCGACAGACGGATGAAAAGCAGTCGTCGCCATGTCCGGCGGTAGAGGCATGTCTTTCAGTGGGTACATGTCCAAGAAACGCTTGGCCACGGTAAAGGGCGGGTGGGGGCTGATGTAAGACACGATAAGGACCGATGTTTTGTTGTCTTCGGGTTGGTGCTCGCGCAGCCAGGCCACGGCCTGCTCGGTAATTTGACGGTCGTAGTCTTGGTAATGGGTGTCGCCTTCCTTGGACAGGTCGTCGTACAAACCCATCATCACGCCGGGCTCTTTGGGTTTTTGTGCATCGAAGCCGCGCAACAGACCCTTGAGAGCACCTTTGCCTTCATGCAGGTGCATGGGCAAAATTTCTTTGGTAAAGCCGTTGTCGTCATCGCTGCTCCGGTAGTGCAATTTACCGATGGCCGTGACGTGGTGCCCTTGCTCGCGCAGGCGGTGCATCCAGCTGGGAATCGCGCCGTCATAGGCCATGACGTTGTCCCAATAGCTGGTCTGGTGCGGATAACGGCCGGTCGCCATGGCCGCACGCGCTGGGCAGCATAGCGGGCTGGTGCTGTAGGCGTTGGCGAAGCGCGTACCGCGCTTGGCGATGGCGTCGATGTGCGGCGTTTGAACCACCGGGTGCCCATAGCAGCCGACCACTGACCGGTTATGGTTGTCTGCAACAAAGATCACAAGGCGTTGGGGTGCTGACATAAGGGATTCCTGAAGATTGAGGCTAACATAATTATGCTGGTAAACCAGCAAACCATCATATATCATGTGGATCTATCATGCGTGGTGTTTCACAGCGCTTGCCCCAGTAAAGCCCATTTCACGTGCCTTCCTCATCCCTTTCTGCACACAGCAAGTCGCCGCTCTACCACAGCATTGCCGGTGCCCTGCGGTCCTCGATTGCTTCTGGCGAGTTAAAAGCAGGCGCTCAATTGCCAACGATTGCCGCAATGGCCAAGCGCTATAACGTCGCGCCCGTGACCGTGCGTGAGGCATTCCGACTGCTGACCCAGGAGGGCTTGATTCGTGCACGCCGCGGCAGTGGCACATTCGTCAACGACGCGCCGCTGCGTATAAGCTCGCCTGTCACCGAAGCGGGGTGGCCCCAGTTGCCGCAGAACCTGCGGGAGCACCGAGGGCGAATCCTGGAAGCAGATGACGCCACGCCACCCCTGTTACCACATGACGGCACACCGGCGGCAGCCTATCGGCGGATGCGCCGCGTGCATCTGGACGAGCGATCGGACCCGTTTCGGGTGGTGGAGCTCTTTGTGGCCCGTCACTACTACGACCAAGCGCCCCGGCGATTCGACCAAGAGATGGCTTTGGTGGTGCTGGAGGAATTGGATGCGGTGCACCTGGTGGAAATGCGCCAAAACTTTACCTTGACCATCGCCGACGCCGGTGTGGCGGCGCATCTGGGCGTGCGAGCTGGCGACCCCTTGGGTCGACTCCGACGCTCACTGGTGGATCCGCAGGGCGTCGTAGCGTATTTTTCAATTGCACTGATCCGTTCAGATCGGATATCGCTGTCCTGGGCGATGCGTCGGCCCGTCCCGCCAAATTCCCCTGCCTGAGCCTTGTTGTTGGCCCTACAGTCCTCTGAGCACGCCCAGCGCAAACGGCAGGCTCACCATACCCAGCAGGGTGGACAAAGTGACCAAACCCGCCACATAGGCGCCGTCGTAGCCCATGCGGGCTGCCAGCACGTAGGCGCTGGGGGCGGTGGGCAGGGCTGAAAACGCCAGCAGTACCGTGGTTTGCACCGGGTCCAGGCCAAACAGCCGAGCCAGCCCGAAAGCGGCCAAAGGCAGCAGCAGGTGCCGGATCGTCAGCAAGACCACAGCCATTGATTTAGCCCGGCCGAGGGCTCCGAACTGCATGCCGGCGCCAGCCGCCATCAGGCCCAGCGGCAGCGACGCTGCGCCAATGCGGCTGACCGTCGGCTCCAGCCAACTCGGAATACTCAGGCCCAGCAAATTGGCCAGCAGGCCACTGGAGGTGCCGATGATGAGCGGATTGCGCAGCAGTGCCCCGGCAAAGCCACGCTGGCCCTGGCGCGCCATAGGCCAAACTGCGGCGACGTTGAACAGCGGCACACAGACGCCGATCAGCACCGCGATCAGCAGCAGGCCCTGCGGTCCGGCCAGTCGCTCGGCCAGTGCCAGACCGATGAAGGAATTCATTCGAAACGCCACCTGAGCGCTGGCGGCGTGGTCCCGCGCCGGCACATGCCGCCCAAGCCAGGGCCAATAGGGTAGCGAGTAGGCCAGCACAATACCGGTCAATCCGACCGTCCAGCCTGCGCCGATCAAGCCCGAGGTCGAGCCAATGTCCAGCGGGCTCTTCACGATCGATTGGAACAAGAGCACTGGGAAAAACACGAAATAGACCAGCGTCTCCACTTGTTGCCACACTGTTCGGTTCAGCGGGGTGTAGCGGCACACCAGGTAACCGCACAGGATCAGAGAGAAATCGGGAAAGAGCAACTGGGCAAAATTCACCCTGTGAGAATAGCAGTGATCGAGGCCTCGGTCGCGGGTTTGCCCTTACGTGAAAGTCCTCGCTACTCGGTCTGTGACCCGGTTAATAATGACGCTGAACGCGTTTTGCTTTTGTTTTTCAGGAGATTACCTTCATGATGCACCGTCGAACCCTTGTAGCCTGTTGTCTTTTTGCTCTTGCTGGCACCGCGCTGGCCCAGGGCTATCCCAATCGGGTGGTGAAGTTGCAGGTCCCGTTCGCGCCAGGCGGAACCACTGATATCGTGGCCCGCGTGATCTCTGAACCCTTGGGGAAGGCGCTCGGGCAAAACGTGATCATCGAGAACAAGGCCGGCGGCGGCGGCGTGGTCGGCGCCAATGAGACCGCCAAGGCAGTGCCCGATGGTTACTCGCTGGGCATGGCCACAGTCTCCACCACAGCGGCTAATCCAGCCATCAACCCCAAGATGCCTTATGACGCAGCAACTGATTTCACGCCGGTGATCAATATCGCAGCGACGCCTAACGTCATCGCCGTCCACCCCAGTTTCCCGGCCAAGAACTACAAGGACTTTGTGGAGGTGCTGAAAAAATCGCCAGGCCGTTATTCCTATTCCTCCTCGGGCACGGGTGGCATCGGTCATCTGCAGACCGAACTGTGGAAAGGCCTGCAAGGCGTATCTGTCACGCACATCCCCTACTCCGGTGCCGGCCCGGCGCTGCGCGACACCGTGGGCGGTCAGGTAGAAATCATTTTTGACAACGTGCCGTCTGCCTTGCCGCACATCCAGGGCGGCAGGTTGATTGCGCTGGCCGTGGCGGCGCCACAGCGGCTTGCAGCCCTGCCGGATGTCCCCACCTTCAAGGAACTTGGCCTGGAACCCGTGAACCGCATGGCCTATTACGGCATTGTTGGCCCCAAGGGGATGCCGCGAGATATTGTTGACAAAATCAACGCCGCCACCCGCAAGGCGCTGGAAGACCCGGCTGTGCGCAAGCGCATTGAAGACACCGGTTCAGTGGTGCTGGGCAACACGCCCGAGCAGTTTGCGCAGCAGATGAAAGATGAGCTGGCTGTTTACAAAAAAGTTGTGGAGACCGCCAACCTGAAGCTCGAGTGAGCACCGAAGCGCCGATTGACGACTTCATTGACGCGCTATGGCTTGAGGAGGGCTTGGCGCGCAACACGCTGGCGGCGTATCGGCGCGACCTGACACTTTATGCCACCTGGCTCAATGGCCAGGGTCGGGCGTTGTTGGTCAGCGCGGAGAGCGACCTTAATGCTTACTTTGCCGCCAGCCACGCCGCCACCAAGGCCAGTACCGCCAACCGGCGCCTCACCGTTTTTAAGCGTTATTTCCGCTGGGCCCTGCGCGAGCGGTTGATCACGTCTGACCCTACCCTCAAGCTGCGGGCGGCCCGCCAAGCCCTGCGCGTGCCCAAGACGCTGACCGAACCTCAAGTAGAAGCCCTGCTGGCCGCCCCCGACCTTGGCGGCGCCCTGGGCGTGCGCGACCGCACGATGCTGGAGCTGATGTATGCCAGTGGGTTGCGGGTCAGTGAGCTGGTTACGCTGAAGGTACTGAACGTTAGCCTGGCGGATAACGTGCTGCGCGTCTTGGGCAAGGGCAACAAGGAGCGTTTGGTGCCATTTGGTGAGGTCGCCAGCCTGTGGCTCACGCGCTACCTCAAGGTCGCCCGCCCGGAATTACTGGCCGGTCAGTTAACGCAGGACCTGTTTGTCAGCACGCGTGGCGCCAACGCCGGCAGCGCCATGAGCCGGGTGATGTTCTGGATGATTGTCAAAAAGTATGCGCGTCAGGCGGGTATTACCGCGCCGTTGTCACCGCACACGCTGCGTCACGCTTTCGCCACCCACCTGCTCAACCATGGCGCTGACTTGCGGGCGGTGCAGATGCTTCTGGGCCATGCCGATATTTCCACCACCACCATCTACACCCATGTGGCTCGCGAGCGGCTTAAGACGCTGCACGCCCAGCATCACCCGCGCGGCTAGTGCGGCTCAGCTGCCCAGCACTGCCAGTTCGGCTTCGTCAAAGCCGGCTGCCCGGCGCGCCGCCAGATTGAACGGCCCTTTGAGCTTTGGGGCGCCATATTGCGCGGCAAGTTCGGCAAAGGTACTGATCGGATCCAGGTTGTGGGCTGAGCACAGGTATCGGTACCAACGGTTGCCGACCGCCACATGGCCGATTTCGTCGCGCAGGATGATGTCCAGGATGGCTGCGCCGCGATGGTCACCGACCGAGACCAGCCGGTTGCGAATCGCTGGCGAGGCATCCAGGCCTCGCGCCTCCAGCGTGCGTGGCACCAGCGCCAGCCGGGCCAATAGGCTGCTCTTTGTTTTTTCGGCCATTTCCCACAGGCCATTGTGGGCCGGGAAGTCCCCATATTCAAAGCCCAGGGTCAGCAGGTGCTGTCGCAGCAATTCGAAATGCAGTGCCTCTTCCCGCGCCACCTGCAGCCAATCTCGGTAAAAACGCTCGGGCATGTCGGCAAATCGCCAGCTCACGTCCAGAGCCAGATTGATGGCGTTGGCCTCGATATGGACCAGCGCATGAATCAGTGCCCCCAGACCCTCGCGCGTACCAGGGGCGCGTGTTTTGAGCTGCTGGGGCGGCACCAGCATTGGGCGATCGGGGCGCCCGGGCAAACCCGGCACATCGGCGATGGTGTCATCCGGCAGCACCCGCAAATCGTCCAGGTCGAGCTGACGCACCAAGCGCGCTTTTTCTGCCGGGTGGTCGATCCGCAGCAGCTGTTGCGCCCTGTGCCGGGCCAAGTGCGTCATGTCAGATAGGGTGGGGCGTGTGCATCCTTACAATTCTACGGAATGCAGCAACAGGAGATGTGTCATGGCAATTTACGAACTCGATGGCATCGCCCCCCAGGTTGCCGGGTCGGCCTGGGTCGCTGACAGTGCCCAGGTCATTGGCAATGTCGCCTTGGCCGCCGACACCAGCATCTGGTTTGGCGCCGTGTTGCGTGGCGACACCGAGACCATACGCGTCGGGCGCGGCAGCAATATTCAGGACCTGAGTGTGTTGCATGCCGATGTGGGCAGCCCTCTCACAGTGGGCGAAGACGTGACAGTGGGGCATCAGGTGATGCTGCACGGCTGCACCGTTGGTGACGGCTCCTTGATCGGCATTGGCGCCGTGGTTCTCAATGGCGCGGTGATTGGCAAGGGCTGCCTGGTCGGTGCGGGTTCGCTGGTGACCGAGGGCAAGGTGTTCCCAGATGGGTCGATGATCCTGGGCAGCCCGGCCAAGGTGGTGCGCCAGCTCAGCCCAGAGCAACTCGAGGGCCTACGCATGAGCGCTAGTCACTATGTCGACAATGCCCAGCGTTTTCGGACCGGCCTGAAGAAACTGGGCTGATTCAAGGTGTCTGAACTGCATAAATTTTTATTTGAAGGCCTGCCAGTGCGCGGCATGCTGGTGCGTGTGACGGATGGTTGGACCGAGGTCCTGCGCCGGCGTGAGACGGGAAGTCCTGCCGGGCCTTACCCGGTGCCCGTGCAACATTTGCTGGGAGAGATGGTCGCGGCGGCCTGCCTGATGCAGGCCAACATCAAGTTCAACGGCGCCTTGATCCTGCAGATTTTTGGCGACGGCCCGGTCAAACTGGCTGTGGCCGAGGTGCAGCCCGATCTGGCCCTGCGTGCGACCGCCACGGTCACCGCCGAGGTCGCGCATGGGGCCAGCCTGAGTGCCATGGTCAATGTCACCAATCAGGGCAAATGTGCCATCACACTTGACCCAAAAGACCGCTTTCCGGGCCAGCAGCCTTACCAGGGGGTGGTGCCCTTGTTTGGTGACCGCCGTGAGAAGCTGGAGCAACTGAGTGATGTGCTTGAACACTACATGCTGCAGAGCGAGCAACTTGACACCCGTTTGGTGCTGGCGGCTGATGGTGATGTGGCCGCCGGCCTGCTGATCCAGCGCCTGCCACTGGAGGGAGTCGGTAATCTGACCGGGATCTCGGCGCGCCGAGCGGACGAGGATGAAATTGGACTCAACGAGCATTACAACCGGATCGCGCTGCTGGCATCCAGCCTTAAGCGCGAGGAATTGTTGACGCTGGATGCCCAAACCATCCTGCGCCGCCTGTTCTGGGAAGAGGATCTGCGCCTGTTTCCACCAGTGGCGGGGCAGGCGGCACCACACTTTGCTTGCAACTGCAGCCGGGAGCGCGTGGGACAGATGATCGTGGGGCTGGGCCGCGACGAGGTGGAGAGCATCCTGGCTGAGCGCAGCGACGTTGAAGTTGGCTGCGAATTCTGTGGCTTGCAGTACCGGTTTGACCCGGTCGACGTAGCGGCTCTGTTCCTCGGTCATGGTGCCCAGCCACCGGCTGAGGCTGGGATTCAGTAAGACCCCAAGGTGCCTATATGCCCTTGGATCAGGGCCAGAGCCGCCGCCGTTCGCGCCGCACCCTGGCCACTGACGACGCCATAGGGTAGGGCGTGCAGGTCCAGTACCTCTCGCAGGCGAGCATCCACCGCCCGCTGCGCTTGCGGCCCGTCCCGTTGAAGACCGTCAGGCACCCAGGGCAGGTCCAGCTTGGTCATTAGCGTCAAATCAAAGCAGGCGTGATGCGCCAGGGCAAATGGGTACAGCGAGATATCCTGAAACAGAAGATCGCTGTAGACCGCGGTCATCAAGGGGGTGGTGTCGACCAGCAGCCACGCGACTGCTGCAGCCGTGTCAATTCGGGCAGCCTGCGCCAGGGCAATGGCGCGCTGTTCGTGCGCTTGAGGGGTGCGACCGTTGTGCCGGCACCAGTCGCGCAGTGTCTCGGACACCCATGCTGCCCGACCGCCGCACCCGTCCAGGGCGGTAGCAAGTGCATGCGCCAGAGTGGTCTTACCCGTGCATTCTGCCCCCAGGATGGCGATCTTCACGGCGTTGCAGGCTTGGGAGTCAGCGGGCGATCTGCACGTAAATCTCGTTGGCTTTGACCATGCCGAGTTCAAAGCGCGCTTTTTCCTCGACCATGTCCAGGCCTTCTTTGAGGTCCCGCACTTCGGCTGCCAGCCGTTTGTTGGTCAGTTGGGCCTGCTGGTTCTTTTGCTGTTGTACCTTGAGTTGTTCGGACAGTCGGGCCACATTGGGGACGCTGCCACGGCCGAACCACAGCTGCGCGTGCAGGATCACGAGCAAGCTGATCAGGGCGGCCGGGACGGCGCGGTGGCCCATGGGGTATCAGCGCAGGTTGTAGAACGCGGAGCGACCCGGGTAGGTGGCGATGTCGCCAAGGTCTTCTTCGATTCGCAGCAACTGGTTGTACTTGGCCATCCGATCCGAGCGGCTCAAGGACCCCGTCTTGATCTGGCCGGCGTTGGTGCCCACAGCGATATCGGCAATGGTCGAGTCTTCGGTCTCGCCCGAACGGTGGCTGATGACGGCGGTGTAGCCGGCCCGCTTGGCCATCTCAATGGCGGCAAAGGTTTCGGTCAGCGTGCCAATCTGGTTGATCTTGATCAGGATGGAGTTGGCAATGCCCTTGTCAATCCCTTCTTTAAAGATGCGGGTGTTGGTGACAAATAGGTCATCGCCAACGATTTGAACTTTTTTGCCCAGCCGGTCTGTTAGTACTTTCCAACCGTCCCAGTCGCTTTCGCTCATACCGTCTTCGATGCTGATGATGGGGTATTTGTCGACCCAAGTTGCCAGCACGTCGGTCCACTCCTCAGAGCTCAAGCTCAGGCCTTCCCCCTCCAGATGGTACTTGCCGTCGCGGTAAAACTCACTGGCGGCGCAGTCCAGGCCCAGGGCAATCTGGCTACCAGCCACATAGCCGGCCTTGTCGATCGCTTCCAGGATCAGCTGGATGGCCGCCTCATGGCTGGCGACATTGGGCGCAAAACCGCCTTCATCCCCTACGGCGACGCTCATGCCCTTGTCGTGCAGGATTTTCTTGAGCGCATGAAAAACTTCGGCGCCGTAGCGCAGGGCTTCGCGGAAGTTGGGCGCGCCTACCGGAATGATCATGAATTCCTGCAGGTCGAGGTTGTTGTTGGCGTGGGCGCCACCATTCACCACATTCATCATCGGTACCGGCATTTGATTCGCACCCATGCCGCCAAAGTAGCGGTACAAGGGCAAACCCGATTCTTCGGCTGCAGCCCGCGCCACGGCCATGGACACCGCCAGCAGGGCATTGGCGCCCAGGCGGGATTTGTTCTCGGTGCCGTCGAGATCGATCAGCGTCTTGTCCAGAAAAGCCTGCTCCGAGGCGTCCAGACCCAACACGGCCTCAGAGATCTCGGTATTGATGTGTTCCACCGCCTTGCGCACCCCTTTGCCCAGGTAGCGGTCAGGGTCGCCGTCACGCAATTCAATGGCTTCGCGGCTGCCGGTGGAGGCGCCCGAGGGTACGGCAGCGCGGCCCATGGTGCCTGACTCCAGCAAGACGTCACATTCCACAGTGGGGTTGCCGCGCGAATCCAGGATTTCGCGGCCGACAATGTCAACAATTGCACTCATCAATGTCTTTCAAAACAAAAAATCAAAAATCAAAAACCAAGCGAGGGTCAGACACCTTCAGCGATCACCATCCGCATGATGGCTGCCCCCTGGCGTGCTGAACGTGCTTTGGCATATTCGGGCGATGATTCAAAGCGCCGGGCTGCGTCCATGCTCGGAAATTTGAGCAGCACCAATCGGTCTGGCACCCAGTCACCTTCGGCAACCTCGATCGCCCCGCCCCTGATGCAAATCTCTGCGCCATAGGCTTGCATGGCCGCCGTAGACAATTTTTTGTAGTCTTCGTACCTTGCCGGGTTGGTCACGGTCGAGTTGACTATCACATAGGCACTGGGCATGTTCAAACTCCGAATTGGTCTTCAAGGTAGGGGCCGTCCTTGGTCACGGCATCAAGTGCCATCAAGCGCTCCAACAACTGCTTCATGTGCTTGAGTGGCACTGCATTGGGGCCGTCGCTCAAAGCGCGGTCTGGGTCTGGATGGGTCTCCATGAACAGCCCCGCCACGCCCACCGCTACCGCCGCACGCGCCAACACTGGCACCATCTCCCGCTCACCGCCACTGCTGCTGCCCCGGCCGCCCGGCAGTTGTACTGAGTGGGTGGCGTCAAAAACCACGGGTGCCCGGGTTTCCCGCATGATCGCCAGAGCACGCATGTCACTCACCAGGTTGTTATAACCAAAGCTCGCGCCACGCTCGCAGGCCATGAAGCGGTCGTCGTCCAGACCAGCCTCGCGCGCCGCCGCGCGGGCTTTGTCGATCACGTGCTTCATGTCATGGGGTGCGAGGAACTGCCCCTTTTTGATGTTCACCGGCCTGCCCGATTGGGCGACCGCCCGGATAAAGTCGGTCTGACGGCACAAAAAGGCAGGGGTTTGAAGCACATCCACCACCGCCGCCACGGCGGCGATCTGGTCTTCGGAATGCACGTCGGTCAACACGGGCACTTGCAACTCGCGTTTGACTTTAGCCAAAATTTCCAGACCCTGCGCTTGTCCCGGCCCCCGGAAGCTGCTGCCGCTCGAGCGGTTGGCTTTATCAAAGCTGCTTTTAAAGATAAAGGGAATGCCCAGGCTGCGCGTGATGTCCTTGAGCGCACCGGCGGTGTCCATTTGCAACTGCTCGGATTCGATCACACAGGGGCCGGCAATCAAAAAGAAGGGCTGTTTCAGACCAACTTCAAAGCCGCATAACTTCATCAGGCCACGGCCTTTAGGTTTTTACCGCCGCTTTGGTGGTCGAGCGCCGCTTTGATGAATGCGTTAAACAGCGGGTGTCCGTTCCAGGGTGTGGACTTGAACTCCGGGTGAAATTGGACACCAATGAACCAGGGGTGCATGCTGCCGGGCAACTCGACGATTTCAGTCAGCTGTTCACGTTGGGTCAGCGCCGAAATCACCAGGCCGTTCTGGCGCAGGGTGTCCAGGTAATTGACATTGGCCTCGTAGCGATGGCGATGCCGCTCGGTGACCAGGTCACCATAGATTTCATGCGCCAGGGTGCCAGGCGACACGTCGGAGCTCTGAGCGCCCAGGCGCATGGTGCCACCCAGGTCCGAATGCTCGTCCCGGGTCTTGATGGTGCCGTCTTCATCTTTCCACTCGGTAATCAAGGCGATCACCGGGTAGGGCGTCTCGGGATCGAACTCGCTGCTGTTGGCGCCGGTCAGGCCGGCTACATGGCGGGCAAACTCGATGGTGGCCACCTGCATACCCAGGCAGATGCCCAGGTACGGCACTTTGCTTTCCCGGGCGAAGCGGGCCGCACAGATCTTGCCCTCAATGCCGCGTTTGCCAAAGCCGCCGGGCACCAGGATGGCGTCAAAGCGAGCCAACTGCGACACGGTCTCCGGCGTGATGGTTTCCGAGTCGATGTAGTCGATCTTGACCCGCACGTGGTTCTTCATGCCCGCGTGACGCAGTGCCTCATTGAGCGACTTGTAGCTGTCGCTCAGGTCCACGTACTTGCCCACCATGACGATGTTGACATCGCTGCGCGGATGCTCGGTCTCGTAGACCAGGTCGTCCCAGCGCTTGAGTTTGGCCGGTGGCGTGTTCAGGCGCAGCTTGTCGCAGATCAGGCCGTCAAGCCCCTGCTCGTGCAGCATGCGCGGCACTTTGTAAATGGTGTCTACGTCCCACATCGAGATCACGCCCCACACTGGCACGTTGGAGAACAGCGAGATTTTTTCCCGCTCCTCATCGGGGATGGGCCGGTCTGCGCGGCAGACCAGCGCATCGGCCTGGATGCCGATTTCGCGAAGTTGTTTGGCAGTGTGTTGGGTTGGTTTGGTTTTGAGCTCACCCGCTGCGGCAATCCAGGGGACGTAGCTCAGGTGCACGAAAGCGCTGTTGTTGGGGCCTAGCTGCAGGCTCATTTGCCGCACCGCCTCCAAAAAGGGGAGTGACTCAATGTCACCCACCGTGCCACCGATTTCGACGATGGCCACATCCACCGCGTCCGCCGTGCCAAAGCCGGCGCCCCGTTTGACGAACTCCTGGATCTCGTTGGGCACGTGCGGGATCACCTGCACGGTCTTGCCGAGGTAATCGCCACGGCGTTCTTTTTCAAGCACGCTCTTGTAAATCTGGCCAGTGGTGAAATTATTGGCCTTGCGCATGCGAGTTTCAACAAAGCGCTCATAGTGGCCCAGATCGAGGTCTGTTTCGGCACCGTCCTCGGTGACGAACACCTCGCCATGCTGGAACGGCGACATGGTGCCAGGATCGACATTCAGGTAAGGGTCGAGCTTGATCAGGGTGACTTTGAGGCCCCGCGATTCCAGTATCGCTGCGAGGGAGGCTGAGGCGATTCCCTTGCCAAGGGAGGACACCACACCGCCGGTGACGAAGACAAATTTGGTCATGTCAGGGGGAGCTTCACGCTCGGGGAGGTGGAAATGTCGATTATAGGCGCGCCTCCGCGGCTTTAGGCCAGGGTTTGACGTCACTTTGGTGCGGCTCGCTCTGCTACATTGAGCGCCATGAACGACCTTGCTGGAAAACACATCGTACTGGGCCTGACCGGCGGCATCGCCTGCTACAAATCGGCCGAGTTATGCCGGGCTCTGATCAAAGCGGGCGCGACGGTTCAGGTGGTCATGACTGAGGCCGCTGGCCAATTCATCACACCCGTCACCATGCAGGCGCTCAGCCAACGCCCGGTCTACGACTCGCAGTGGGATGTGCGCGCCGATAACAACATGTTGCACATCAATTTGAGCCGAGAGGCCGACGCCTGCCTGATTGCGCCGGCAAGCGCAGACTTCATGGCCAAACTGGCCCAGGGCCGGGCCGACGACCTGCTTAGCCTGCTGTGCCTGGCCCGGCCTCGGCAGACGGTACCGCTGCTGCTGGCACCCGCCATGAACCGCGAGATGTGGTCGCATCCCGCCACGCAGCGAAATGTGGCGCAACTGTGCGCTGATGGTGCGACCGTTCTGGGTGTGGGGCAGGGCGACCAGGCCTGTGGTGAAACTGGCGATGGCCGCATGCTCGAGCCGCATGAACTGCTCGACGATCTGGTGGCCTTCTTCCAGGCAAAGTCGATGTTGGGCCAGCAGGTCCTGATCACCGCCGGCCCGACCTACGAGGCGATCGACCCGGTACGCGGAATCACCAACCTGTCGAGCGGCAAGATGGGCTTTGCCATCGCACGGGCCGCCCGCGAGGCCGGCGCCGACGTGACGCTGGTGGCAGG
>CALPLW020000011.1 GCA_943324505.2 Comamonas sp. lk
AACAAGGGCTGACCGAGGCCCAGCTGCAGACATGGATAGCGCAACTGGGTTGGCAGGCCCTGGTCAACACCCGCGGAACGACCTGGCGCAAGCTCAGTGACGACGAGCGGGCGGGCGTGACTGACGCGGCCACTGCCAGCGCCTTGATGCGCGCTCAACCCAGCCTGATACGGCGGCCGGTGGTGCAATGGCAGGCCGGTGAGGTGAGCGTGGGCTTCGACCCAGCGGCATGGCAAGCCCGACTTGACGACCGCATCGACCCGACGGTGCTCGCCTAAAATCAAGTCTTTACCTCACAGCATCACGCAACCCACCATGGCCACGATTCTCCAAAACTTGCCGCTCGGTCAAAAAGTCGGCATCGCCTTCTCGGGCGGCCTCGACACCAGCGCAGCGCTGCACTGGATGAAACTCAAGGGCGCCCTGCCCTATGCCTACACCGCCAATCTGGGCCAGCCCGACGAACCCGACTACGACGAGATCCCGCGCAAGGCCATGCAGTACGGCGCGAAGTTGGCACGCTTGGTGGATTGCCGCGCCCAATTGGCCGCAGAGGGCATCGCCGCCCTGCAAAGTGGCGCTTTCCATATCTCCACCAGCGGCCTCACCTACTTCAACACCACCCCGATCGGCCGCGCTGTGACCGGCACCATGCTGGTGGCGGCCATGAAGGAGGACGACGTCAACATCTGGGGCGACGGCAGCACCTTCAAGGGCAATGACATCGAGCGTTTTTACCGTTACGGCCTGCTGACCAACCCTTCGCTCAAGATCTACAAACCCTGGTTGGATCAGTTGTTTATTGATGAACTGGGTGGCCGGGCTGAGATGTCGGCCTTCATGACGCAGGCCGGATTTGGCTACAAGATGTCGGCCGAAAAGGCCTACTCCACAGATTCCAATATGCTGGGCGCGACCCACGAGGCGAAAGACCTGGAGCACTTGAACAGCGGCATGACCATCGTCAACCCCATCATGGGCGTGGCTTTCTGGCGCGATGACGTGGCCATTGCCCGTGAAACGGTGCGGGTGCGCTTTGAAGAGGGCCGACCGGTGGCACTCAATGGCGTCGAGTACCCCGACCTGGTGGCCCTGATCATGGAGGCCAACCGCATTGGCGGCCGACACGGCTTAGGGATGAGCGACCAGATCGAAAACCGCATTATTGAGGCCAAGAGCCGGGGCATTTACGAGGCGCCAGGCATGGCACTGTTGTTCATTGCCTATGAGCGACTGCTCACTGGCATCCACAACGAAGACACCATAGAGCAGTACCGCGACAACGGTCGCCGCTTGGGTCGGCTGTTGTACCAAGGCCGTTGGTTCGACCCGCAAGCGATCATGCTCAGAGAAACGGCACAGCGCTGGGTGGCGCGCGCGATCACCGGCGAGGTGACCCTGGAGCTGCGGCGCGGCAACGACTACTCACTGCTCAACACAGAGTCCGCCAATCTCACCTACCATCCGGAACGCCTCACCATGGAAAAAGGGGAGTCAATGTTCTCCCCAGCAGACCGCATCGGCCAGCTGACCATGCGGAATTTGGATATCGTGGATACACGCGCCAAACTCGGCATTTACGCTCAGAGCGGACTGCTGGGCAGGGACGTGGGAACCGACATGTTGAGTTTGACCGACAAGCCAGCAGCCTGAACCGGCGCTGCGCTAGCGGCCGCTGGCGCGTTCGCGCAGGCCGAGCAGGCCCTGCCCCGGCTGGTTTTGCGTCAAGTAAGCCTGAGCGACTGGCCGCAGCGCCGCAGGCGTGATACCCAGCGAGGCCAGGCCAGGGAGCCTGCCGCTGGCTACATTGGGCTGGCGCATCGAATCCAGGTTGTCGCGGCTCATCAGTGGTTCGCCTGGGGCCAAGCCCATCAGCGCCGCCTGCAGGTGGCCCAGCCAGTTTGGTAAGCCAAAGACCGGCCGGCCACGCCCCTCCCGAACACCGCTCAATTGGCCCGCCAGTTGAACCAGTTGTTTTAGCGTGAAGATCTCGGGGCCACACAGCTCCAGCACCTGAGGCGTTTGTTCAGCCGACATACCGAGCCGGCGCGCCAGGCAACTGACCACCGCTCTGGCAACGTCTTCCACCCAGACCGGCTGAAACTGTGCATTTGCGCCGGCCAGCGGCACAAACGGTGCAATTTTTTGCAAGCCGGCAAACAGGTTCAACAGCTTGTCCTCAGCACCAAAAATCACGCTGGGACGCAGAATGGTCAGCGCGAATGGCGCCTCGGCACCGCTGGCGGCCGCCTGCATCAAGGCCGCTTCCCCGTGGCCTTTGCTGCGCAGGTACATGGATGGCGCCATCTGTGGCTGCAGGGCATCGGCGCCAAGCGCACTCAGGTGAACCACCTGCCGAACCCGGGCCGACCGGCTGGCACGTGCTAATTTTTGCGGCAACGCGACATGCACCTGATCAAAAGCTGCCTGACTGCCATGCAAGATGGCTACCAGGTTAATGACCGCGTCGTGGCTTGCCAAGGCTGCGGCCAGGGCTGCTTCGTCGTGCACGTTGCACTCCAGCACGGTGAGCAAGGGCAAATGCAGCAAGTGCCGGGCGTTGACTCGCCGCCGGGTCGCTACCGTCACACGCCAGCCCTCTCGGACCAGTTTTTCGCAGACATGCGCTCCGACAAAGCCGGTTCCACCCAACACCATGATTTTTTTCATAAGCCCGATTTTGCACTGTGGCCCCGCACGACTTGGCGATGGAGGTCAATCCTTGCGCTAAAGCAAACCATCCAGGCGCTAATATGGCGGCTTTTTTGGACATCAGAAGGATCCCATGACCACCAACAGCCTCAGCAACGTGACCGTCAACACACAGGCCAGCGTCTACTTTGGCGGCAAATGCGTCAGCCACAGCCTCACACTGGCAGACGGCACCCGCAAATCAATCGGCGTGGTGCTGCCCGCCAGCCTGACCTTCAGCACGGGTGCGCCAGAAATCATGGAGTGCGTGGCGGGCAGTTGCGACTACCGCCTGGCAGGCAGCGACGTTTGGCAGACCTCCAACGCCGGAGACCGGTTCAGCGTTCCGGCCAATGCCTCGTTCGACATCAAGGTCAGCGAGGCTTACCACTACATCTGCCATTACGGCTAAAGGCCCCTGGGCGGTCAGACCACCACAGGCTCGGTTTCAAGCATGATGCCGAACCGCTCGTAGACACTGGTCTGGATGGCGTAGGCCAGGGTCATGACCTCGCCACCTGTCGCACCGCCCCGATTCACCAGCACCAAGGCCTGCTTGTCGTAGACGCCGGCATTGCCAACCGATTTGCCCTTCCAACCGCAGGCGTCAATCAACCAGCCGGCCGCCAACTTGACTGAGCCGTCAACCAAGTGGTAGTAAACGATTTTTGGATCGCGCGCGATGATGTCCACGCATTGCTCGGCCGTGACGGTGGGGTTCTTGAAAAAGCTCCCGGCGTTGCCGATCAGCGCCGGGTCGGGCAGTTTGGCGCGGCGGATCTCACACACCCAATCAAAGATGTGTTGCGGCGTCGGCTGCGACACCTGGGACTGCGCCATCTTCTTTTCCAGATCGGCATAACCCAGCACGGCGCGCCAGGGCTTTGGCAGGGCAAAGCGCACGCGGGTAATGAGTGCCCGCCCGGCCAGCCCCAGCGAATGGGAGGCATGTTTGAAGACCGAATCGCGGTAGCCAAAGCCGCATTGGGCGGCATCCAGGGTGAAGGTTTGGCCGGTTTGCAGGTCAATCGCGTCAAGCGACTCAAAGCGGTCCTGCAACTCGACCCCGTAAGCACCCACGTTTTGAACCGGCGCTGCCCCGACCGTACCGGGAATGAGGGCCATGTTTTCCAGCCCGGGGTAGCCCTGGGCCAAGGTCCACTCGACGAATTCGTGCCAATCTTCACCCGCCCCGGCCTCGACCACCCAGGCCCGTGGAGTGTCGCGCAGCAGCCGCCGGCCCTTGATGTCGACTTTGAGAACCAGGGCCTTGACATCGCCAGTCAGCACAATATTGCTGCCGCCACCCAGAATGAACTTGGGCGCTTGGCCCCAGTCCGGATCAGCCAGCACGGCCAGCACATCGGCTTCGCTGCCAAGCCGCACCAGTGCATGAGCCCGCGCCACAATGTGAAAGGTATTGCAAGGCTCAAGCGGGACGTTTTTCTCGACTAACATTGCTTTATTCTCGCACTTGCGCTCCCCGCCTGACCCTTTCGGAACCACGCCATGCCCTCTTTTGACACCATCTGTGAAGCCAATCTGGTCGAAGTGAAAAACGCGGTCGAGAACACCGCCAAGGAAATAGCCACCCGATTTGATTTCAAGGGTACCCCCGCTGCTGTGGAGATCAAGGACAAGGACATCACTCTGATCGGCAACGCCGACTTCCAACTGGCCCAGATCGAGGAGATCTTGCGCAACAAACTGACCAAGCGCAGTGTCGATGTGCGCTTTCTTGACATTGGCGACGCGCAAAAAATGGGTGGCGACAAGGTCAAGCAGGTGATCAAGGTCCGCAATGGCATTGAGACCGAAGCCTCCAAGAAAATCCAGCGCCTGATCAAGGACAGCAAACTCAAGGTGCAGGCTGCGATCCAGGGTGATGCAGTACGGGTCACGGGCGCCAAGCGTGATGACCTGCAGGCGGCCATGGCACTGATTAAAAAAGAAATCGCGGACCTGCCCTTGAGCTTCAATAACTTCCGAGACTGATACTGCCCCGGGCCTCGGCCCTGATGCCATGACGGTACAAAGCGAAAACGAGTACGAAGACCTGTTAGGACTGTGGTCCGATCTGGAGTCTGGCCTCGGTGTCTTGCTGGCTAGCCCGACCGGTATCCAGGAGTTTGAGAAGCGGATACGTCAATATGACCGATGGATGCAGGACCTGCTGCGTCGGGACACCGACGTGGGCCTGTACCTGCTGTTTCAATTGGCGAGCAGTTCGTCCGTGGGCTACAGCGCCTCGCACGCGCTGGTCTGTGCGGTGCTGTGCCACCTGATCGGCAGCGAGCTCGGCATTGCGCCTGAGGAGCGTGAAAGCCTGGTCAACGCGGCACTGACCATGAACATCGCCATGACCGCACTGCAAGATGAATTGGCCCAACAGTTGGAGCGTCCCAACGCGCGGCAAGCTGACGCCATCCGAAGCCATGCGGCGCGCGGGCAAGAGATGCTGATGCAGCTTGGCGTATCCACCCCCCTCTGGCTGGACACCTTGCTGCGGCACCATGACGACAGCACGAGCAAAGGCGAATTCCGGACCATCGCGCCAGCGCACCGACTGGCCCAGGTCCTGCGGGTGGTGGACCGCTACGCTGCCATGATCAGCCCGCGAAAATCACGCGAGGGCTGCAGCAGCACTGACTCTCTGCGCTCCATCATCAGCGGGTCAGACCCCAAAGGCGACGAGATCGGGCACATCTTGGTACGGGCGGTTGGACTATGCCCGCCTGGCACCTTCGTCAAGCTGGACGACCAGAGGGTGGCGGTGGTCATCCGACGCAGTCCGCATCCTAACCGCCCCTTTGTCGCCATTGTTCTGGATGAGGACGGCGTACGGCTGAAAGCGCCCCGCCTGCATCGAACCGCCAACAGCAACCCGGGCATCCGGTCCGCACTGAGCGCCTCTACGGTCAACGAGCGCCTGAACCACCACCTGATCCTGCAACTTGGCGCCTATGCAGCTCAGCAGGGCTAAGGGCCGACCCTGTCAAGGCTTGGCTTTCTTGCCACCCAAACGGGATTCAGTGCCGCGGGCCAGGCGCCCGATGTTCTCGGCATGCCGATACATCAGCAACAAAGACATCACCGACAGCGACAACAGCACGCTTTTGTCAAGGTACCAGGCCTGGCCGTCTGCAAGCACATAATAAATCGGCGCCGCGACTGCGGCGGTCAAGGACGCCAACGATGAATAGCGAAAGAACCAGGCCATGGCCAGCCAGGTGACTGCCACGGCCAGACCCAACAGCGGGCTGATACCCAACAACACGCCAAGTGCCGTCGCAACACCTTTGCCCCCCACAAACCGAAAAAATACCGGGTACAGGTGCCCAACGAAAGCCGCTAGACCGGTCATGGCCATGGTGCCCTCGCCCAAGCCGTACTGCTGACCAAACCACTGAACCAAGGCCACCGGCAACCAGCCCTTGGCAGCATCCAGCACAAGCGTAACAACTGCGGCCGCCTTGCTGCCCGATCGCAACACATTGGTCGCGCCAGGATTCTTGCTGCCATAGGTGCGCGGGTCGTTGAGGCCCATAGCACGGCTGACAATCACAGCGAACGAGAGCGAACCGACCAGGTAGCCCAGCAGAGCGGCGGCGACAGGTAAAAAAGCTTGCATTGAGTTCATACGGGGCCTTCAGCGGTTCCGGGTCGGCCAGCGTGGCAAGCCCCAAGCGGCCCATTCTGCCAGCCCTGCGACGGACCGGGTTAAGGGGTCAGCCAGGCGGCACCCTACAGGGCTGGAAGATTCGAACCTGGCACCGGGCGCACACGGCACTGTCAAGCCGGGCGTAGAGCGTGCCCAACACGTCATCGCCTAAGTTAAAGAAATTCTCACGCCCGATCTCGTCCAACACACCGCAGCGTTGCAGCGTGCGCATGGGCTCGTCTTTCATGTGAAAAAGGTATAGCCCGCCGCCAAGAGCACGTCGACGGCGGGCCTCTTGCGCCAGCAAGTGCGCCCCGGCCAGGTCAAGAAAGTTGATACCTGATGCCACCAGCAGCAGGTGCCGGTGCATCGGCTCACGCGCGTCGATCTGCTGCAGGGCCTCTTGCAAATGGTTGACCGCTCCGAAAAAGATCGAGCCGTTGATGCGCACGATCTTGAGCTGCGGGCAGTCTGGCAGACCGGTACCCGCACTAAAGGCCGGTGGCCACTGCCCCGGGAAGGGCTTGACGTCTTCCAGCCCGGGCCGGGAGGTGCGATTGAGGTACAGCAGCAAGGACAACAGTACGCCCGCGTAGATGGCAAATTCCAATTGAAGCGTCAGAGTCGCGACGAAAGTGACGCCCAATACCGCCGACTCTTGCCGACTGGCGCGCAGGATCTCGGCGATGTGGTGAAAGTCGATCAAACCCCAAGCCACCACGAACAAGATACCGGCCATCGCCGCGGTCGGCAGATACACCGCCAATGGCGCCAGAAAGAGCAATATCAGCAACAAGCACACCGCCGAAAACACCGTCGACAAGGGCGTCTTTGCGCCGGCAGCATAGTTCAGCCCACTGCGATTGAAAGAACCACTGGAGGCATAGCCCGAGAAAAAACTGCCAGCCAAATTGGACAGGCCCTGTCCGATGAACTCCTGGTTACCGTCAATCCGTTGACCGCTCTTGATAGCCATGGCGCGGGCAATTGATACGGCCTCGGTCAGGGCCAGCAAGGCAACCGCCATCGCCACTGGCACCAACTTCTCCAGAGTCGCCCATGAAAAATCGGGGCTGGACAAAGGCGGCATGCCAATGCGCAGGGCCCCGATGCTGCTGATGCCGGTATGCGCTGCGCCCCAGTGCTGATTGAACACTGCGGCCAGCAGGCTACCCACCAGCAGCGCAATAATCATGTGTGGCCAGCGTGGGCACCATCGCCTTGCCGCCACACTGGCCAAGACAGTCACCACGGCAACTGCGGTGATGAAAGGGTTGACATCACTCAGGTGCTGCAACAAACCCTCCATCACCACATAGGGCGATGCACCACGGGCAATCGGTAGCCCAAAGAAGTTTTTCACCTGGCTCACAGCGATCAAAATGGCGGCACCCGCCGTGAAACCAACCACCACCGTGTGCGACACGAAATTAACCAGCGTCCCCAGGCGAAGCACACCCAACAGCAACTGAAACAAGCCGACCAGAAAGGTCAAGGTCAGCACCAGCGTCACGTATTCTGGGCTGCCGGCCGTCGCCAGCGGGCTCATGGTGGCGAACACGACAATCGAAATTGCCGTGGTCGGGCCCGACACCAAGTGCCAGGAGGATCCCCACAATGCCGCGACGATCGCCGGCCACATGGCCGCGTACAAGCCGTATTCGGGCGGCATACCGGCAATCGTTGCAAAAGCCACGCCCTGTGGCACCAAAATGAGGCCACCGGTCAGTCCAGCGATCAAGTCGGCACGAAGGGTTTGCCGGTTGACTCGCGGCCACCAGCGCAAAAAGGGCAACATGGATTTCAAAGACTAGCTCCTGGTCGGCCCGTTGTAATCACTTAGATTTTCGCCCAATTCAAAGCACCACTCCGGTGCGTTTCGGATCACGCCACTGGCTCCATCATTGGCGGCAACTGGCTCTACTCCAAAAAAGCGCAAGCAGCCAAACTTCGCACCAGGCGCAACATCTCCTCGCTGCGGAGGTCGCGCCGCTGCGCATGCGCGCTGTTCTTATTGTCAACACAAGGAAATTTATGCAACACAAATTGTTATCCGTGCTGGCCAAGAGCACACTGGGTCTGGCGCTTGCCGTCGTCGCAGCCAGCTCATTTGCCCAGGCCAAGAAAGAAGTCACCTTTGCCCACCAGGACATGGTTTTCCCCTACCGTACCGTCATGGAGTCTGGCGAGTTGGAAAAAACCACCGGCTACAAAATCAACTGGCGCATGTTCGGCGGTGGCGGCGACGTCATCAAAGCCATGGCATCGGGCGATGTGCAAATTGGCGAAGTCGGCTCCAGCCCGCTGGCGGCGGCCGCCAGCCAGGGCCAGGACATCAAATTAGTCTGGATCCTTGACGACATCGCCAGCTCTGACGTGCTGGTAGCCCGCAATGGTTCTGGCGTCAACAGTTGGAAAGACCTGGCCGGCAAGAAAGTGGCAACGCCCTTTGTGTCCACCGCACATTACTCGCTGATGGTCGGCATGAAGCTCAACGGCGTTGACACCAAGGGCGTGAACGTGATGAACATGCGCCCCCCGGAGATCGCAGCAGCCTGGGAGCGCGGCGATATCGACGCAGCTTTCATTTGGGACCCAGTCATGTCCAAAATCAAACGCAACGGCAAGGCAGTGGCGACATCGGGTGACGTTGGCAAGCTAGGCTACCCCACGTTTGACGGCCTGGTGGTTAACGCCAAATGGGCTGCCGAGCACAAGGGCTTCGTCGTGGCACTGATCAAGGCCATCTCCAAAGCGGACGCGGAATACCGCGCCAATGCCGCCAAGTGGACTGTGGGTTCAGCACAAGTCAAAGCGGTGGCCAAATGGACGAAGGCCGACGAGAAAGACGTGCCTGAAGCCATGGCCCAGTTCATCTTCCCGGACAACGCAGCACAAGCATCTGCTACTTGGCTGGGCGGCGGCGCTGCCAAAACCCTGGCCAACACCTCGGCCTTCTTGAAGGAGCAGGGTCGCCTGCAGGAAGTCAAGCCCGACTACAACGCCTTCATCGACATGAGCTACCTGCGGGAAGCAATGAAATAATCGCCGTCGTACCGGCTAAACGACAGGGGGGCGACCTGGCCACGGGTCAGCCCCTTTTCTTTGATTACCCAGCACCTGGAGCCTTTGATCCATGCCAACTCTTGAAGTCAAAGACCTCACCGTCAATTACGCCATCAAAGGCGGCACCCTGCAAGCGCTCGCGCCCGTCAACTTGACCATGCACGATGGCGACTTTGTCGTAGCACTTGGCGCATCAGGTTGTGGCAAGACCACCTTGCTGAACTGCATTGCTGGTTTTCTTCCACCGTCTACCGGCGAGATTTTGCTGGAGGGCCGAGCTGTGGCCGGTCCGGGGGCTGACCGTGGCGTGGTGTTTCAAAAGCATGCGCTCATGCCCTGGCTGACCGTGCGGGACAACGTGGCGCTGGGGATGCGCATGCGTGGCGTCGACACGGTGACACGCAACCGCGTGGCGATGGAAAAGCTGGCCCTGGTGGGGCTGGAAAAATACGCTGACCGAGCCGTGTACGAGCTCTCGGGCGGCATGCAGCAACGCGTCGGTATTGCGCGCGCGCTGGCCAGCGACCCCGCGGTGCTGCTGATGGATGAACCCATGGGCGCACTTGATGCCTTCACCCGGGAAACGGTGCAAGAGATCTTGCTGCAAGCCTGGTCCAAGTCGAACAAGATGGTGTTTTTCATCACCCACTCGGTGGAGGAAGCGCTGTTTCTGGCCACCCGGCTGATTTTGATGAGTCCAAGCCCAGGCCGCATTACCCATACCTACGACAACGTGCCCTTCTCGCGCGAATTTCTGTCTCATGGCGATGCACGCAAGGTCAAATCTGAGCCAGAGTTCATTCGCATGCGCGAAGAGGTGCTGTCCATCATCCATCATCGGGAGCCAGCGCATGTCTGAAGCCAGCAAACCATTGAAGACCAGTGCTTTCAAAGTGCCCGGTGAGGGCAGTAGCGCGACCATCAGTGTGGTCACCGTCATCCTTATTTTGTCGGCCTGGACCCTGGTGACAAACATGGGCTGGATCAAGCCGATCTTCCTGCCATCGCCTCAGGCCACCTACCAACAGTTCTATGAGTACCTGACAGGTGCTGCCAATGACAAGCCACTTTGGCAGCACTTCGCCGCCAGCATGTTGCGGGTATTTGCAGCCTTCTTTCTGGCTTGCCTGCTGGCCATACCGATTGGCATCGCCATGGGCATGTCACGCGTCTGGCGCGGCATCTTTGACCCGCCGATCGAGCTTTACCGGCCACTGCCGCCGCTGGCCTACCTGCCGCTCATCATCATCTGGTTCGGCATTGACGAGCTGCCCAAGGTGCTGCTGATTTTTCTGAGCTGTTTTGCACCACTGGCCATGGCGGCGCGCTCTGGTATGCGCAGCGCCTCGCAAGAGCAAATGAATGCGGCCTACTCTATGGGCGCCAGCTACACCCAGGTGATTCGCCATGTGGTGCTGCCCGCCGCGATGCCTGAAATTTTGGTGGGCATGCGGGTGTCGATCGGTTTTGGATGGAGCACGCTGGTTGCGGCCGAAATGGTGGCTGCCAATGTAGGCCTGGGTCAAATGGTGCTGAACGCATCTAATTTTTTGCGCACAGACATTGTGGTCATGGGCATCATCGTGATTGGCGTTGTGGCCTACATGTTTGACCTGCTGATGCGCTGGATCGAAGACAAACTGGTACCCTGGAAAGGACGCGTCTGATGAAACCTAATTTCTTTGCCCCCATCACGGGCTCTGTGATGCCTCGCTTTGCCGGCCTGGCCACGCTGATGCGCCTGCCCTACCTCGACTTTGACCATGAAGCTTTTCCCCTGGTCGATATTGGTCTGGTCGGCATCCCCTGGGATGGTGGTACCACCAACCGCGCCGGCGCGCGACACGGGCCGCGTCAGGTGCGAGACCTCTCCACCATGATCCGCAACGTCAACCGGGCCAGCGGTATCAACCCCTTTTCGCTGTGCAACTGCGCCGACCTGGGCGATACACCGGTCAACCCAGTGGATGTGATGGA
The DNA here is from genome assembly GCA_943324505.2 of Comamonas sp. lk. GTDB lineage: Bacteria > Pseudomonadota > Gammaproteobacteria > Burkholderiales > Burkholderiaceae_C > Rhodoferax. The sequence goes on from CALPLW020000011.1 coordinate 11,396, forward strand.
CTCGATGGCCCGCATCAAGACGTTTTTTGACAGGGTCTGTGATGCCGGCGTGGCGCCACTGTCGGTTGGCGGCGACCACCTGTCCACGCTACCCGTCATGCGGGCCCTGGCCAAAAATGGGCCTGTCGGCATGGTGCATTTCGACGCGCACACCGACACCTGGGACGGCTATTTTGGCGGTTTCAAGTACACGCATGGCACGCCATTCCGCCGGGCGGTAGAAGAAGGTTTGCTGGATCCGAAGCGGACGGTGCAAATCGGCATTCGTGGCGCGCTCTACAACGACGCCGAGGACACCTGGGGACAACAACAGGGAATCCGGGTGATCGACATTGACGAGTTCCATGCCATGGGCATTGAGGCCGTGATGCAGGAAGCCCGTCGCGTGGTGGGCGATGGCCCCACCTACGTCAGCTTTGATGTGGATGCACTGGACCCGGTCTACGCACCAGGCACCGGAACACCCGAGATTGGCGGCATGACCACGCTGGAAGCGCAATGGGCGGTCCGCGCACTGCGGGGGCTGAATCTGGTGGGGGGCGATGTGGTGGAGGTGTCGCCGCCGTTTGACACCAGTGGCAACACGGCAATGGTGGGTGCGACCATGCTGTTTGAAATACTGTGTGTCCTGGCCGACAGTGTGAACAGCCGCAAGGGCAACAAGCCCAGCGTCAAGGCCTAGCCGGCAGGCCGCTGAGTCGGCGCGTGCCACGTGCCTGTGCCAACTCATCTACCGCCATGCCGAGGGCACGAATACCCTCACCGATCTGGTCGGCAGCAATGGACGACAAACGCAGGCGAAAGTAAGGGCATGGGTAGGGTGGGCTGATAAAGAACACCTCGCCTGCCTCGATCAGTACGCCATGGCTGCGTGCCATCAGGGCCAGTTCAGATGAGTCGATCCAGTCGGGCGCACGCACCCACACCGAGGCGCCACCGGAGGGCAACTGAAACTCGAAGTCGGGCAGGTACTGCGCCAGGGCCTGGGCCACCAAGGCCATGCGTTCCTGCATCGCCTGATTGACTTTGCGCGCGTGCGCATCGTGGTGCCCCAGCGACAGAAACAGTGCAAACGCGTGCTGCAAAAAGGCACTGGGATGGCGGACCATGGCGTGGCGCAACTCACGCAGTTCAGCAATCAAGGCACGTGGTGCGACGATGTAGCCCAATCGCAGCGACGGCGACAGGCTTTTGGATACCGAGCCCACATAGATCACCCGACCCGATTTATCCATGCTCTTGAGCGCGGGCATCGGCTCGCCCTCATACAGATTTTCGGCTTCGTAGTCATCCTCAATCACCACGAAATCCTGCTGCTCGGCCAGGTTCAACAGCAAGGCCCGACGGCGCATGCTCAGCGTTGCGGTGGTCGGGCTTTGATGCGATGGGGTTACGAACACATAATCCAGCGCAGGCAGGGCCTCCACGACCAATCCCTCAGCATCAACTGCCACCGGCACACAGCGCGGTTTGCGTAGGGAGAAACTGTTGCGGGCGTGTGGATGCCCGGGTTCCTCAAGCCCTACCCGCTGGGTCTCGTCGAACAGTGCTTCAGCCAGCAGGTAATAAGCGTGCTGGGCACCAACAGTGATGAGGATTTCTTCCTGCAGCGCAAACACACCGCGTTTGGGCAGCAGGCGCAGTCGAATCTGCTGGATCAGGTCAGGGACATCGTTAACTTCGAAATCGGGCGTCCAGTGCGGTAAATGCGAGCGCGCCAAACTATGCACGCAGCACTCCCGAAAGGCCTCAGTCGGGAACAACTGCGGGTCATAAGTGCCATACACAAAGGGATAGGGGTAGGCGCTCCAGCGATCGGGCTTGGACAGGGTCCGCTGGTCCACCAAGGACCGAAGGACCCGGCTTGACCAATCGGGCGGGAGGCCCGTGGGCTTGGCGCCCTGCCGCCCCGGCTCGTTTCGCTGGACCTCGGTGGTCCGCGCGTTCATGGTGACAAACACGCCACTGCGGGGCCGTGCATCCAAAAAACCGTCATCGACCAATTGGACATACGCCGCCGTGACCGTGTTACGACTCAAGCCCAGAACTTTGGCCAACTCGCGCGACGAGGGCAAGGGCGCGCCCATCGGGAGTCGCCCGTCAAGAATGGCCTGCACCACGGAGAGGCGCAGTCGCTGCTGCAGGGGCAAGGCGGGGCCGTCCTGGAGGCAGAACAGGCTTTCCCACTGAGCATGTCTGGGTCGTTGAGTATTGGACACGGCGGTGGGCAGTATACGCAGCCGCTCGGCTGCCTGGTCCGCTGCCTGGTCAGCTGTCTGGTGCGCTGGCTCGCTCGAATCAAGGCATCTGGCTCTATATGTGCCGGACAATAGTGCCTATGCTCTTTCAATAAATCCATTCTCTAGGAGTGCCCTGTGTCATCGTCCCCTCACCACGTCACCACCGACACGCTCGCCGCTTTCAGTGAAGCATGGAACCGTCATGACCTCGACGCCTTGATGTCCTTCATGACAGACGACTGCGTATTCATGACCGCTGGCGGTCCAGACGCATGCGGCGCCCGACATGCTGGCACCGAGGCCGTGCGCAAAGCCTTCGCCGGCGCATGGGCCACCTTGCCCGACGCTCAATGGCGCAATGGCCAACACTTTGTGCAGGGTGATTTCGGCGTGTCGCAATGGACCTTCACGGGTACCGCAGCCGATGGCAGCCGGGTCGAGACCGACGGCGTCGACATCTTCACCTTTCGCGACGGCAAAATTGCCGTCAAAAATGCCTTTCGCAAGGCACGACCCAATCTGCCAGCAGCTCAATAAGTAGGTAGGCGCATCAGCATGACGCAAACAATGCAATTCACCAGTGGGGCGCCATCCACAGACCGAAGCTATGACCCGCATTACGACCCGCTGGTCACGGCGAACCCAGGCGCGGGGCGGGCCTACGCGCCCAGCTATTGGGTAGCCAGTGCTGGCACCCCCCCCGCAGACGACGGCCCGATCTCGGCAGACATGGATGCGGACGTGGTGGTCATAGGGTCAGGCTCAACCGGCATGTCGACCGCGCTGTACCTGGCACAAGAGCATGGTATCCAGGCCGTGGTGCTGGAAGCCAACCAGACCGCCTGGGGCTGCTCCAGCCGCAGCGGCGGTCAAGGCCAGAATGCCAGTGGTCGCTTGACACGCTCGCAGTGGATCGAACGCTGGGGCCTGGATGTCGCCAAAAAACTCGACCGCGAGATTCGCACCGGGTTTGAGAACTTCAGAGCGCTCACCCAAGAGATTGACTGTGATGCGACCGACGGCGGCCACCTCTACCTGGCGCACCGGCCCGAGAAAATGGCCTACCTTCGCAACGAGCACCGCGTGCGCAATGAAACTTTTGGCTACAAGACCCGCTTGTTGAGCGCCGAAGAGGTGCGCCGTGACTACTGCGACGAGCGCGACACCTCAGGCGCCATGCTCGAAGCCGAGGGCGTGGGCGTTCACCCGCTCAAATTCACCTTTGGGCTGATGCGCAAGGCGCGAGCATTGGGCGTGAAGATCCACACGGCCAGCCCGGTCCAGGGCTGGACCACGGTCAACGGCGTGCACCACCTGCGCACCCCGGGCGGCGTGGTGCGGGCCAAAAGGGTGGCGGTTTGCACAGGCGGCTACACCGGGCAGGGGCTCAACCCCATGCTCAAGAACAAGCTGCTGCCAATCCTGTCCAACTCGGTGGTCACCCGGCCCCTGACGCAAGCAGAACTGGAAGCCACGAACTTCAAATCGCATACTTTTCTGACCGACACCCGCACGCTGCGCTTTTATTACCGACTGCTCAAGGACAACCGCCTGCAGTTGGGTAGCCGCAGTTCCATCACCGGGGCGGACGCGCAAGACCCGGTGCACCTCAAGCTGCTGACCGACGCCATCGCGCGCAAGTTCCCGCCCTTGGCTGGCATCCAGATCGACTACTCATGGTGGGGCTGGGTGGACGTTAGCCATGACATGATGCCTCGCATCACTCGCCCTGACCCGGCCCAGACGGTTTGGCACGCCTTGGGCTATGGCGGCAATGGGGTCTCGTTTTCCACCTGGGCCGGTAAACGTCTGGCCGAGCGCGTGGCCGGCAAGGATGGTGGCAACGAGGTGTTTCAGTTGCCTATCTACAGTTCACCTCTGGAATACCCCAACCTGTTTGGCGTGGTGCGGTCCGAGGCGTTTGCGCCCTTCCGTCGCTTTGGCCAGTATTTTCTGTACAAATGGTATTGGTTGAGGGATGAGAAATAATGTAGGTAAAGCATGGCAAGCCTGCCGTAGCGCGGAAACCAGCTTATAAGCTTATAAGCTGGTGATTTTTGGACACGTACATTCTCGTATTTTTACTATAAGGAGCAAACCATGAGCACGATTGACCGTAGACACCTTTTGCAAGCGGGCGCCGCCCTGACAGCCGGAAGCATTTTTGGTATCCCGCTCGACGTTGCGGCCCAAGCCGCCAAGGGTGGCGTGCTGGTGGTTGGCAGCACTCAAGCGCCACGCCACCTGAACTCCGCAGTGCAAAGTGGCGTCGCCACCATGATGCCGGCGGCCCAGCTGTTTGCCTCGCCGATCCGCATGGACAAGAACTGGAAGCCACAACCCTACCTGGCTGAGAGCTGGACGCTGTCGCCAGACAACCGTAGCATCACCCTCGTGCTTCGTAAGAATGCTGTTTTCCATGACGGCAAGCCGATCACGGCGGAAGACGTCAAGTTCTCTATCGAGACCATCCGAGACAACCACCCGTTCAAGACCATGTATGGCCCGGTCAACGCAGTCACCATCAATGACCCGCAGACCGCCGTCATCCGGCTCGCCGAACCGCATCCCGCTGTGTTACTGGCCCTGTCAACCTCACTCACCCCGATCATTCCCAAGCACATTTTTGGCGATGGGACGGATGTCAAGATTCACCCGCGAAACGCCACTCCGGTGGGTTCTGGTGCTTTCAAGCTCGTCGAGTTCAAACCGGGTGAGCACATCATCATGGACCGCTTTGACCGGTTTTTCATGAAGGACGAGCCTAAACTAGAGCGAATTATTGTCCGATTGTTTAAGGATCCGACCAGCCTCTTGCTGGCCTTCGAGCGTGGCGAAGTCGATGTCCACCAAGCGCTGACCGACCCACGAGAAATTGAGCGGGCGCGTAAGATCCCCTCCGCCCAAGTGTACAAAGCTGCGCCTGCCATCGGCCCGCTGACCTGGCTGGCTTTCAACACCAAGAGCCCTAAACTGGCCGACAAGCGGGTTCGACAGGCCATCAATTTCGCCATCGACAAAAAATACATCTTGGAGGCGATGCTCGGTAACATGAACGCGCGTGCCACGGGGCCTATCGCCATGGGCAGCCCGTACTACAGCGCCGATGTCGAAAAATATGACTTCAATCTCGGGCGAGCCACCAAATTGCTTGACGATGCAGGTCTAAAGCCCGGCGCCAATGGCGTGCGCATGACCCTCGACATTGACGCCATTCCCGGCAGTGCCGATTTCAAAGCCATTCAGGAATACATGAAGCCAGCGCTTGCCAAGATCGGCATCGAGGCCAATGTCCGGCTTTCGCCTGACTTCCCCACCTGGGCCCGCCGTGTGTCATCGCTGCAATTCGAAGCTACTTTGGACTCGGTCTACAACTGGGGTGATCCGGTGATCGGCGTTCACCGCACCTGGCTCAGTTCCAACATCAAACCAGGGGTGATCTGGTCCAACACACAGAGCTACAGCAACCCCAAAGTTGATGAGTGGCTGGCCGCAGCGGGGCAAGAAATGAATCTTGCAAAGCGCAAAGAACTGTACAAGCAGATGCAAAAGGCCGTGGTGGACGACTGTCCGGTCGCCTTTCTATACGAACAGGCCTTCTATGAGGCCTACCTGGGCAAGGTTCAGAACCCACCGAAGGGCATTTGGGGGTTGATGGATGCCGTCAACGAGAGCACGATCAAGGCTTGACCACCCGTCCGATTCACAAGCCAGAAATACGCCAGCCAAAAAGCGCTTAGATGCTAAAAATCGGTCTGGCCTTGTTACGCCGTCTAGCTTGGGCTGCAGGCTTGCTGGTCGCCGTGCTGGCGATCAACTTCATGCTGATCCACGCCGCGCCGGGCGACCCGGCCAGTGTGATTGCGGGTGAAATGGGTGGCGGTGACGAAGCCGTGATGGCCAGCATCAAGAAGGCCTACGGGCTGGACCAGCCGCTGCCGGTTCAGTTCGTCACCTACATCGGCAAGAGCCTGCAAGGTGACCTGGGCCAGTCCTACACCTACAGCAGACCCGTGTCAGGCCTGATCATGGATCGCATCGGCCCGACCATCCTGCTGGTGCTCACCGCACTGGTCTTCGCGATTGTGGTGGGCACCTTGCTGGGCGTCTTTGCCTCCCGACGGCCCGACAGCTTTGCCAGCAGTGCGGTCACCCTACTGTCTCTGGTTGGCTATGCCATGCCCGTGTTTTGGACCGGGATCCTGCTGGTGATCCTGTTTGGCAAGGTCTGGCCCATCATGCCCATTGCAGGCATGCGTGATGTGCGCCAGTTCGGCGTAGGTGGCTGGAGTGCGGTGGTCGATGTACTGCATCATTTGGTGCTGCCGGCGCTCACGCTGACCATCATCTACCTCGCGCAATACAGCCGGCTCGCGCGCGCCAGCATGCTTGAAGTGCTGGGCTCGGACTACATTCGCACCGCACGAGCCAAGGGGCTGAACGAGTGGGTGGTGACCTTCAAACATGCTTTGCGCAATGCGCTGATGCCCGTGGTGACGATCGCGGGGCTCCAGTTTGGCAACCTGATCTCGGGCGCGGTGCTGGTCGAGACTGTCTTCTCCTGGCCCGGACTGGGTACGCTGGCGCTAGAGGCCATCTTGGGTCGCGACTACCCTACCCTGCTGGGGGTGCTGACCTTCTCATCGTTGCTGGTCATTGCGGCCAACCTTGTAACCGACCTGAGCTACCGCTGGATCGACCCGCGGCTGCGCGGCAAATGAGCACGGCACCGCCCACTGTCAAAGTGCTGTCCCCCGCACGGGAAGCTTGGCGCGTATTCAGTCGCAACAAGGCCGCCATGCTGGGCTTGCTGCTGCTGGTCTGCATCACGCTGGTGATGTTGCTGGGGCCCGGCCTGTATGGCGTGAAGCCCTTTGACATCATGGGTGCGCCATTCACCGAGCCGTTCAATGACCGCTCCTTATGGTTGGGCACCGATTACTTGGGCCGCGACATCCTCGCCGGGATGCTGGTCGGCGGCCGAGCCACGGTCATGGTTGGGCTGGCTGCAGCCTTCATCACAGTGTCCATTGGCGTCACCATCGGCTCCTTGGCGGGTTACTTCGGCGGCTGGATTGACAGCATGCTGTCGCGCCTGACCGAGTTGTTTCAGGTGCTGCCGGCACTGCTGTTTGCCATGGTGCTGGTGACCCTGTTCGAGCCATCGCTGGGGGTGGTGATTGTCGCCATCGGCATGGTCAGTTGGACGGGTACCGCGCGGCTGGCTCGGGCCGAATTCATGCGCCTGCGTGGTTTGGAGTACGTGAGCGCTGCGCGGGCCATGGGGGCCAGCCACCTGCGCCTGATGCTGCGCGAGATCCTGCCCAATGCGCTGCCGCCGCTCATCGTGTCGGCAACCCTGATCATCGGTGTGGCCATCCTGTTTGAAGCGGGCTTGAGCTTCCTGGGCTTGTCAGACCCCAACGTCATGAGTTGGGGTCTGATGATCGGCTCAAACCGGCGCAACATTCTGGAGTGCTGGTGGGCAGTGAGCTTCCCTGGCGCGGCGATTTTCCTCACGGTGTTGTCGGTCAGCCTGGTGGGCGATGGTCTCAACGACGCGCTTAACCCCAAGCTACACCTGCGCTGATGAACCCCATCCTCATGCCATGAGCACCATCGCCGAAGCCGCCCCCACGCTGTTGGAAGTCAGTCAGCTCGGCGTCGAATTTCAGACCCGAGGTGGCGTTGCGCGGGTGCTTGACGATGTCAGTTTTAGCGTGCACCGGGGTGAAACGTTGGGCTTGGTGGGCGAGTCTGGCTGCGGCAAGAGCATGACCGCGCTGGCCATGATGCGCCTGATCCCGACCCCACCAGGACGCATCACCTCAGGGCGTGTGTCACTCGACGGGCGCGACCTGCTGACTCTGAGCGAGCCCGAGATGCGCCAGTACCGCGGCAACCGCATCTCGATGATCTTCCAGGAGCCCATGACTTCACTCAATCCCGCGTACACCGTGGGTGACCAGATCAGCGAGGCCGTGCGCCTGCATCAGGGGCTGGATCGCAAAGCTGCACTCATGCGGGCCACAGAGATGTTGGAGGCGGTGGGCATCCCAGCCGCCAAGAGCCGGGTGCATGAATACCCACACCAGTTTTCTGGCGGTATGCGCCAGCGCGTCATGATCGCCATGGCCTTGGCCTGCAAACCCGATGTGTTGATTGCCGATGAGCCCACCACCGCGCTGGACGTGACCGTGCAGGCGCAGATTTTTGATCTGATTGCCGAGTTGCGCGAACGCACCGGCACCGCCGTGCTGCTGATCACGCACGACATGGGCGCCATCGCCGAAATGGCCGACCGGGTGGCGGTGATGTATGCGGGGCGTATCGTCGAAGAGGGCTCAGCGGCAGAGGTGCTGCAACTGCCGATGCATCCCTACACCCAGGGCTTGATCGCCTGCGCGCCCGGGCGGCGCACTGCCGGCTTTGGCGAGCCCCTTTTGGAAATACCGGGCACCGTGCCCTCCCTGTTGGAACGCGGCAGAGGATGCGCCTTTGCCGACCGGTGCAGCCAGGTGCAGCCGCGTTGCCGCGATGAGCTGCCGCCCGAGACCCGGCTGGACGGCGGGCGCCGGCGCGTCCTGTGCTGGCTGCATGTGCCTGGAGGCTCAGCATGACCGAGAACGCCCAGGCGCTGTTGCGGGTGCGCGACCTTAAGGTGCATTTTCCGTTAGGCGGCGGCCTGTTTGGCAGCAAGTCGGTGGTCAAGGCTGTTGACGGCGTGAGTTTTGACATCCCCAAGGGCACCACCTTTGGCATCGTGGGTGAGAGCGGCTCGGGCAAAAGCACCACCGCGCTGGCCGTGATGCGCCTGGTGAACATCACGTCCGGCAGCATGCGCTTGGGCACGGATGACATCGGCAGCCTGGAAGGCGAGGCATTGCGCCGGGTGCGCCGGCGCTTCCAGATGGTGTTCCAGGACCCCTTTGCCTCGCTGAACCCACGTAAACGCGCCGGTGACGCGATCCTGGAGGCGCTGGAGCTGATGGACGTGGGCGAGCCGGCCGCACGGCCCGAACTGGCGCGCCAGCTGTTCATGCAAACCGGTCTGCGCCCCGAGCAACTGCAGCTGTTTCCGCACCAGTTCTCTGGCGGGCAACGCCAGCGCATCGTGCTGGCACGGGCCCTGGCGGCCAAGCCTGAGCTGGTGGTGTGCGACGAGCCGGTGTCGGCGCTCGATGTGGCCATACAGGCGCAGATCCTGAACTTGATGCAGCGCCTGCAGCGCGAGCTGGGCCTGACCTACCTGTTCATCTCGCACGATCTTGGCGTGATCCGCCACATGTGCGATGAGATCGGCGTGATGTACCTGGGCCAGATCGTGGAACAGGCTGACCGTCAGTCGCTGTTTGAGCGGCCGCTGCATCCCTACACTTTGGCGCTGTGGTCCGCTGCACCGTCGTTCAACCCAGGCACCCGCAGCCGACGGGACCGGATCCGGCTGCAGGGCGACCCACCCAGCCCCATCAACGTGCCGCCGGGCTGCCGCTTTGCCGGGCGGTGCCCGTTTGCCGAAGCGCGTTGCCACACCGAACCACCGGCCCTGCGCTCTGTGCTGCCGGGCCACCAGGTGGCCTGCCACCGGGTGTCTGACAGTGGCGCTCCGCTCTACCCCGTTTCTGTCCGACCCGTCTGAACACCATGCACACCACCATTTATTCTGCGCGCAAGATCATCACCATGAACGCATCGCGTCCCACTGCCACCCACGTGGCGGTGCGCGAGGGCCGCATTCTGGGTGCAGGGTCGATCGACGAACTCAAGGGTTGGGGGCCGCATGAGCTTGATGACCGCTTTGCAGACAAGGTGCTGATGCCGGGGCTGGTCGAAGCCCATGCCCACCTCATGGCCGGCGGCCTGTGGCGCTACACCTATTGCGGCTATTTTGACCTGCGTGACCCGGATGGCCGTAACTGGCCGGGCGGCCGGACGCTAGAGGCCGTGATCGGCCAATTAAGCGGTGCCAGCGCCCGGCAGGCCGATGGCCCCCTGTTGGGCTGGGGCTTTGACCCGATTTACTTTGGCGACCAACGGGTCAGCCGGCATGACCTGGACCGCGTCAGTGCGGCCCGCGCCGTGGGCGTGCTGCATGCCAGCGGGCACATCCTGAACGTCAATAGTTTCGTGCTAGAAAAAGCCGGCCTGCTGCGGACTGGCGTCGAACACCCCGGCATGCCGCTAGGCGCCGATGGCCTGCCCACCGGCGAACTCAAGGGACCGGATGCGATGACGGCTGCCTTTGCCATTGTGGGGCTGGACCGCTCCTTTCTGTCAGGCGACGAGTTCGGCGTCCGGGCCTTTGCCAAACTGGCGGTGCGCGCCGGTGTCACCACGTCCACTGACCTGGCCGCCACCCTGCTGGAGCCCGAACTCGACAGCCTACTGAGCATCACCGCGGAGGACGACTACCCGCTGCGACTGGTGCCACTGCTGCGCCTGATCGGCATGACACCGGCGCAAGCGGTAGAACGCTCCGTGGCCCTGAGCAGCCGCAGCACCGAGCGGCTGCGCCTGGGCCGCATCAAGGTGGTGGCCGATGGCTCCATCCAAGGTTTTTCGGCCCGCATGCGCTGGCCAGGTTACTTCAATGGCGCGCCTAATGGCCTTTGGTACACCGCGCCAGAAACCATCCGCGATTGCTACACCCTGGCGCTGCAAAGCGGCGTACAGGTGCACACCCACACCAACGGCGATGAGGCTACCGAACTGGCGCTGGACTGCCTGGCCGCGGCCCTGAAGGCGGCGCCCACGCGTGACCACCGCTTCAACCTGCAGCATTGCCAGTTGGCCGATGCGGCGCAGTTCCGGCGGATGAAGGCGCTGGACATGTGCGTCAACCTGTTTGCCAACCACCATTTCTACTGGGGCGACCAGCACTACAGCACCACAGTCGGGCCGGAGCGCGCCGAGCGCATGAACGCCTGCGCCACCGCGCAGCGCAGCGGCGTGCCCTTCGCCATCCACAGCGACGCACCGGTCACGCCGCTGGGCCCGCTGTTCACCGCCTGGTGCGCCGTGAACCGGTTGACTGCCTCCGGCCGAGTGCTGGGCGCCCATGAACGCATCTCGGTGGCCGACGCGCTGCAAGCCATCACGCTGGGCGCCGCCTACACCCTCAAGCTCGACCATGAAATTGGCTCCATCGAATCCGGCAAGCGGGCTGACTTCTGTGTGCTGGACGATGACCCCACCGCGGTGCCACCCGAGCAGCTCAAAGACGTGCGCGTTTGGGGCACCGTTCAGGGTGGCCGGGTGTTCCAGGCGCCACAGCCTGTGTGATATCCGGTTTGATGTCCGGTGTGATTCCGACCCTGATCGTCGGCGGCTACCTGGGCGCCGGCAAGACCACGCTGGTGAACCACCTGCTGCGCCACACTGGTGGCAGGCGTATCGCGGTGATGGTGAACGATTTTGGCGAACTCACCATCGATGCCGACCTGATCGAGGGCGCCGAGGGCAGCGTCCTGGCCCTGGCCGGCGGCTGCGTCTGCTGCAGTTTTGGCTCTGACCTGCTGGGTGCCTTACAAGACGTGCTGCAACGCCAACCGCCGCCCGACCTGATCCTGATTGAAACCAGCGGCGTTGCCCTGCCGGCTGCCGTAGCCCGCTCGGCCCGCCTGTTGCCGGGTCTGAGCATCGACGGCATTGTGCTGATGCTGGACGCAGAAACGGTGCGCCAACGCAGCGCCGACCCCTATGTGGGTGACCTGGTTCGCCAGCAGCTGCTGGACGCCGACTTGCTGATTCTGAACAAGACCGAACTCTGCACGCCCACGGCGCTGGCTGAGCTGGACGCATGGCTGCCCAGCATGACTACCGCCGGTACGCCGGTGGTGCCGGCCAACCAGGCCCGCGTGCCGCCGGAATTGGTGCTGGGTTTTCACGCCGACTGGGCTGCCAACCCACAGGGCACCAACGGCGACGCGCTGGCGCGCTGGGCGGCGCAGCCCATCACACCTCCCATCACCCCGCCCATTGCCGCGGCAGCGGATCGCTTCGTCAACGAGCTGTTGGAGCTGACCGCGCCGCTGGACCCGCAGCAACTGCTGGCTGCCCTGACCGCGCCGGATGCCGGCGTGGTCCGCGCCAAAGGCTGGCTCACCGACCTGGCAGGCCAACGCCACCTGCTGCAACAGGTCGGCCGCCGCATTGAGCTGCTGCCGCTTGCGCCAGACGCCGGCCCGGCAGGAGCGGACCGCCTGCTGGTGATCGGGCTGGCTGGCGTTTACCGTTGCGGGCAATTGCTACTAAATAGATAGCTATAACCCCAATAAGGACGGGGGCTGGAGGCCAATTTGATTCATGGATTCCCGCCTGACAGCCACAGCCTCAGGACACCGTCTGGTAGTACAGGTTCTGCGGGTGCTTGGCCTGGGCAAAGAACAGCCAGCGTTCGGCCAGCAGGCCGGGGGCTTGCAGCAGGGCGGCCAGCAGCCAGGGCCAGGCACCGGCGTTGACCAGGCCCCAGCCCATCAGCAGCACCGGCAGGCCAAAGGTCAGCAGCTGAAAGCCCCAGCGCACATGGCGCAAGGCCGCGGCACTGGCGCCGTGGAAGAACTCTCGCGTGTTGAAGGAACCTGCCGACATACCCATGGACTTTTGCACCAGGCGCTCACTGCGGATGCCGGTGGCCGACTGCAGGTTGGATTTATGGCGCAACAGGCTGTTGCGGCGCAGGCTAAGCCGGCGGGTGGCCCAGGCCAGCCAGGTCACCGTGAAGGCCCAGGGGCCAGTGGCCCGCAGCAGCGCCTGCTCACCCGCCAGACTGGCCAAGGCGCAGCCCAGCACCAGCCCGGCCGACAGGCCAATCAAGATGAAGTTAACGACGGTCAGTGGATGGGCCCACTCCTCAATAAAGCGCAGACAAGCGTAAATCATGGCGGTGCAGTACCACAGGGCCAAGGCACTCAGGACAACCAGGGCCGGCAACCAGACGGTGCCTAGCACGCCACTAGCCAAGCTACCGCCAGCCGCCAGCGCCAGCCACCACAGCGCGACCAGTCCGATGAAGGCCGGCAACAGAATCACCTCACGCGACATCCAGGAGGTGCGCCACATCAGCACCGCACGCCAGGCGCGCATTTTGTGGCCCAGGTGCAGAAACGAAGCCGCCAGCCCGGCCAGCAGCAGCGCCTGGGCCAAACCAATCGCGGCCAGTACAAAGCCGCTGGCCATGGGCACGCCCAGTAGCAGCGCCAGCGCCATCAGCACCAGCAGACCCTGCCCGGTACCAGCCAGGGTGGTGAAAAACAGAATGGAAAAAGCGGGATGCATGGTGCTTCAGCTTTCCTTGGCTGGCGTGACGCGCCGTGGCAAATACTGGTTGGCGGGCTGGGTCTCCCACTCCGGCATCAGCGCGTAGCCACCGCGTTCGCGGATCGCTTTGGAGACCTCGGAATCGGGGTCCTTCACGTCACCAAAAAGGCGGGCGCCAGTGGGGCAGGCCTTGACGCAGGCTGGCTTGCGATCCTCCTTGGGCAGGTGCTCGTCGTAAATACGGTCCACGCACAGCGTGCACTTGGTCATCACCTGGCGCTCTTCGTCAAGCTCGCGAGCGCCGTAGGGGCAGGCCCAGGCGCAGTACTTGCAGCCGATGCATTTGTCGTAGTCGACCAGCACAATGCCGTCTTCTTTGCGCTTGTAGCTGGCGCCCGTGGGGCACACCGGCACGCAGGGCGGGTCTTCGCAGTGCAGGCAGCTCTTGGGGAAGTGGATGGTGTCGGTGCCGGGGAAGGTACCCGCCTCGTAGGTCTGCACCCGGTTGAAAAACGTGCCGGTGGGGTTGGCACCATAGGCGTTCAGGTCGGCCAGCGGGCCGGCACTGCCCGAGGTGTTCCACTGCTTGCAAGAGGTGACGCAGGCGTGGCAACCCACGCACACATTCAAGTCGATCACCAGCGCCAGTTGCTTGGCCAGGGTTTCGCCCGGCAGCGCGCGCACCGTGGGCGGTGGCGGCGGGGGCTGGCTGCGCCCACTGGCGGGGGCGTCGGCCACCAAGTTGGATTGCAGCAAGTCTTTGAGCCAACGGATCATGATTTTTTACGTCCTGCAAAGTAGGTGAGCACCTGGGCCGCCCGCCCCAGCACGCCGGCTGGCGCCGGCACCGCGGCAATCTGTGGAAACGATTCGGCGGCCTCGTCGGGCTCAGCCGGGCGGATGCGCACCCGCACGTCGTACCAGCCGGCCTGGCCGGTGATGGGGTCGGAGTTGCTGATGGTGGTCGCGCCATGCGGCCCCTTGAACGGCAGCTCTTCCGAGATCAAGTGGTTGAGCAAAAAGCCCTTGCGCGCCTCGTCGGCGCCGGGGGCCAGCTGCCAGGCACCGTCGGCCTTGCCAATGGCGTTCCAGGTCCAGACCGTGCCCGGCTCCACCGCCTCGGAGTAGCGCAGCATGCAGCGCACCCGGCCCCACTGGCTCTCCACCCAGCACCAACCGCCGTCGGCAATGCCAGCAGCCTGGGCGGTCAGTGGGTTGACGTGCAGGTAGTTGTGGCTGTGAATCTGGCGCAGCCAGGCGTTTTGCGAATCCCAGGAGTGGTACATGGCCATCGGCCGCTGGGTGATGGCATTGAGCGGGTAGGCCGCCAGGTCGGTGGCAGCCTCTTCCAGCGGCGGGTACCAAAAGGGCAGTGGGTCAAAGTAGGTGGCAATGCGCTCGCGTAATTCATCGGGCGGCTCCCGGCCACCGCTCTTGCCCTGAGCGGCCAGGCGAAAGCTCTGCAGGGTGTCGGAGTAAAGCGCCAGTTGCACCGGGTCGTTCTTTTGGCGCCAGCCCTTCTCTTTGGCAAAGTCCAGGTAAGCCTGGTTCCAGTTGCGCATGTAGTGCATGCTCTCGGGCATGTGGTACTGGAACACGCAGTTGTTGGCGGCGTAGGCCTCCCACTGCTTGGGGTTGGGCTCGCCGCGCAGGTGCTCGTCGCCATTCTTGCCGCGCCAGCCCATCAAAAAGCCAATGCCGGGTTGCGGCTGGAAGTTCACCACAAAATCCGGGTAGCCGGTGAACTTGGGCGTACCTTCTGCGGTGGTGAAGGCCGGGAATTTGAGGCGAGCCGCCAGCTCGATCAGCACCTCTTGGAACGGCCGGCACTGCCCCAGTGGCGCAACCACCGGCACCCGCACCGAGTCCACCGGACCATCAAACTCAGAGATCGGCCGGTCCAGCATGCCCATCACATCATGCCGCTCCAGGTAAGTGGTGTCGGGCAGCACCAGGTCGGCAAAGGCCACGGTCTCGCTCTGGAAGGCGTCACACACCACCAGGAAGGGGATCACATGCTCGCCAGTCTCGTCCTTGCGGTTGAGCATCTCGCGCACCGCCATGGTGTTCATCGAGCTGTTCCAAGCCATGTTGGCCATGAAGATCAGCAGGGTGTCGATGCGGTAGGGGTCACCCTTGGCGGCGTTGGTGATCACGTTGTGCATCAGTCCGTGGGCCGACAGCGGGTGCTCCCAGGAAAACGCGTGGTCGATGCGGATCGGCGTGCCGTCCGGGTTGATCGCCAATTCGTCCGGGTGCGCCGGGAAACCCAGTGGCGCCGCATTGAGCGGGGTGTTGGGTTTGATCATCTCGGGCGCGTTGAAGGCCCGGTAATTGGGCACGATGTGGCGCGGGTAAGGCGCCTTATGCCTGAAGCCGCCCGGCGCGTCGATGGTGCCCAGCACGCTCATCAGTACCGCCAGCGCCCGCACCGTCTGAAAGCCGTTGGAGTGCGCCGCCAGACCGCGCATGGCATGAAAAGCCAGCGGCCGCGCCTGGGTGCTGGGGTGGACCTTGCCCCAGGCATCGGTCCAGGGGATGGGCAGCTCAAAGGCCTGCTTCAGGGCCGCGTCGCCCATCTCAAGCGCCAGCGCCCGGATGCGCTTGGCGTCAATGCCGGTGATGGCCGCGGCCCACTCGGGGGTGCACGTCGCCACCCGCTCGCGCAGCAACTGGAACGAGGGCGCCACCCGAGTGCCATCAGCCAGCGTGTAGTGGCCTTCCAGGGCCGGATCGCAACCGTCGGCTATGCCCTCGGGGTAGGCGTTCTTGGCGCTGCCGCTGGGCAGGTCCCACACCAGTTTGTTGTGCGGGTTGCGGCCGTCACCCGGGGCGCCTCGGGCCGGGTCGGGGTCAAAGGCAAATAGGCCCTCGCGCGGGCCGTCGTCCAGCACCACCAGCTGCGGCGCGTTGGTGAAGCGCTTCAGAAAAGCGTGGTCGATCAGGTCCTGCGCAATCAGCTCGTGCAGCAGCGCCATGAACAGCGCGCCGTCGGTGCCGGGCTTGATCGGAATCCACTCATCGGCAATCGCCGAGTAGCCGGTGCGCACCGGGTTGATGGAGATAAACCGGCCGCCCGAGCGCTTGAACTTGGACAGCGCAATCTTCATGGGGTTGCTGTGGTGGTCTTCGGCAGTGCCTATCATCACGAACAGCTTGGCGCGGTCCAGGTCGGGGCCACCAAACTCCCAGAAGCTGCCACCCACGGTGTAGATCATGCCGGCGGCCATGTTGACCGAGCAAAAACCCCCGTGCGCCGCGTAATTGGGGGTGCCGAACTGGCGCGCAAACAGTCCGGTCAGGGCCTGCATCTGGTCGCGCCCGGTGAACATGGCAAACTTTTTCGGGTCAGTGGCGCGAATTTTGGCCAGCCGATCGGTCAGCAGGCTCATGGCCTGCTCCCAGGAGATGGGGTCAAACTCGCCGGCGCCACGCTCGCTGCCCGGGCGGCGCAGC
>CALPLW020000012.1 GCA_943324505.2 Comamonas sp. lk
GGGCTTGAGCCGGCAGGCCGATCGGTCGCGCGATGGGCAAACTTGCCGCCAACAGGTCGCTGCGCGCAAAAAGCGGAAAACTGCTGGCGAATGTCTGGCCGGCTCAGACCAGCGTAATGACGGATACATGGCTCCCATTGCAAGGGCCAGCCCAGCGCCTTCACCAGTTCACGGGGTAGGCCAAAGGGCAGGTCAAAGCCGCCCACCCAGGTCAATGGCTGCTGCAGCCAGGCACTGAACGCATCGAGTGATTCCAGTCGCTCCAGCCCGCTCATCTGAACCCGGCCCCCCTTCTGGCTGCCTCGGGCAATCACAATCGGTTTTCGGCGCGAGGGACTGCTGGAAAAGTCGCAGCCGACCAGCTCAGCGCGCTTCAGCGCGCTACGGGGCGCTGGCGCGAGACGACTGGGCCCCAAGGCCTCAGGCGCGACCAATGATGCTGGCGGTGGCCATCAGTTCCTCCAGCAACGCCAATGACACCTTGCCAGACACCGAGTAGGGGTCGAGTTCAGGTTTTTCGGCGTATTTGAGCAAAATGGAGGCATTGATGCGCGACATGTCGACCTGTCCCATGGTCCAGCCACCAAAACGCCGCTCAGAGATTTCTTCATAGTGCAACAGCACCACGTCCTTGTGCCGGGCATCGCGCTGGATGTGACCATAGAGCTCACTCACCGACATGCGACCACCCTCTATGGCCTGCAGAAAAATACCGCCGCCATAGCAAAGAATGCCTGTGATGCCGCATTCGGGGTTGTGCGAACGCGATTGCGCCAGGATGGTCTCGATCGCCTCCGGGCTGGTGTCAATGGCACGGCTGGCGTAAAGCAAACGGACCAACATGATCAGCCCTTCCTGGGTAAAAGAGACAGGAACTCGCGGCGAAGGTTGGCATCTTTGAGAAAGCTGCCACGCATCACAGAATTGATCATTTTGCTGTCGACGTCCTTGACGCCACGCCAGCCCATGCAAAAGTGGGACGCCTCCATCACGATGGCCAATCCGTCAGGTTGGGTTTTTTTCTGGATCAGATCCGCCAATTGCACCACCGCCTCTTCCTGGATCTGCGGGCGGCCCATCACCCACTCGGCAAGCCGCGCATACTTGGACAAACCGATCACATTGGTGTGTTCGTTAGGCAAAACGCCAATCCAGATTTGACCGATGACCGGGCACAGGTGATGGCTACAGGCACTTCGCACTGTGATGGGGCCGACGATCATCAGTTCATTCAGGTGCTCTGCGTTGGGGAACTCAGTCACCGCCGGGCTCTGGACGTAGCGCCCACGAAATACTTCGTTCAGGTACATCTTGGCGACGCGGCGTGCCGTTTGGCCGGTGTTGTGATCGTTTTCCGTGTCAATGACCAGACTACCGAGCACCGCCTGCATCTTGGTTTCCACCTCATCGAGCAACTGTTCAAGCTCACCGGGTTCAATGAAGTCGGCAATGTTGTCGTTGGCATGAAAACGTCGGCGCGCCGCCCGCAGCCGCTCCCGGATCTTGACGGAAACAGGCGTTCCCTCATCTGCGTCGGTTGGGTTCATACGGCTGGTAGTTGACATTAACATGGGCAAATGTTACCAGTCTTTAGTCAATAGGGTTTCTCGACTAAAACCCCTGTCGCACGGACATTGTTAGCTATTTATTTAGTAGCGATTGCCGGTTAGAAAGAGCGCCAACCGCATCAAGCTGAAGGCCAGGCGGTCCAGCAGGCGCAGGCGCCAAGACCGATTGGCATAGGTTTTAGGATCCACGCGACAACCGCCATGTTCTATCGCCTGCTCCAGCTGGGCCCGCAATTGGCGGGCAAAGGCGGGGTCTTCCACCACCACATTGGCCTCGCGCGCCAGCAGCAGGCTCAAGGGGTCAAGGTTGGAGGAGCCCACGGTGGCCCAGCGGCTGTCAATCACGGCCACCTTGGCGTGCAAAAAGCTGACCGAATACTCATGGATTTCCACCCCAGCGGCCAGCAGCACGCCATACACCGGTCGCGCCGCATGGTACTGCATGAAATATTCATAGCGGCCTTGCAGCAGCAGGCGCACCCGTACACCGCGCTGAGCGGCAAGAATAAGACTACGGCGCAACTTGCGACCAGGCAAAAAGTAGGCGTTGGCGATGATGATTTCCTGGGTCGCCTCGCCAATCGCCTTGCGATAGGCGCGCTCAATATGGGTCCGATGGCGAATGTTATCGCGCAGCACCAGTGCCGCCCGGGCCATTGCTCCCGCAGCGGGCACTGCAAGGGAGGGCGCTGCAAGCTGGCTTGGCATGGCCAGCGTCACGGCCTGATGCAGTGCCAGCCATGCGGCCCGCAAGTCCATCTGATGCGCCGTTCGTACGGCTTGCAGGCGCCACCAGAACTGAGCTTGCTCAGCATGCGCCTCTCTCACCAGGGGCCCGCTCACCCGCACGGCGAAATCAAGGCGGGGAAGACTCAGCGCGCCATGGTTGGGGTCAAAAAAATCGTCCAGAACATTGATGCCGCCGCAAAAAGCCACCTGGCCATCCACCACGCACAGTTTGCGGTGAAGCCGCCGCCAGCGGCTCGGAATCAGCAACCCGAATCGCCCCATTGGCGCGAAAATCCGCCAGGCCACACCCGCGGCCTGAAATCGGCTGCACCAGTGTTTGTCCAGCGCCGGCGTGCCGACGCCATCCATCACCAGGCAAACCTTCACCCCACGCAAAGCGGCCCGCTCCAGTGCGGCCGCCACCAGGGCGCCACTGCCTACCGCATTGAATATATAAGTTTCCATGCGCACTTCGTGCGCACTGGCGTCGATCGCCTCTATCAGCGCCGGGAAAAAATCCTTTCCGCCCTGAAGCAACTGAAGTTGGTGTCCAAGCTGAAGTTGCGCCATCTCCAGACCCAATCAGTCGGGCAAACCAAACTCAGCGATCAAAGGCAAGTGGTCGGACATTTGACCCCAGATCCGGCCACGTGGCACATACACCGTCATGGGCAGTAAACCCCGGGCATACACATAGTCAAGTTGCACCAATGGCAGGCGGGAGGGGAAGGTAGCCTGCCCTCGCCCGCTAGAAGCTGTCAAGTTGGCCTGTGCCAGTGCCACTTGGACCTGGTTACCCCAGTCATTGAAGTCCCCGGCCACGATCAGGGGCGCCCCGGGCGGAATTTCACGGCTGATGAACTGTTGCAACTGACTCACCTGGCGCACGCGGCTAGCCCGAATGAGGCCAAGGTGCACGACCACAACATGAACCGAGGTGTCGTGCATCAAGACTTCGGCATGCAGCAGACCGCGCTGCTCAAACCGGTGGTCTGACATGTCTTCATGCTGGTGCGACAGCACCGGCCAGCGCGTCAGCATCGCATTGCCATGCTCGCCGTGCCGGGTGTAGGCGTTGGTACGGTAGACCGCCTCATAGCCCTCCGGCGCCAAAAAGTCGGCTTGCGGCAACTCCGGCCAACGAGGGAAATAAGCCTGCTCGCGCCGGTGAACCCGGCGCACTTCCTGCAGACACACGATGTCCGCGTCCAACTGCTCGACCGCATGCCCAAGGTTGTGAATTTCTAGCCGGCGCCGGGGCCCGAGCCCTTGCACGCCTTTGTGAATGTTGTAGGTGGCAACCCGGATCACCCTCACAGGCTTGCTCCAGGGGGGGTGAAGCGCGGCAGCATCAGGATCGCCTCGGCGTTGGAAGGCGAGAAACAGGCGCTCGCCGCCTGCTGATACGGCAACCATTTCGCAGCCGTGTGTTCGCGCGGGCTCAGGCGCACAGCCCTGACTTCAGGCAGACGCAAGCCAAACAAATGCTCGGTGTTGTGGATGACGCCCGGCGCATAACGGTGCCGCCAGCGGGGGTAGATCTCATAGACATTTTCCAGCTGCCAATCCAGCAGCGCATCCGCCAACTCAGACCCCGGCGCGCAATCTATACCAGTTTCCTCCAGCACTTCGCGCACCGCCGTTTGCGCGTAGTTTTCTTCGGGTGAGTCTTTGCTGCCAGTCACCGACTGCCAAAAGTCAGTGGCATCGGCCCGACGAATCAACAAGACGTCAAGGGCCGGGGTGTGAATCACCACCAGCACCGACTGGGGAATCTTGAAGGTTGGGACCATGAAAAAGGGCGCTCCAAGAGCGCCCCACCATTCTGCCTTACAGCTCGCCGAAAAGTCGGATCAAACCGGCTTCGCCAACTCGGTATTGCGCAACTTGATGTGCAATTCCCGCAGCTGCTTCTCGTCCACCAGGCCGGGCGCCTGCGTCAACAGGCACTGGGCGCGCTGGGTTTTGGGGAAGGCAATCACATCCCGGATCGACTCGGCACCGGTCATCAGTGTCACGATGCGGTCTAGGCCGAACGCAATGCCGCCATGGGGCGGCGCGCCGTACTGCAAGGCGTCGAGCAGAAAGCCAAATTTGTCCTGCGCCTCTTCCGGGCTGATCTTCAGCGCATCAAAAACTTTTTGCTGCACATCGGCACGGTGAATCCGCACCGAGCCTCCGCCCATTTCCCAGCCGTTGAGCACCATGTCGTAACCCTGGGAGATGCATTTGTCGGGGGCGGTGACCATCCAGTCCTCGTGGCCCTCCTTGGGTGCTGTGAATGGATGGTGAACCGCCGTGTAGCGCTGGGCTTCCTCGTCAAACTCGAACATCGGGAAGTCGACCACCCAGAGCGGGCGCCAACCCGCCTCGAACAGGCCGTTTTTCTTGCCGAACTCGCTGTGCCCGATCTTGACCCGCAGCGCGCCAATGGCGTCGTTCACCACCTTGGTCCTGTCGGCACCAAAGAAAATCAGGTCGCCATCCTGTGCGTCGGTGCGCTCCAGCACCGCCGCCAGGGCCCGGTCGTGGAGGTTCTTGACAATCGGGCTCTGCAGCCCGTCTCGGCCACGTGCCCGCTCGTTGACCTTGATGTAGGCCAAGCCCTTGGCACCATAGATCTTGACGAACTCGGTATAAGCGTCAATCTCCCCGCGACTCAGGCCGCCGGTTTCACGGGCGCCACCGGGAATGCGCAGACCCACCACGCGACCGTCCTTCATGGTGGCAGCGCCGGCAAAGACCTTGAAATCCACATCCGCCATGACATCGGTGAGCTCGGTCAGCGCCAGCTTGACACGCAAATCAGGTTTGTCCGAGCCGTACTGGTGCATGGCCTCGCCATAGGTCATCACCGGGAACACCCCGAGGTCGACCTTGAGCGTACTTAGAAACACGGTCTTGATCATGTCCTGAAACAGATCGCGAATGTCCTGCTCAGCCAGGAACGATGTCTCAATGTCAATCTGCGTGAATTCAGGCTGCCGGTCAGCGCGCAAATCTTCGTCGCGGAAACACTTGGTGATTTGGTAATAACGGTCAAAGCCGGCCACCATCAGCAGCTGTTTGAACAGCTGCGGGCTTTGCGGCAGGGCAAAGAAATGGCCGTCGTGCACCCGGCTGGGCACCAGGTAATCCCGCGCGCCCTCAGGCGTTGATTTGCCCAGCATCGGGGTCTCGATGTCCACGAAACCATGGGCGTCAAGAAACTTGCGTACTTCCATGGCGACCCGATAGCGCAGCATCAGGTTGTTTTGCATGTACGGGCGGCGCAGATCCAGTACCCGGTGGGTCAGGCGGGTGGTTTCGCTGAGGTTGACGTCATCCAGTTGGAACGGCGGCGTGACCGAAGGGTTCAGTACCTTGAGCTCATGGCACAACACCTCGATGCTGCCGCTTTTCAGCTGATCGTTGGTGGTGCCGGCCGGACGGGCTCGCACGAGCCCCTTGACCTGAATACAAAATTCGTTGCGCAAGACCTCGGCTGTGGCGAACATGTCGGGACGATCAGGGTCACAGACCACCTGTACGTAACCTTCGCGATCACGCACATCCACAAAAATAACGCCGCCGTGGTCACGACGACGGTTAACCCAACCGCACAGAGTCACAGTCTGGCCCAGCAGGGCTTCGGTCACCAGACCGCAATAATGGGAACGCATGGCCATAAGCAGCTTTCAAGGTCCCGAAAAACGACGGGACAGGTTTCAATAAGAATCAGTGGGGGGTGGCTTTGGCCGCCTCGGGGGGTGGCACCACCCCCATTGAAATCACATAGGTTAGCGCCTCATCGACGCTCATCTTCAGCTCTATGACCTCTGAGCGAGGCACCATCAGGAAGAATCCGCTGGTTGGGTTGGGCGTGGTCGGCACATAAACGCTGACGAAATCTTGTCCCAGGTGCTCCGCCACTTCACCGATCGGCGAACCGGTCTGAAAGGCGATGGTCCACGATCCGGCGCGTGGGTACTGCACCAGCAATGCAGTGCGAAAGGCATTGCCAGTGCTGGAGAACAGAGTGTCCGAAACCTTCTTGACACTGGTGTAAACCGTCTTGAAGATCGGAATATTGGTGAAAAGCTTGTTCAGTTGCTTAAGCCACCAGCGTCCCGCGACATTGGAGACCAGTGCGCCAGTCAAAAGTAGCGCAGCGAAGACCAGCACCACGCCGAGACCCGGAATGTGGCGCAACTGTTCCAGCTGCATGCCAGTGGCGTTGGAAGTGACCGCCGACAAGCCGGTCAGGACGCCACCGAAAATGCCATCCAGCAAACCCACCAGCCAGAGCAACACCCAAAAGGTAATGGCCAATGGAAACCAGACCAGTAGCCCGGTGATCAGGTATTTTTTGACAGGCATATGGAGGCTCTTGGATCAGTCGTTGGCAAGATCAATGGCAAGCGCTTAATGACAAGCACAAGAGGTGGCACAGCCACTGGCGGCTGCCGGCGCAGCTGCCGCCGTCTCGGTTTTGCCGCCGGAATCAGCAGGCTTGGCGCTGTCGCCGCCACCACCACCACTACCGCCCTCACCACCGGGTGTGGTGGCCGGCGCTGCGGTGCTGCCACCCTTGAAATCAGTGGCGTACCAGCCCGAGCCCTTGAGCTGGAAACCGGCTGCGGTCAGTTGTTTTTTGAAGCTGCTGCCACCACAACTCGGACAATCCGAGAGCGGTGCGTCAGACATTTTTTGCAGCACGTCCTTGGAAAACCCGCAGGACTCGCATTTATAAGCGTAAATTGGCATGGCGATTTGGCTCGGGGTCAGCTTGCAAAGCCTGTGATTATAGGGCGCTGGCCCCGCCTAGAAGATTCTCAAGCTGGTCCAGAGCTGCATCACCAACAGGCCCAGTACAAAACCGAAACCACCATACAGCAAGCCTTGCAGCAGCCGGTTGGTGCGTTTTTGTTCGGCCAGCAAATCCGCCATCAGGCTGTCGGGCTTCGGCTTGCGGCCCTTTAGAAACTCATAGAGAAGACGCGGCAGCTCGGGCAGCAGCTTGGCATACTGCGGCGCCTCATTGCGAAGCTCTTCGAATAACTTGGCCGGGCCAAGTTGGTCAAGCATCCATTTTTCCAGAAACGGCTTGGCCGTGCTCCACAAATCAAGCTCTGGATCCAGCTGGCGCCCCAGGCCTTCAATATTGAGCAGGGTTTTCTGCAACAACACCAGTTGCGGCTGGATTTCAACCGAGAAACGGCGCGAGGTCTGGAACAAACGCATCAGCACCAGGCCCAGGGAGATTTCTTTCAGGGGCCGGTCAAAGTAGGGCTCGCACACCGAGCGAATGGCTGACTCGAGCTCATCGACCCGGGTGCTGGCTGGCACCCAACCTGACTCAATGTGCAACTCGGCCACCCGCTTGTAGTCGCGCCTGAAAAAAGCCGTGAAGTTCTGGGCCAGGTACTCTTTGTCTGAGCCGGTGAGCGTGCCAACAATACCGAAATCCAGCGAGATATAGCGCCCGAAGGTGGCTGGCTCAACGCTGACCTGGATGTTGCCAGGGTGCATGTCGGCATGAAAAAACCCGTCGCGGAAAACCTGCGTAAAGAAAATGGTGACGCCATCACGCGCCAGCTTGGGGATATCGACGCCGGCAGCCCGCAGGCGGTCCACCTGGCTGATCGGAATGCCATTCATACGCTCCATCACGATGACATCGGTCATGCAGTAGTCCCAGATCATCTCCGGGATCAACACCAGATCCAAGCCGGCCATGTTGCGCCGAAGTTGCGCCGCACTGGATGCCTCACGCACCAGATCAAGCTCATCGTGCAGGTATTTGTCAAACTCAGCCACCACCTCGCGCGGCTTCAGGCGTCGCCCGTCAGCCGACAGGCCATCGACCCAACCGGCCATCAGGCGCATCAGGCTCAAGTCTTTTTCAATCACCTTGAGCATGCCAGGCCGCAACACCTTGACCGCCACGTCGCGGCGGCGCCCCTGCCGGTCCTTCAACACCGCAAAGTGAACCTGGGCGATCGAGGCACTGGCCACCGGCTCGCGCTCAAAAGATTCAAATATATCGCCCACTTTTTTGCCAAAGGCGCGCTCAATCGAGGCGATGGCCAGGTCGCTGCCAAACGGCGGCACCTGGTCTTGCAGGCGCGCCAACTCATCGGCAATATCAAGCGGCAGCAGGTCACGACGGGTGGACAAGACCTGCCCGAATTTGACAAAAATAGGACCCAGGTGCTCCAAGGCTTCGCGAAGGCGCTGCCCTGGCGGCGCGTCCAACCGCCGACCGATCGACAAAAAACGCGCCAGCACGCGCAACCATGGCTTCTGAAAACTGGTCAGGACCAGTTCGTCCAGGCCATAGCGCAGCGCCACCCAGACAATGTAGATCCCCCGGAACAGGCGGGTCATGTCGGGGCCTGGTGGGCACGACTGGAAGCCTGGGGCGCCAGAAATTGCCGCAACGCCAGGTGCAGGTTGCGCGCCCCTTCCGCCAGCGCATGCGCTGGCACATCGCCAATCAGTCGCGCCAAATCTTCTTCAAGCTCCCAACGCACATGATCGGCCAACCAGTTGACCTCAGCCGCCAGTTGCACATCGCCCTCAACCCGCACCGCCGGCTTGTCGCCACTCAGCAGCTGCTGCATCAAAACCAGGGGCGAGGCCTCCGTCAAGACCAGACCCAGGTCGGTGCGGGTACCGGGCGGTGCCAGATCCAACAAGCCTGCCGGAGTTGCTATCAAAGAAATAGCTAGAAAGCGCCATTGGACATGGACTACACGCCCTTTTTGTCTCAAAAGACGCGCTTGGGCCTCGGGCTCTTGCAACAAAATATGATTCAACAATGAGACCAGCCGGCGCTGCACTTCATCCACGGCCCATACTGGCGGTTGAACTTTGGGCAAAGGCAGTTTCTGCAGAAAAGCCTCGAACAATTGAAAAGGGGACTGTGTTGCCATAGTCCCCAATTATTCCCTGAATTTCCGGCCAAACGGCCGGGGAGATGCAGCAGCCCTACTGCAAGGCTTGTACGCCAGCCACCAGCCAGCCACTCTGGCCGTTTTTAGGCTTGGTCATGTTCCAGACCTCACGGAATGGGTTGGGCGCAGATGCCGGTTCTTCACGGATCATGCCGTTGAACTCGACGCTGGCCATATAGGCTTCACCCAGGTCCTCAATGCCCAGCAACTGGGCGTCGATCTTGAGCACATCAGTCTGATTAGCGGGTACGCCGGTGTGCGCCTCGCGCTCAGCCAGTTGAGTCTGGATTTCAAGCAGCATGGTGTCGGTCATCATGGCGCGCAGGGCATTGATGTCCGACTTGTCCCAAGCCGCCTGCAGCGTAATGAAATTAGCTTTGGCTGCGCTCAGGAAACCTTCAGTGTCAAAGCCGGCGGGAACACCCCAGCTTTGGGAGCCGACCAGGGCCGAGCCGATCATCGAGCCCGACGTACCGCCGGCAGCGCTGCTGTCAAAAGCCATGCTGTTGCGCTCCCAGGGACGGGCCGAGGCGTCGTTGCCTACGTTCGCCGGGCTGTAGGCCGCCGGGGTTGCAGCCACGGGCGAGGGCGAGGGCCCTTGAAACGCATAGGGTGAGTCAGCGCTACCATTTTGGGCTTGCGCCGCTTTTCTCGAGCGCATGAACCAACCCACCGCCATCATGATGCCCAAGGCCAGCAGGCCAAACATCAGCATCTGGCCAAAGCCCTCACCCATGCCCAACGAACTCGCCAACCAGGCCAGTCCAAGGCCAGCTGCCAGGCCGCCCAACATGGCGCCCCATGGCCGCTTGGGTGCTGCCGCAGCGGCCGGCGCAGGCGCTGCCGGTTTGGCAACATTTTGCGCAGGCGCGGCCTGTTGCTGGGTTACGTTATTGGATTGCTGTCCAACCGACTTGCCGCCGCCCATGCGCTTGGCGTCGGCATGAAAGCCCACCAGCGACAGGCACAAGGCCAATACAAACGTCCAGATTTTCATACAGTCTCCTAATTGGTCACCCAGAAATCGCGATGATAGTCAAAACCACAACACTTAACACTCAGCATTTGATTCCAACATGTAACGCCACCAGGCCGCCGGGCAGGTTGTGATAGTCCACATGACCAAAACCACCTTTATGCATCATGGTCTTCAAGGTCTGCTGGTCTGGATGCACGCGGATCGATTCGGCCAGGTAGCGGTAACTGGCATCGTCCCCTGCAACCCATTGCCCCAAGCGCGGCAACACCTTGAACGAGTACCAGTCGTAAACTTTTTGCAGCGGCGGGGCCACTTTGGAAAACTCCAGCACCAGCAGTTTGCCGCCGGGCCTGAGCACCCGCCGCATCTCCGCCAAGGCCGCGTCTTTGTGCGTCATGTTGCGCAGGCCAAAGGCCACACTGACCACGGCAAAATGGTTATCTGGAAACGGCAACTGCTCCGCGTCACACACCACTGTGGGCAGCGAAACCCCGGCGTCCAGCAGTCGGTCACGACCGGTGCGCAGCATGGCTTCATTGATGTCTGTGTGCACCACCTGCCCACTTTTGCCTACTTTTTTGGCAAAGGCCATGGCCAGGTCGCCCGTGCCGCCTGCGATGTCCAGCACCGCGTCGCCCTCCTGAACATCGGCAACCAGCACGGTGAAGGCCTTCCATGCCCGATGCAGCCCCCCCGACATCAGGTCGTTCATGAGGTCATATTTGGGCGCAACCGAGTCAAATACACCGCGCACGTGGCGCGCCTTGTCGGCCTCATCGACCGACTTGTAACCAAAATGGGTGCTGGTCATAGCTAGCGTAACTTTAGTGGCTGGCGCAGCCGTGACCGGCTTTTTCAGGCATGGGCGAATCCCGCTCGACGCCCGCTGCCGCGAGGCGGGTTGTGTAATCGGCCCACAAACGCTCTTGCTGCGAGCCCAGAAAGTAAAGGTAATCCCACGAAAAAATACCGGTGTCATGGCCGTCAGAAAACGCGGGCTGAACCGCATAGTTACCCACCGGCTCCAGCCCGGTCAAGGCAACTTCGCGCTTGCCGGTCTGCAGCACCTCCTGGCCGGGCCCGTGACCCTGCACCTCGGCAGATGGCGAGTAAATGCGCATCAGCTCAAACGGAATACGAAACGCCGCCCCATCAGAAAAATCGACCTCCAGCACCTTGGACGCACTGTGCACCGTGATCGACCGGGGCGTTGGAGCGCCCGTTTGCAAACCTGCCATGTTGTGCCCGTCTGACCCACTCAGAAGCGGGCCGATAAATTGAGGTGAATTTTCTGGTCACCAGCCTGCGGAATACTGGAGCCAGGCAGCAACGGTAACACGCTTCCGGTGACGATCTGCGCCCAGTCCAGGCTAAGCCCATAGGTGCCACCGGCATATCGTATGCCCAAGCCCGCACCCACCAGCTGGTCCGATGTCAGCAGTGCCATCCTCGAGCAAGCGGGGATGCATGGATTCTCGCGTCGCGGGAATGACAACGCATGCTGGCGATTCCCATCACACTAAAACCCGCTCAATGCCGCCCTGGTTAGCTTCTCGCACATAGTCGGGCAGCCAGTTTTCTCCCAGAATTTGGCGGGCCATTTCGACCACGATGTAGTCGGCCTCCAGCAGACCGTTTTGCAGGTCGTCGCCAAAACGGCTCAGGCCTTGCAGGCAGGCCGGGCAGCTGGTCAAGATTTTGACGTTGTCGCGCTCGCCCAGCAGGCCCTGGCTGCGCAGCTGGGCTTCGCCTTTGAGGATTTCTTCTTCTTTGCGAAAGCGCACCTGGGTGGAGATGTCGGGCCGGTTCAGCGCCAGCGTGCCCGATTCACCGCAGCAACGCTGGGATTGCAAGACCTGGTCGCCCAACAAGGCTTTGACCGTTTTGATCGGCTCCTGCTGCTTCATGGGGCTGTGGCAGGGGTCGTGAAACAAAAAGGTGCCGGCGTTGGCCAGGGTAATTTTTTTCTCCAGCAGGTACTCGTGGATGTCGATGATGCGGCTGCCGGGGAATATTTTGTCAAACTCGTAGCCCTGCAGCTGGTCAAAACAGGTGCCACAGCTGACCACCACGGTTTTGATGTCCAGGTAGTTCAGGGTGTTGGCTACACGGTGGAACAGCACCCGGTTGTCGGTGATGAGTTTTTCGGCCTTGTCAAACTGTCCGGCGGCGCGCTGGGGGTAGCCGCAGCACAAATAGCCCGGCGGCAGCACGGTTTGCACCCCGGCATGCCAAAGCATGGCCTGGGTGGCCAGCCCCACTTGGCTGAACAGCCGCTCCGAGCCGCAACCGGGGAAATAAAACACGGCTTCGGTCTCGGCGCTGGTGGTCTGCGGGTTGCGGATGATGGGCACGTAGTCTCTGTCTTCGATGTCCAGCAAGGCACGGGCAGTCTTTTTGGGTAGGCCGCCGGGCAGCTTTTTATTGACAAAGTGGATCACCTGGGTCTTCAGCGGCGCTGTGCCCAGTGAGGCCGGTGGTGCGGCGGTTTGCCGGCGCGCCACGACCTTGAGCAGGTCATGCCCCAGGCGCTGGGCTTTCATGCCCACATTCACCATGGCCGAGCGCGCCAGCCGGATGGTCTCGGGGTTGGTGGCGTTCAGCATGAACATGGCAGCCGCGCCGGCTGGGCGAAAGCTTTTTTTGCCCATTTTGCGCAGCAGGTTGCGCATGGCCATGGTGACGTCGCCAAAGTCGATGTTGACCGGGCAGGGCGACAGGCATTTGTGGCATACGGTGCAGTGGTCGGCCACGTCTTCAAACTCTTGCCAGTGCTTGATGCTGACGCCGCGGCGGGTTTGCTCCTCGTACAAAAAGGCTTCTACCAGCAGCGAGGTGGCCAAGATCTTGTCGCGCGGGCTGTAGAGCAGGTTGGCGCGCGGCACATGGGTGGCGCAGACCGGCTTGCACTTGCCGCAGCGCAGGCAGTCTTTCACGCTGTCGGCAATGGCGCCGATGTCGCTTTGCTGCATGATCAAGGACTCATGCCCCATCAGGCCGAAGCTGGGCGTATAGGCATTGGTCAAATCGGCCTCTAGACCCTGTCCTACCTCAATAGTTTGCTCTTTATTTCGTATCAACTTGCCGCGGTTGAAATGGCCCTGCGGGTCAACCCGGGCCTTGTAATCGGCAAAGGGGCGCAGCTCCTCGTCGCTCAAAAACTCCATCTTGGTGATGCCGATGCCGTGCTCGCCCGAGATCACACCATCCAGGCTGCGTGCCAGCGCCATGATGCGCTTGACGGCGCCGTGCGCGGTTTGCAGCATGTCGTAGTCGTCACTGTTGACCGGCAGGTTGGTGTGCACATTGCCGTCACCGGCGTGCATGTGCAAGGCAGCCCAGACCCGGCCCTTGAGCACCCGTTGGTGCACCGTCATGCACTCTTTCAAAATAGGCTCAAACGCCCGCCCGGCGAAAATCTGCTGCAGCGGCGCCAGCAGCTGGGTTTTCCAGCTGGCGCGCAGCGCGTGGTCTTGCAGTTGGGCAAACAGCGCGTCCGCCTGGTCCAGCCAGCCCTGCCACAGGGCTCGCACCTCGGTCAGCAGCGCCAGGGCCTGCGCCACCCGGTCGCCCAGCAGCTCGGCCGAGGGAATCTCGCCGGCGTCGTCCTGCCGGCCCAGCGGCAGGCCGCCCCGGGTAAAAAACTCGGTCAGGGCGTCGCACAGGGCCAGCTTGTTGCGCAGGCTGAGTTCGATGTTGATGCGCTCGATGCCGTCGGTGTACTCGGCCATGCGCGGCAACGGGATCACCACGTCTTCATTGATCTTGAAGGCATTGGTGTGGCGCGAAATGGCGGCGGTGCGCTTGCGGTCCAGCCAAAACTTCTTGCGCGCCTCGGGGCTGACGGCGATAAAGCCCTCACCGCTGCGCGAGTTGGCAATCCGCACCACCTCGGAGGTGGCGCGGGCCACGGCGTCGGCGTCGTCGCCGGCAATATCACCCACCAGCACCATCTTGGGCAGGCCACCGCGTTTGGACTTGGTGGCATAACCCACCGCCTTGAGGTAGCGGTCGTCCAGATGCTCCAGCCCGGCCAGCAACACGCCCGAGCGCTTTTGCTCGGCAAACATGTAGTCCTTGATTTCAACAATGCTGGGCACGGCGTCACGAGCATTGCCAAAAAACTCAAGACATACCGTGCGAGTGTGGCCCGGCATACGGTGCACGATCCAGCGGGCGCTGGTGATCAGGCCGTCGCAACCCTCTTTCTGGATGCCGGGCAGGCCGCTGAGGAACTTGTCGGTAACGTCCTTGCCCAGGCCTTCTTTGCGAAACGAGGGGCCAGGGATGTCGAGCTGCTCAGTGCGCAGCAGGGTCTTGCCGTCGGCCTTGAAGTACTTCAGCTCAAAGCTGGCCAGCGCGGCGTCATGAATCTTGCCCAGGTTGTGGTTCAGGCGCGTTACCTCCAGCCACTCGGCCTGGGGTGTGACCATGCGCCAGCTGGCCAGGTTGTCCAGCGCCGTGCCCCACAGCACGGCCTTTTTGCCGCCAGCGTTCATGGCGATGTTGCCGCCAATGCAGGAGGCCTCGGCCGAGGTCGGGTCTACCGCAAACACGTGGCCGGCGCGCTCGGCGGCATCGGCCACCCTCTGGGTCACCACGCCGGCCTCGGTCCAAACCGTGGCCACCGGCTGCGCCAGGCCGGGCAGCGCCAGAAACTCCACCTCGCTCATGGCTTCGAGCTTTTCGGTGTTGATAACCACGCTCTTCCAGGTCAGCGGAATCGCGCCGCCGGTGTAACCCGTGCCGCCACCACGCGGGATGATGGTCAGGCCAAGCTCAATGCAACCCTTGACCAAGCGAGCCATTTCAGCCTCGCTGTCAGGCGCCAGCACCACAAAGGGGTACTCCACCCGCCAGTCGGTGGCGTCGGTCACATGCGAAACGCGGCTCAAGCCGTCAAACTTGATGTTGTCACGCGCCGTCAGGCGGGCCAGAGCGCGCAGGGCCTTCCGCCGCAGCGCCGCCACCTCCACAAAAGCGGCGTCAAAAGCCTCCACAGCCGCGCCGGCGGCCTGCAACAGCTCGCCCACCAGGGCGTCGCGCTGGGGCTCGACCTCGGGGGTGCGGCGCTTTTGCACTTCGCCCAACCGGTGATGCAAGGCTTCTACCAACAAGCGGCGGCGTTTGGGGTTATCCAGCAGGTCGTCTTGCAAATAGGGGTTGCGCTGCACCACCCAGATGTCACCCAGCACCTCATAAAGCATGCGGGCAGAGCGGCCGGTGCGGCGCTCATCACGCAGCTGATTAAGAGAATCCCAGGCGCGAGCGCCCAGCAGCCTGATGACGATCTCGCGGTCAGACAACGAGGTGTAGTTGTAGGGAATTTCCCGGATGCGCTCGTGCGGGTGCGGCGTAGTGGCGGCACCGGCCATCAGGTGCTGGATCGGCAGGGGGGCGTTCATCAACAAATGTTACCGCAGTGCAGCATTCACCTACGACCCTGATGGAAACCCCGAGAAAGCCCGCCGGAAAAGGCGTGTTTAATAGGGCTTGCTGTTTATTGACTTATTTTTGTCGCACGATTGTCACAGTCCGACACTATTCTCTGCCGATCTCACCCAAGGAATTAACTATGAAATTGAAACTTGCAGCCATCGCTCTGGCAAGCGCCTTTACCGTCTCAGCCCAGGCCCAGACTGAAATCCAATGGTGGCATTCCATGACCGCCGTGAACGGCGAAGTGGTCAACGACCTGGCCAAAAACTTCAACGCCAGCCAAAACAAATACAAGATCGTCCCCACCTTCAAGGGCACCTACGACGAGTCTTTCACAGCCGCAGTCGCGGCGCACCGGGCCGGCAATGCGCCGCATATCCTGCAGGTTTTTGAGGTGGGCACCGCCACCATGATGGCCAGCAAGGGCGTCACCGTGCCGGTCGGCAAGATCATGAAGGACGCGGGCGAAAAGTTCGACCCCAAAGCCTACGTGTCGGCTGTGGCGGGCTACTACACCGCGCCCAGCGGCGAGATGCTGAGCTTCCCATTCAACAGCTCCACCACGGTGTTTTACTTTAACAAGGACGCCTTCAAGGCGGCCGGCATCGACACCGCCAAGGCGCCCGGCACCTGGCCCGAGGTGGCCCTGGCAGCAGCCAAGCTCAAGGCCAGCGGTCACAAGTGCCCGATCAGCATCGCCTGGCAGGGCTGGACCCAGCTGGAGAGCTTCTCGGCCTGGCACAACGTCGAATTCGCCACCAAGGGCAACGGCATGCAGGGGATGGACGCGCGCATAAAGGTCAACTCGCCGCTGCATGTGCGCCACATTGAGAACCTGGCCAACATGGCCAAGCAGGGCTTGTTTGTGTACAAGGGCCGGGCGAACGTGCCAGAAGCCAGCTTCATCTCGGGCGAATGCGCCATGATGACCACCTCCACCGGCTTTTACGGCAACGTGGCCAAAAACGCCAAGTTCAGCTGGGGCCTGGCACCGCTGCCGCATTACCCGGATGTACCCGGTGCGCCGCAAAACACCGTGATCGGCGGCGCCAGCCTGTGGGTCATGGCCGGCAAAAAGGCTGACGAGTACAAAGGCATCGCCCAGTTCTTCAGCTACCTGTCCGAGCCTAATGTGCAGGCCGCCACCCACCAGCGTACCGGCTACCTGCCTATCACCATGGCAGCCTATGAGCTGACTGAAAAATCCGGCTTCTACGGCAAAAACCCCGGCACCGACGTGGGCGTGACGCAGATGATCCGCAAGACCACCGACAAGTCGCGCGGCATCCGGCTGGGCAACTATGTGCAGATCCGCACCATCGAGGACGAAGAGCTTGAGCAGGTCTGGGCCGGCAAGAAGAGTGCCCAGGAAGCGCTCGACAGCATCGTCAAGCGTGGCAACGAGCTGCTGGAACGCTTTGAGAAGGCGAACAAGAAGAGCTAGTGGAAAAGCGCGTCGTCTTTCGGTCACCGTGGCTGCCCTGGGTGCTGATGGCACCGCAGCTGACGGTGATTGCTGTGTTCTTTTTCTGGCCGGCAGCGCAGGCGCTGCTGCAGTCGCTGCAGCAGTCGGATGCATTCGGCGGCTCGGTCGAATGGGTCGGGCTGGAGAATTTCCGTAACCTGTGGAACGACCCTGGTTACCTGGCCTCGTTCTACACCACCGCCCTGTTTTCCAGCTTGGTGGCGGTGCTGGGCATCGGCCTGTCGCTGCTGCTGGCGGTGTTTGCCGACCGCATCGTCAAGGGCACGCTGGTCTATACCACCCTGCTGATCTGGCCCTATGCGGTAGCACCGGCAGTAGCCGGCGTGCTGTGGCTGTTCATGTTTGCGCCCAGCGTGGGCGTGCTGTCTTACGCGCTACGCAGTCTGGGCGTGGACTGGAACCACCTGCTCAACGGCACCCATGCGATGACGCTGGTGGTGATGGCCGCGGTGTGGAAACAGATTTCCTACAACTTCCTGTTTTTTCTGGCGGGCCTGCAAAGCATCCCGAAGTCGCTGATCGAGGCCGCCGCCATCGATGGCGCCCGGCCGTGGCGCCGCTTCTGGACCATTGTGTTTCCGCTGCTGTCGCCCACCACGTTTTTCCTACTGGTGATCAACATGGTGTACGCCTTTTTCGACACCTTTGCCATCGTCGACGCCGCCACGCAGGGCGGGCCTGGCAAGGAGACCTCGATCCTGGTCTACAAGGTGTACTACGACGGCTTCAAGGCGATGGACCAGGGCAGTTCGGCGGCGCAGTCGGTGGTGCTGATGGTGATCGTGGTGGCGCTGACCGTGGTGCAGTTCCGCTTTGTCGAAAAGAAAGTGAACTACTGAGATGGTGGAGCGCACGCCCTGGCTGGACGCGCTGTCGCATGCCATTCTGATCCTGGGCGTGTTGGTGGTGGCATTCCCGCTGTACCTGACGCTGGTGGCGTCCACCCACACCTCCAGCGACATCGTGCACCCGCCGATGTCGCTGTGGCCGGGCAGCCACCTGATCGACAACTACCGCGCCGCCTGGAACGGCACCGGCGGCGGCAATGGCTCCAAGGCGCCAGTCGGCCAGATGATGATGGTGAGCCTGATTAGTGCGCTGGTGATTGCCGTGGGCAAGATCACCATCTCACTGCTGTCGGCCTTTGCCATCGTGTACTTCCGCTTTCCGGGGCGAATGTTCTTCTTCTGGGCCATCTTCATCACGCTGATGCTGCCGGTGGAGGTGCGGATTGGACCCACCTACCAGGTGGTCGCCGACCTGGGGCTGCTAAACAGCTATGCCGGCCTGACCGTGCCGCTGATCGCCTCGGCCACGGCCACCTTTTTGTTCCGCCAGTTCTTTCTGACCGTGCCGGAAGAACTGCTGGAGGCTGCCCGCATGGATGGCGCCGGGCCAATGCGGTTTTTTCGCGATGTGCTGGTGCCGCTGTCGCGCACCTCGATCGCGGCGCTGTTCGTCATCCAGTTCATTTACGGCTGGAACCAGTACCTGTGGCCGCTGCTGGTGACCACCAACGAGAACATGTACCCGGTGGTGATTGGCATCAAACGCATGATTTCCGGTGGCGACGCACAAACCGAATGGAGCGTGGTCATGGCCACCGCCGTGCTGGCCATGCTGCCACCGGCGCTGGTGGTGATGCTGATGCAAAAATGGTTCGTCAAGGGCCTGGTGGACACCGAAAAATAGGCCGGCAACCGGTCAACTCAACATGGCATCGATCAGTCTGCAAAACCTCATCAAGCGCTACGGCGTGGGCAAGGCCGCCAACCAGGTGATCCACGGCGTCAGCGCTGAGGTCGCAGACGGCGAGTTCATTGTCATCGTTGGCCCGTCCGGTTGCGGCAAGTCCACGTTGTTGCGCATGGTGGCCGGGCTCGAAGAAGTGACTGGCGGCGAGATCAGAATTGGCGATCGGGTGGTCAATGACCTGGAGCCGGCCGAGCGCGACATTGCCATGGTGTTCCAAAACTACGCGCTGTACCCGCACATGAGCGTTTTCGAGAACATGGCCTATGGCCTGAAGATTGCCAAGGTGCCAGCCGCCGAGATCCGGCAGCGGGTGGACAAAGCCGCCGCAATCCTGGAGATCGGCCCATTTTTGCAGCGCAAGCCGCGCGAGTTGTCGGGCGGGCAGCGCCAGCGGGTAGCCATGGGCCGCGCCATCGTGCGCCAGCCCCAGGTGTTTTTGTTTGACGAGCCCCTGTCCAACCTGGACGCCAAGCTACGCGCCCAGACCCGGCTGGAGATCCAAAAATTGCACCGCGAACTGGGCATCACCTCGCTCTTTGTCACCCACGACCAGGTGGAGGCCATGACGTTGGCGCAGCGCATGATGGTGATGAACAACGGGGTGATGGAGCAGTTTGGCACGCCCGAGGAGGTGTACAACCGTCCGGCCACCACCTTTGTGGCCAGCTTCATCGGCTCGCCGCCGATGAATCTGCTCAAACAGGCACCCGACGCCCGGCCCGGCACCATCACCGGCGTTCGGCCAGAGCACCTGGACATCGGGCCGACCGGCTGGGCGCTCACCGTCGAGGCGGTGGAGTTGCTGGGCGCCGAGCGACTGGTGTACGGCCGCTGGCAGCATGGCGGCGACGAGGTGGTGGTGCTGCGCACCGAAGAATCGCACGCCGTGCCCGGCCTGGGCCAGACCATCCATGTGCAGCCCCGCCCCGGCAAGATGCACTGGTTTGACGCCGCCAGCGGCCAACGAAAGGACACCCCATGACGCCTGTCAGCAACGAGCATTGGCCCTACCCGCGCTGGGTGGCGCACCGCGGCGCCGGCAAACTCGCCCCGGAGAACACCCTGGCCAGCTTTAGGCTTGGCGCCGCGCATGGCTACCGCATGTTTGAGTGCGACGTCAAGCTCAGCGCCGATGAGGTGTCTTTTTTGATGCACGACGCCACGCTCGGCCGCACCACAAACGCCCGGCAACAACTGGGCGCGGGAGCCAGCGCCGTCGGTGGCGACCACCCCTGGAGCACGCTATCCCAACTTGACGCCGGCGGTTGGCATTCGCGCGCCTATGCCGGCGAGCCGTTGCCGACGCTGGCCAACATCGCCTACTATTGCTTGGCCAACGGTTTTTTTCTCAATATCGAGGTCAAACCCACGCCTGGCCTGGCGCGCCGCACCGGCGAGGTGGTGGCCCAGCAGGCCGCGCAACTCTGGGTGGGTGCCGATGTTCCGCCACTGTTAACCTCGTTCGAGCCGGACGCGCTGGCCGGCGCGCGCGACACCCAGCCCGAACTGCCTCGCGGCCTGCTGCTCGACACCCTTTGGACCGGCTGGCTGGAAACCGCACTGACCCTGGACTGTGTGGCCATTGTTTGTAACCACGCGCTTTGGGACGCCTCAAGCGTTAGGCAAGCCAAGAGCGCGGGTTTTCGCACTCTGAGCTACACCGTCAACGACGAATGGGCGGCGCAACGCCTACTTGACCTGGACACCGACGCCATCATCACCGACCGGGTTGACCTGTTCCCACCGGCTTGAAGCCGCGCCCCTTTGATATCATTTCCTTCATTTGCCGAAAGGATGCCCAGAATGACCTTCAAACTCAAACAACTCGGCCTGGCCCTGGCCGCAGGCGCTCTGCTGCTGGCCGGTGCGGCCCAGGCGGCTGACCCCAAGGTGCTCAATATTTACAACTGGTCGGACTACATCGCCGAGGACACGATCAAAAATTTTGAGAAAGAAACTGGTATCAAGGTGCGCTACGACACCTATGACAACAACGAAATCCTGCACGCCAAGCTGGTGGCGGGCAAAACCGGCTATGACATCGTGGTGCCGGGCTCGCACTTTGCCAAGACCCAGATCGAAGGCGGGCTGCTGCAAAAGCTGGACCGTAGCAAACTGAGCAACTGGGGCAACCTTGACAAGGGCCTGTTGGATCAACTGGCCAAGCTGGACCCGGGCAATGCCTACCTGGTGGACTGGCTCTGGGGCTACGTCACGGTGGGTATCAACGTCAACAAAGTCAAGACCGCACTGGGCGACCTGCCCATGCCAGAGAACGCCTGGAGCCTGCTGTTTGACCCCAAGTACGCGAGCAAGCTCAAGAGCTGCGGCGTGAGTGTGCTGGACTCCGCTTCTGAGGTGCTGCCGGCTGCCCTGCTCTACCTGGGCAAGGCACCCTACAGCCGCGATGCCGCCGACTACGCCGAAGCTGCCAAGCTGCTCAAGGGCATCCGGCCCTTTGTGACCAAATTCTCGTCATCGGGCTACATTGAGGACATGGTGGGCGGCGCAACATGTCTGGTCATGGGTTTCTCGGGCGACATCAACATCGCCCGCAGCCGTGCCGCTGAGGCGGCTACCGCGACCGACACCAAGACCAAAACCAAGGGCAAGGCCAAAGAGCCGGTGGTGATTGAGGCACTGGTGCCCAAGACCGGCGCCACTCTGTTTTTTGACACCATGGCCATCCCGAAAGACGCCAAAAATGTAGAGAACGCTCACCTGTTCATCAACTACATCCTGCGCCCAGAAGTGCACGCCTCGCTGACCAACAAGGTGTTTTATGCCAACCCGAACGCAGCGTCGCTGAAGTTTGTGAAAAAAGATGTGGCCGAGAACAAGTCCATCTTTTTGGACGCCGCCGCCACCAAGACCATGGTGGCACCGGATGCTTTGCCGCAGGACGCTCGGCGTGTGCAAACCCGCACCTTCACCAGCTTCAAGGCAGG
The DNA here is from genome assembly GCA_943324505.2 of Comamonas sp. lk. GTDB lineage: Bacteria > Pseudomonadota > Gammaproteobacteria > Burkholderiales > Burkholderiaceae_C > Rhodoferax. The sequence continues at coordinate 21,843 of CALPLW020000012.1, forward strand.
CAAATAAGCGCTAAGCTTGCCAGCCGCGTGCCATCAGCCACTGACTGGTGGCGCAGGCCACCGCCATGGCGGCATAGCTGACCATCTTGCCGTCCCGGCCGGTGAGCCATAAGCCCAGTGCCAATACAACGACACTCGCTATGCTATTAATAGCTAACTGTGTAGGCAGGGTAAGGGTTGAAGGCCTTTTTTTCAAAAAAAATTGTGCTGCCAGTGTGAACAGCAAGGCCAGGCTGAGTGCCGGTGCGGCAAAGTTCAACAGGTGGGTCAGCGCGGCAACGGGACCCATCAGAGTTGAAACCTTTGTGTAAGTGTTGGATCAGTCACCGGCTGATTTTATAATCCGGACATGCCAGTCTGGGCCCTTGGGCTAAACCACACCACTGCGCCGCTTGATTTGCGTGGCCGTTTCGCCTTTGCGATCGAGCAGATTGAGCCTACCCTGCTGGCCCTGCGCCGCTCCTTGTCGCGCCCTCCCGAGGCGGCGCTCATCTCCACCTGCAACCGCACCGAGATTTACTGCGCCGGCGAGCAGCCCGAGCTGGAGCGCACCCTGGACTGGCTGGCCCAGTCCGGCGGGGTGTCGCCCGCCACGCTTCGCTCCCACGCCTACACCCTGCAAGACGGACAGGCCGCACGACACGCCTTTCGGGTGGCCAGTGGGCTCGACTCCATGGTGCTGGGCGAGCCGCAAATCTTGGGTCAGTTCAAGGACGCGGTGCGCGCCGCCGAGGCCGCGGGGACCCTGGGCAGTACCCTGAGCCAGATGTTCCAACGCTCTTTTGCAGTGGCCAAAGAGGTGCGAAGCTCTACCGAAATCGGGGCCCACTCCATCAGCATGGCAGCAGCGGCGGTGCGCCTCTCAGGCCAGTTGTTTGAAGACTTGGGCAAGGTCAATATCCTGTTTGTGGGCGCGGGCGAGATGATCGAGCTGTGCGCCACCCACTTCGCCGCCAAAAGCCCCAAACGCATGGTGATTGCCAACCGCACGCTGGAGCGCGGCGAAAAACTGGCAAGCCGATTCGGCGGGGAGGTGATGCACCTGGCTGAAGTGCCTGCACGGCTGCATGAATTTGACGCGGTTGTCAGCTGTACCGCCAGCACCCTGCCCATCATTGGTCTGGGTGCCGTAGAGCGAGCCCTGAAACAACGCCGACGCCGCCCCATGTTCATGGTTGACCTGGCAGTGCCGCGTGACATCGAACCCGAAGTCAAGGCCTTGGGTGACGTCTACCTGTACACGGTGGACGACCTGGCTGGCGTGGTACAGACCGCTCAGGCAAGCCGACAGGCAGCCGTAGCGCAGGCCGAGGCCATTGTGGATGCAGGCGTGCAGAGTTTCATGCACTGGGTGGACCAGCGCAACGCCGTGCCACTGATCCAGCAGCTCAATGCCCAGGCCGACGAGTGGCGCGCGGCTGAAATTACCCGGGCGCGCAAGCTGCTGGCCAAGGGTGAAAACGTGGAGGCGGTGCTGGAGGCGCTGTCCCGAGGCCTGACGCAAAAAATGTTGCACGGGGCACTGGCCGAGCTGCATGCCGGTGACACCCTGGCCCGCGAACGCGCCAGCTCGGCGATCCAGCATTTCTTTTTGCGCCGCGAACGTTAGCGACGCTGTCCGCCGCCCCTGGCGGCCCATGCCGGGGCAATGCCCTGGCCCCTGGCTGCACTTTGCAGCCACCCCCCTAAGCCATCACCGCCCCGCCCGACCGTGAAACTATTTTTCCGACAACAACTCGCCCGCTATACAGACCGCCTGGGGGAACTGGAGTTTTTGCTCTCGCGCGAAGACATCATGAAGGACATGGCTCAGTTCTTGGTGCTGTCGCGCGAGCATACGGAGGTCGCTGCGGTGGCCGGCCGCTGGGCCCGCTACGGTCAGCGCGAAACCGATCTGGCCAGCGCACAGGAGATGCTGAGCGGCTCGGCAGACGATCCAGAGATGGCCGGCATGGCTCAGGAAGAGGTCGAGGCAGCCCAGGCGGAGCTGCAGGTGCTGGACGACGAGTTGCAACGCATGCTGCTGCCCAAGGACCCGGACGACGCGCGCAACGCCTTTGTCGAGATCCGTGCCGGTACTGGCGGCGACGAGTCGGCGCTGTTTGCCGGCGATCTGGCACGCATGTACACCCGCTACTGCGACAAACAGGGCTGGAAAACCGAGGTCATCAGCGAGTCGGCCAGCGAACTCGGGGGCTACAAGGAGCTGGTGTTGCGGATTGAGGGGGTGCAGGTGTACGGCGCGCTCAAGTTTGAATCGGGCGGCCACCGGGTGCAGCGCGTGCCCGCCACCGAAACCCAGGGCCGCATCCACACCAGCGCTTGCACCGTGGCCGTGCTGCCCGAGCCGGATGAGGCCACCGCCGTGCAGATCAACCCGTCTGACCTGCGCATTGACACCTACCGCGCCAGCGGCGCCGGCGGCCAGCACATCAACAAAACCGACTCAGCAGTGCGCATCACCCACATCCCCACGGGCATCGTGGCTGAGTGCCAGGATGACCGCAGCCAGCACCGCAACAAAGCCAAAGCCCTGCAAGTTTTGTCCGCCCGCATTCAGGAAAAAGACCGCTCTGAGCGCGCTGCACGCGACGCCGCCCAGCGCAAAAGCCTGATCGGCAGCGGTGACCGCAGCGACCGCATCCGCACCTACAACTTCCCGCAGGGCCGGCTGACCGACCACCGCATCAACCTCACCCTCTACAAGCTGCTGACCATCATGGAGGGCGATCTGGACGACGTGGTGCAAGCCCTACAGGCCTATGAGGCGGCGCAGCAGCTGGCTGAGCTTGAAGTGGGACTGGCGGGGTGAGTAGGCGATGACGACACTGGGCACAGCCCTGAGCCAGGCTCAGGCACAGGGCCTGGACCGGCTCGACGCCCAGCTCTTGCTGCTGCATGTGCTGGGCCAGGATGCGCACGACAGAGCCTGGCTACTGGCGCGTAGCTCAGACGCTTTGCCCGCCGCCGCCGAGGGCCGCCTGACGCCTCTGGTGACACGCCGGGCGGCTGGCGAGCCCCTGGCATACATCATCGGCAGGCGTGAGTTTTTTGGACTTGACCTGGAGGTCAACCCCAGCGTACTCATCCCGCGTCCTGACACCGAGATCTTGGTGGAGTGGGCGCTCGAACATTTGCCCACCACGACAGACCAGACTCTGCGCGTGCTGGACCTGGGCACTGGCAGCGGCGCAATTGCGCTGGCGCTCAAGGCCCAGCGGCCAGGGGCACAGGTGCAGGCACTCGACTGGAGCGAGGCCGCGCTGGCCGTGGCACGGCGCAATGCGGCACGCTTGAGCCTGGACATCACGTTCGCGCAGGGCAACTGGCTGGACGGCAACCACCAGCGCTACCACCTGATCGTCGCCAACCCACCCTATGTGGCTGACGCCGACCCTCACTTGTCAGCGCTGGCGCATGAGCCACTGCAGGCGCTTACCGCCGGCCCGGACGGCCTGCAAGATTTACGCGCCATCATCGCCAGCGCACCCGGCCACTTGCATCCTGGCGGGAGTTTGCTTCTGGAGCACGGGCACAAGCAGGCAGTGGCCGTTCGCGAGTTGCTGGCCGTCGCCGGCTTTTGCAAGATCGCGTCACGCCGTGATCTGGCAGGCATCGAGCGCTGCAGCGGGGGACAACAGTCGCTTGAACCACACCCCCACGCCCATGCATCCCTTCGAACAATAGGGTCACCAGCCGCACATCGGCCCCCAAGGTGAAATAATAGGGTCATTGCTATTTTTGGAGCCCCAGCATGAGTGACACCCAACAACGTATTGACCAACTCGTCAAATCCAGCGAAGTGCTGCTGTTCATGAAAGGCAACGCCAATTTCCCGCAGTGTGGCTTCTCGGGTCGGGCGATCCAGATCCTGAAGGCCTGCGGCGTTGATGCCAAGGCCGTCACGACCGTCAACGTGCTGGAAGACCCCGCCATTCGGGCCGGCATCAAGGACTACAGCAATTGGCCTACCATCCCGCAGCTCTACGTCAAAGGCGAGTTCATTGGCGGCTCCGACATCATGACGGAGATGTATGAAAGCGGCGAACTGCAGCAGGTGCTGACTGGCAAAGCGGCCTGAAGTCCCGGCCCGCATTGCACTGCGGGCCATGTCAAGGTAACCAGCGGCTTTTGGTCGCCAGAACGGCGCTCGGGTAAGGCGCTTGGCCACGCGAGCCGTTGTAGCGTCCCAATGCCATAAACAGGTCGCCCCGCTCCAGATCAATGTAATGGCGCAGGATCACGCAGCCAAAGCGCAAATTGGTCTGCAAGTGGAACAGCCTCCCGGTATCGCCGTTACCCAAGACCCGCATCCAGAAGGGCATGACTTGCATATAGCCTCGGGCGCCAGCGCTTGACACGGCATGCTTGCGAAAGTTACTTTCCACCTGAACCAGCGCCAAGACTAACGCTGGCTCCAACCCGGCTCGGCGGCTTTCGTACCACAGAGTCTGTAAAAACTCCTTGCGCACATCAAAGTCGGGCTTCTGCTTTTTCAGGCGCTCACTCATGGCGCCCAGCCAACGCTGGTAATTGAGCCGATCGGCGCTGTCCACGAAATCTGGCACTGGTGGCGCGGCATTCGCGACTGCCGAACTCAAGGCGGTTCGGACCGCGTCCGCCAGGGGCTCTTCAAGCTGTCCGCCAGCACAGGCTTGCTCTGAAATTGAGAGCAGTGCAAGCCCTGAAATCAAGGCCAAGAGGCCAAAACGCCTTGAAACTGGCAGGCTGGCCACGACCAGGGTCAGACCGCCAGACGCGCGCTGAGCAGGGCCGCAATGTCAGCCAGTGGCACTGCCGTCGCTGCGGCGTCACGCCGGTGCTGGTACTCGACCTCACCGGCCTTCAGGCCCCGGTCGCCCAGGGTCACGCGGTGCGGCACGCCGATCAGCTCCCAATCAGCGAACATGGCACCCGGGCGCTCGCCGCGGTCATCCAGAATGACGTCAACACCCATGGCCATCAACTGGGCATAGAGCCCATCGGCCGCGGCTTTGACGTCGGGGAAACGGTCAGGACTGATCGGGCACAGCACCACGGTGAACGGCGCCAGTGCATCAGGCCAGATGATGCCGCGTGCATCATGGTTCTGCTCAATGGCGGCCGCCGGCAGCCGCGTGATGCCAATGCCATAGCATCCCATTTCCATGAACTGCGGTTTGCCGTTGACGTCCAGAAAGGTGGCGTTCATGGCCTGGCTGTACTTGGTGCCCAGGTAAAACACATGGCCGATTTCGATACCGCGCTCGATCGCCAGCAACCCTTTGCCATCAGGCGACGGGTCGCCCGCCACCACGTTGCGCAAATCTGCCACGAGGTCGGGTTCCGGCAGGTCACGACCCCAATTGACGCCAGTCATGTGGAAATCGACCTCATTGGCACCGCAAATCCAGTCGCTCATGACGGCGACTTCACGGTCAACCACCACCCGCACCGGTTTTTTCAGGTTGATCAACCCAAGGTAGCCCGGCTTGCAGCCAAAGTGCTCGTCGATTTCATCCAGCGTGGCAAAGCGGAAGCCACCTTCCATGCCGGGTAACTTGTTGGCCTTGACCTCGTTCATGTCGTGGTCACCACGAAGCATCAGCAGCCAGACCTGGCGTTTGACAATCTCGCCGGCCTCGTTTTTGTCCTCCGTGGTGAGCACCAGCGACTTGACGGTTTGCTGCAACGGGACCTGCA
>CALPLW020000013.1 GCA_943324505.2 Comamonas sp. lk
AGCTGCGCCTGCACGGCGATTGCCACCCCGGCAACATCCTGTGGACGCCGCTGGACGTGCCAGCCACGGCCGGGCCGGGACCGCATTTTGTCGACCTGGACGATGCCCGCAGCGGCCCGGCGGTGCAGGACCTGTGGATGTTGCTCAGCGGTGACCGGCAGCAGCGCAGCCGCCAGCTGGGGGCCTTGGTGGACGGCTATGAGCAGTTTCGGGACTTTGACCGGCGCGAGCTGGCGCTGATTGAGCCGCTGCGCACCCTGCGCCTGATCCATTACAGCGCCTGGCTGGCACGGCGCTGGGACGACCCCACATTCCCCATCAACTTTCCGTGGTTTGGCTCCAGCGACTACTGGCAGGGCCAGGTGCAGATGTTGGAGGACCAACTGGAGGCCATGCAAGACGAGCCGCTGGTGGTGTGAGCGCTCTTAGATAGGTGTCGGCCTGAACGCCGCCCACAGCATGGTCGCCCCGGCCACCAATAACAGGCCGTCCATCAGCAACTGAAAGCGTGTGGCGTCTAGCCGCAGCACCAGGCGCTTGGCAATGAACGCGCCCCCCATCAGCGACGCGCCAATGGTCAGGCCGCGCATTAACGTGGCCATGGGTAAGGCGTCGAAAGCCCTAAATGTCAGGGCCTTGGCGCCATACACCGCCAGCGAGCCCATGGCCTCGGTGCCCAGGTAAGCGCCCTTGACCAGCCCGTGCGCCAAAAAGAAGGGCGCGTTGATCGGCCCGGTGCTGACCACGATGCCGGTCAGGTAACCGATCACACCCCCCACGGCTGACATGTGCCACAGGTTCAGCACCCAGCGCTGCTGGGCCATCCAGCGGCGCAATGGGATCATGCAGATGAAAAACAGGCCCAGCGACGCCTCGACCACGCCGGGTGGCAGGTTCAGCAGGGTGTGGGCGCCCAGGGCGGCAGCCGGTACGCCGGTAACGCTGTAGGCCGTGGTGGTGCGCCAGTCCACCTCGCGCCACCAGGCCGCCACCCGCGAGGCATTGGCCATGATGGCCGCCACCGCCATGATGGGAACGGCTTCCCGCGGGCCGAACACCAGCACCAGTGCCGGCATCAGCATGATGGAAGTGCCAAAACCGACCACCCCGCCCACGGTGCCAGCCACCAGGCCCAGCAGCAGCACCAGCGCCAGGTCCATCCCGGTGAGGCCGGCTTACTTGCCGTTGATAGCGAGCAATTCCACCTCGAACAGCAGGGTGGCGTTGGGTGGAATCGTGCCGCCGGCGCCGCGCTCGCCATAGGCAATGGCCGGTGGGCAGGTCAGCTTGGCCTTGCCACCGACCTTCATGCGCTGCACGCCCTCGGTCCAACACTTGATCACGCCGCTTAAGGGGAATTCAATCGCCTCATTGCGTTTGTAGGAGCTGTCGAACTCCTTGCCATCCGGGAAGGTACCCCGGTAATGGACCTTGACCTTGTCACTGGCGCTTGGGCTGGCGCCAGCGCCGTCCTTGAGCGAACGATAGACCAGGCCCGAGGGCGTGACCACGGCACCGGCCTCTTTGGCGGCTGCGGCGGTGACAGCGTTTTGCGCCCAGGCGGCGGGCAGGCTGGCCAGGGTCAGTCCGAGGACGACTGCGGCACGTTGCAAGGGATGACTCATGGTGAGGTTTCCGGAAGTTGGTGGGCGGCTGCAATTGTCGCAGGCAATGCTCGCATTGAAGGTCCGCGAGTGCTCGAGTCCGATTAACATGGATGCCTAACTATTCAGGAGAACAGAGATGCCAAATCGAACCCTAAGCCTTGTTCAGTCTGCGTTTATTGCTCTATTTATGATAGCGAACAGTGGATTGGCCTGGGCTCAGTCGGATTACCCCAGCAAGCCGGTCAAGGTGATCGTGGCCTTTCCGCCCGGCGGGACCAGTGATGTGATGGCCAGAATGCTGGCCGACGAACTCAGCAAGAGCCTCAAGCAGCCCTTTGTGGTTGAGAACATTGGTGGCGCTGGTGGCACCATTGGCGTTGAGCGGGCCCTGAAATTGCCGGCCGACGGCTACACCCTGATCCAGACTGGCGTCGGCCAAAGTGCCGTGGCCCACGGGCTCGACCCCAATTTGCGCTACAACTCCATGAGCGACTTCATCCACCTGTCACAAGTGCACTCGGGCCCCAATGTGCTGGTGGTGCACCCCGCCACACCGTACAAGACGGTCGCCGACGTGGTCGACTTCGCCAAGAAGAACCCCGGAAAGCTGGACTACGGCTTTACCCATGCAGCCTCTGGCCACATGGCCATGGAGCTGTTCAAGCAAACCGCCGGCATTGAGCTCACTGGCATTCCCTACAAAGGCGGCGGCCCCATGCTGATCGACCTGCTGGCCGGTGTGATTCCCACCATGTTCATCAACCAGGATGCGGCGCTGGCCCACGTGCGCTCGGGCAAGATGCGGGCCATCGCGGTCAGCAGTGTGGCGCGCAACCCGCTCTACCCTGATGTGCCAACCATCGCTGAATCTGGCTACAAAGGTTTTGAGGCTCTGTCCTGGTCGGGCATGTCGGTGGCCAAAGGCACACCGCAGGCGGTGGTGGACAAGCTCGAAGCGGCTATTTCGCAGGCCATGCAGTCCGACACGATCCGCCAGCGCATGAACTCGGTTGGCTTTGTCGTGCCACCTCAGGGCAGCAAGCCCTACACCGCCTTCGTCAAGTCTGAACTCGACACCTGGGTGCGGGTGATCAAGACCGCCGGCATCAAGCCGGAATAGTGCCGGGCGGATAACATTTTGAAAGGCGGCTTTATGCGTTCTTCGACTTTACCCTTGATATCCAGGCTCGGTTGCACCACCGCCACCTTTGGCCGCCGCTTGCCTGAGAAACTGCAAGCGATGAAACAGGCTGGTTTTGTGGCTACCGAGTTCTTTCCCCGCGACTTGTTTGAAGATCCTCGTGGCCCCGACTACTGCGTTGACATGGTCAGGGACAGCGGGCTTGCAATTTCTGCTTATCAGGCCTTGCGGGACTACGAGGGCATGCCGGTCAAGCAGCGTGACCATGTCTTGGGCATCGCTGAGCAGATGATGGATCAGATGGCTTGGCTCGGCGCAGAATTGCTGGTGCTGTGTGCCAACATCCACCCTGAGGCCAGTCCTGATCGGCCGCGTTGCGTGGCTGACTTGCGCCGCTTGGCCGAGCTGGCGCAGTCGCGCGGCATGCGCATTGCCTATGAGCCGATCGGCTGGGCCCGCTGGTTCTCTGACTACCGGGAGGCCTGGCGCCTGGTTCAGGAGGTGAACCATCCCTGCATGGGCTTGGCCTTGGACAGCTTGCATGTGGCCGCACACGGCCTGCCGCTCAACGGCCTTGACGCCATCGACCCAGACAAAGTCTTTCTGGTGCAGCTCTGCGACTGGCCGCAGACCCGCTTGCCGCCATTCGAAATTGCTCGCCACTACCGGCTATTTCCGGGCGAGGGTGTGGGACCCATCAAAGCCTTTTTTGATCACTTCCAGCGGATGGGCTATCGCGGTGTGTATTCGGTCGAGATCATGAATGACCACTACCAGCAAGATGACCCACTGGCAGTAGCTCGCCGTGCAGTCAGTGCCACACTGGGCCTGGCCGCAGCTGAGTCGTCACTTACCGAGCGAGCGAATTGAACAGGTCCGGGTCGCTGGCCCGAAGCCGGCGGTAGTTTGCCAGCCACATCTGTTCCCGGAACCCATATTTGTAGTAAGCGTCACGGTAGGCCAGGGCGGTGCTGACCTGCATGGGCTGACCCCCTGACGCCAAGGCTGCCAGTTGATACTCGCAGGCCAGGTTGAACACCATGGTTTCGACCGTGGTGTGCTCCAGGCTGGCGCCCACGTGTACCGAGCCATGGTGTGGCATCAGGGCCACCTTGTTCATGCCCAAGGCGGACGCAATGGCGGCCCCTTCCTGATCGGGCGTCAAACTTGGATCGTCGACAAACTCTGTCACCAAGTCTGCAAACATGGCGCCGTAAACGTAGAAAACCCCAAATTTTTGGCGAGTCGTTGCGAAGGTGGCGATGGTCTTTGCGTGGGTGTGGATCACGCAATTCACGTCCGGTCTGGCCATCATCACTGACGCATGGAAGTTGATTCCGGGTGAGGCCGGCAAGCTACCAGGCTCCAGGACGGTCAAATCGAAACCGACTTTGGACACATGCTCGGGCAGGGTTTCGTCAAAGTACTGAAATGGCGTGACCCAAAACGCCTCCTCCCCAGGAACCCGCAGACTCACGTGCCCACCAACCTGGCTGTCAAGCCCTGCCCGGTACAGCATTCGCCGCGCTGCCGCAATCTGAAAGTGTGGCGAGCCCTCACCGTGGCCCTTGGCTCGGTCCGCGCTGAGGGGCATTTTTTGCATGGTCAAGTCAACTTTTCAGGGTGCAGTATCACCGGGAGCCTGGGTGGTGAGTGAAAAATGAAGCCCTCGCCCACCGGCAAATTGCCCACGGGCTCGATGCGCGCCACTCGATCAAGGAACTCGGTCAGTGCGTGGGCCATCTCCACCTTGGCCAGACGTGAACCGACGCAATGGTGCGTGCCGTCGCCAAAGCTGAGGATGTCGCCACCCGCAGTGAACTGGCGTTCGCTGGACCCCATGAAGCGGTTATGGTCAAAATGCGTCGGATTGGCGAAGTGGTTTTCATCATGGTTGCCCGACACACTCAGCGCCACTGCTTTTTCGCCGGCCTTGATCTTGATCCCGGCAATTTCAAGGTCTTGCAATGCGGTGCGTACGTTGGCACTGACCGGCGGAAAGACTCTGAGTGCCTCGGCACAAAACGCTGACAGCGCCTCAGGGTCGGTGTAATTGGCTTTTAGCCACGCCCATTCTTCGGCATCGAGTGCGACGTGCCGCAAGACACTGGTCAGCACACGCTCGGTGGTTTCTACCCCGGCGGCCAGCAAAAAAATGATGTTGGACACGATTTCTTCATGCGGTATCGGCTCACCATCGTAGTCGGCGGTGACCAGATCGGACAACAGGTCATTGCCAGGCTTGAGGCGCCGCGCCTCGATGATCGGCTCCAGAAACGCTCGCACTTCTTCCCGCGCCCGGAACGCAGCATCGCGTGCGCCAGGGTTGGTGATGCTGGAAGAGCCGCCGGCCACGATGGTGCGGTACCAGTCGCGAAAGCGCGCCGCATCTGGCAAATCGGTCAGGGCTGTGATGGCCAGGAGCGGTACCCAGGTCGCATAGCGTTCACGCAGATCCATGGGTTCGCCCATCACCAGGCTGGTTGCCTGACTCTTCGCAATCTGCAGCACCACCTCGCTGAGCCTTTCGCGCATGGCGCGCTGGGTCCTCATCTCGCGCGCGACGATGCCCACCTTCTTGCTGTGTTCACGGCCGCTCATCTGCATGAAGGAGCGACCGAAAGGTGACGCGCCGGCACCCTGTTGTGGCGGCTGAAACAGACTGTCGTTGGACAGTACCGTCTTGACGTCCTCGTAACGCGTCATCACCCAGGCGTCAAGCCGGCTGCTGTGGAAAATCGGCACGTGGCGTCGCAAGCGCGCAAACAGATCGTGGCGATCCACCTCTGGGCTGCCTTCCACCATTGCGGTGAATTCGGCGATCAAAGACTCTCTCGTTGCTTGCTGTGTGCTCATGGACAAATCCTGATGGTTGAAAAGTAGCCCTGCTCAGGCCGTTGTCATGTGGCCGAGGTAGTGCGCGATGACCTTTTCATCGTTGATCAGGTCCGCACTCTTGCCCTGAAACGCCAGCTCGCCATGTTCCAGGAGGTAAGCGCGTTGGGTCGCCTGCAGCGCTCGGTGCGCGTTTTGTTCTACCAGCAGGATGGTCAGGCCAGAGCCATTCAGCCTGCGCAAGGCCTCAAACACCTGGTCGGTGATGAGCGGCGACAGCCCAAGGCTGGGCTCATCGAGCAATAAAAGGCGTGGGCCTCCCATCAAGGCCCGGCCTATGGCCAGCATTTGCTGCTGTCCGCCGGACAGCGTGCCACCCTTCTGGGTACGGCGATCTTCAAGAATAGGAAAAAGCTGATAGACATCCTTCAAGCCATAGTTCGAGGTTCTTGAGCCTCGCGCCAGTTCACCGAGCAGCAGGTTTTCTTCAACCGTCAGCTCCACCAGAATCTGTCGCCCTTCGGGCACCTGGAGCAGGCCTTCACGCGCCACGCGATGGGGTTTCATCCCGGTGATGTTGTGGCCTTCAAAATGAACCGACCCGCGTCGGGCGCGAACCGTTCCCGACAGGCAATTGAGCAGGGTCGACTTGCCGGCGCCGTTGGCACCAATCAATGCCACCATCTCCCCGGACTCGATATGCAGGCTGACGCCACGCAGCGCCTCGATGCCAGAATATGCGGCGGCCAAGTCTTTCACTTCAAGCATCATTTTTTGCCACCCAGATAAGCTGCAATCACCGCCGGGTTGTGCATGACTTCCTGCGGCGTCCCCTGGGCGATCATGGCCCCCGAATCCAGCACGTAGACCTTTTGGCACAGCTGGTTAACGAAACGGATGTTGTGTTCAATCAACAGCAGGCCAATGCCGCTAGCCGCCAATTCGTTGAAGACCGTGCCAAGCTCGGCCGCCTCGACGTCATTCATGCCTGCGACTGGCTCATCCAGCAACAGGATTTGGGGGTCCGTCGCCACTGCACGCATCATTTCTACCCGGCGTTGGTGCCCATAGGCCAGACCCCCGGCCGGATGATCGGCAAAACGGGTCATACCAAAACGCTCCAGCAATTGCCAGCCGCGCTCAAACAGCTTCGGCGACTCCCGCAACGATGAGGGTAGCCCGAGCAGTTGGGCAAACAGTGATGACTTGACGTGCACGTGAAAGCCAATCACCACATTCTCAAGCACCGTCGCCTCGGGCAATAAACGAATATTCTGGAAGGTGCGTGACACGCCGGCAAAGGCGACCTCATGGGCTTCGGCCGTGGTGATATCCCGGTCACCCAGCAAGATATTGCCGGTTGTCAACTTCAGCAGGCCGGTGATCATGTTGACCACGGTCGTCTTGCCAGCCCCATTGGGCCCGATCAGGCCGGTGATCCGGCCTGGAGGCACTTCCAGGTTGACGTCTGACACCGCCAACAGGCCGCCGAAGCGCTTGGACACATTGTTAAGAACCAGTGCTGCCATGGCCGCCCTCCTTGAAAGTCTTGTCGCGGGCTGCGGCGCGCCGCTTACGCAGATAAAGCACGAGCCCGTCAAACACACCATGGGGCATGAAGGCGACCATCACCATCATCAACGCACCCTGAAAAAACTGGCGGTTGTCTGCAAGCGGGCGCGCCAACTCAGGCAGCACCGACATGATGGCGGCTCCAATGATCGGCCCGGTCACGGTACCTCTGCCCCCAAGAATGATGTAGGTCAGTGCCGCCACCAGGAAGGCAAAGCCGAACATTTCTGGCTCGATGCTGTAGGTGTATAGGCTTTGCATACCGCCAAAAAACCCGGCCAGCGCCCCGCTCAGCACAAACGCGATCATGTGGTACTTCCGGATAGAAATGCCTAGGGTTGCCCCCACCGTCTCGTCTTGCCGCAAGGCATCGAATGCGCGGCCGATGGACGAGCGGCTGATCACGTACATGAAATAGATGGTCACAGCCACTGCCAGCAGCAAGTGCCAGGTTTGCACCAGCTTAGGGATGTTGTTGAAACCCTGTGGGCCGCCGGTCAAGTCATCAAAATACAAGCACAAGGAGACCACGATTTGGACGAAGGCCAGAGTCGCGATGGCCTGAAAGACACCGCGCAGGCGCGCCAGCGGAATCGACAGCAGAAAACCACCGACGCAGCCGATCAGTACCGCGAGCAGCAGCGCCAAAAGCGGATGCACCCCCTGGTTTTTGACCAAAATCCCAACTGCATACGCCCCGATACAGGCAAACCCTGCCGAGCCGATGGAAAAAACCCCGGCACGCAGCACCATTTGTTGGCTATAGGCAAACCCGACTGCCAACAAAAAGTAGTCGAACAGGGGCTGATAGGTATAAATCAAGTTCATCATCGCCGTGCCACTCCCACTTGCACACCCTCACTACCGAACAGTCCACTCGGCTTCACCAGGAGCACGACGAACAACAAGCCGTAGATGATGGTGTCGGTCAAGGCACTGGGCAGGTAGGCCACTGCCAGGTTCTGGAAAATACCCAGGAGCATGCCTGCAACGACAGCACCATGCACACTGCCAAGCCCACCAAGCACCACCACGACGAAGGCTTTTAACAAGTAGGGCTCGCCCATGTAGAAATGAATGGAGTTGAAGGACAGACCGATCAGGATGCCCGCCACACCGGCCAGCGCACCGGAGATAAAGAAGGTTTGAAAGTACACCAGCGCCGGGTTAACGCCCAGCAAAGACGCAACCCGCTCATTGCCGCTGACGGCGCGAATCTGTCGACCAAACGTGGTCTTGTAGAGATACAGCATCATCATGGCCAAGAGCACCACCACCACCAGCAGGATGATGATCTGCAAGAAAGAAAACCGCACTGGCCCCAGTTCGTAGAAAGCGACCGGGAAGGTCTCAAACGGGAAACGCAGTACTTTGGTATTGGACAGCCGCTGCGCGACACTCATCAGGCAGAGGTTGGCCCCAATCGATGAAATCAGTGCTGTAAATTCGATTTGTCCACTGCCACGGATGGTGGCAAAGGCCGTTAGTTCCACAATGTAGGACACCAACCCTGCCCCAATCATGGCCAGCACCAGGGCCAGCCACAGTGGCAATCCGTTCAACACCGCAAAGTAGCCGATGAAGGCCCCGGACATGAAGACGCCGGCATGCGCAAGATTGAGAATCTTGAAGGTGCCGAATATCAAGGTAAATCCGAGTGCAAACAGCGAGTACACCGAACCGGTGACAAGTCCGTTGACAAGTTGCTGGGCGATCATGCGTGAGCCATTTATTTAATGCGTGCCTTGGGCACCGCGGAATAGGAAAGAGGGGCCGGTGAACCGGGTCACTGCACACGGATATCGTTTGACCAAACCATGCGCAGCCATTGCTGAGGCATGGTCCGGCAGCGATGAGCCTGGGATCAGTTGGCTGGAACCGGTTTGTTGTTGCGGATCACCATCACAGCCGGGCCGTAATCGGGGATTCGGTCGGCTTTCTGGGTCCACTTTCCGCCACCCAGAACGACGTCGGCGTCGCGCATTTTCATGATGGCATCAAGTACTTTTTCACGGGTCGGGTTGGGCATGGAATCCTTGATCGCACGGGCGGCCAGCAGGGTTTCTGAATAGCCAACTGCGGCCCAGTTGTCAGGCTCGGTATTGAATCGTTTTTTGTAGTTCTCGCGGAATTTGGCGTTCAAGGGAGCCGTCGACTGGTCATTGAAGTCAATCGAAAAATAAGTGTTTTCCACAGCTTTGCCGCCGATTTTGAGGTAGTCGGCGCCCAGCCCGGCGGTGCCAAAAAAGGTGACATTGGGTGCCACGCCTGCCTGCTTGAGCTGGATCACCAAATTGGCGGCCTGCGCAGCATTGGCACCAAGCCAGATCGAATCAGGTTTGGCTGCTGCGATCTTGGTGGCCAAGGCGCCGAAATCGGTGTCAGAGATCAGAATAGTCTCTTCGGCAATCGGCTTCACGCCTTTGGCGGCCAGCGGGCCCATGAAGGCTTTCATGTTGTTGATATGACCATCGTTGTCGCGACCCCAGATGGCTGCCAGGCGTTGTGGCTTGACTTTGTCGACAGCGTACTGTGCCAGAGGTGCTACTTGAACTTCTGACGATGCGGTGACCTTGAGGTACCACTTGCTGGCTGCCAGCGGCGCAGCGGTCTGGGCGGTTGCGAACATGGGGATTTGCAGCTCATTGAGCATGGGCGCCACTGCAATCATCAAGACGCTGTTGGCGCCTCCAAGAACGATCAGGGCATTGTCAACCTTGGCCGCGCGCGTCAGCAGGGTGGTGATCTGGGCCCGGTCGTTCTGATCGTCGTTTGACACCAGTTTGATGGAATTGCCTGCGCCCAGGTAGTTGGCTGCATTCAATTCGTCGACGGCCATCTTGACCGCATTGGCCTCAGGAACTCCGACAAATGCCAGTGGGCCGGTGAGCGCCTTGATGGACGCGATCGTGAACTCCGCAGCCACAGCAGACAGTGGGCTGATTGCGGCACCTGCAAGCAACAGGGTTAGGGCTTTTAATTTGAATTTCATAATTGTCTCCTCATCATTTATTTGGGTGCCAAGCGGCACGCGATGGTATTCAATTCCCGGCGTACCGCCTAGTGGGTAGTAACCCGGGCGTTGGTCGCCAGGTTCAGTGGAACGAGTTGGGGAAAAAGGATTGGCAGGGGGTGTTCAGACTCCTTAGGTGTCAGGGTTTTGATTTGCCTGGGCGAAGCTCCACAAAGGTCGGCAGGCGCTCGGGGTAGTCGGCAGCTACCGGTGTGCCCGATGCCCTGTTGCGCTCCAGTTGCCCCATGGCCGAGGGGTAGTCAGCGACGTTGAGGTAGTAAAAAAATGACAGCAATCGTTCCGAAAACCGCCATAGGCCATTCACCTTTTCGTAGCGGTCGCTGTACCGCATGGCGGTCACCATGGGTTGCTCATTGCGCCAGACCTCTGCATGCACCGACAAGCGCCCTTGGGCTTGCGTCGCTGAGTCAAACCAGATGACATGGTCATGGGCAAAATGGTTGGAGGGCCCCATCACGCTGTAGCGGCTCTCAAATTGCTTGAGGACCGCCTCCCGTCCGGTCGCACGCATGGCACCATCCTGGGACCCGAACGATGCCTGATCGGTGAACAGCTCAGCGGCGGCATCCATATCTCGGTTGTCGATGGCAAAGTTGTAGCGGGCCGTTAAGTCACGTATGGCGAGTTGGTCTTCGACGGCGGCCAGGCGGCTCTCGAGACTACTGTTGGGGGTTGGCGGAACCCGGCGTGGAATCGTCATGGTGTGTTGCCTTTGTCGTTACTGCAAATCGGGTCGATAGGCCGGCACATCGTCGTATTGGACCAACTCGATGATGTTGCCCTCGGGGTCGCGCAGAAAAGCGACGGTCACGCCTGGCCGACTTTGGATGGCCTCAGGGCCCGTCATGAAGCTGACGCCGGTTTCAAGCAGGCGGGTCATGGCGGCCTTGACGTCGGTGATGATGAAGGTCAGGTACATCACGTTCGGGAGATCAAAAACATAGGTCGGGTATTCGGCGGGCAGAGCGGGCGCCTCATCCGGGGCGATCAGTTTGATCCGCTCACCCCGTGAGGTCTGCATCCGGACCACGGTGGCACTGCCACGAGCCAAGCGGTATGTTTGCGCCACATGGACGGGAATGCGGGCCTCACTG
The DNA here is from genome assembly GCA_943324505.2 of Comamonas sp. lk. GTDB lineage: Bacteria > Pseudomonadota > Gammaproteobacteria > Burkholderiales > Burkholderiaceae_C > Rhodoferax. Next base: position 11,284 of record CALPLW020000013.1, read on the forward strand.
ACGAACTGCAACCCGAGCGTGTGCTGGTAAAACTGTCGCATCACGGCGAGGTCCCGGCAACCGATGCCGACCTCTAGTGGCGTGGTCATGCTGAGCAAGGGGGTATCCAACATGTTTGTTGCTTTTGCGATGTTCATTGGTTAAACGTCAACCGGTGCACTTTTTAAGAATACGCAATGGGCTGCAAAAATGCCTGGCGCGGCGGGCGTATTGTGCAATAGAATCAAAAAAAAGAACATAAGTTTCCATATTTAGAATTAAATTTTTACTGTAGAAATCTAGTTTCCGTATGGGAAATAAAAACCAATTAACACCACCATGAACCCTCAACAACTGCTGATCCAAAACGCCAATGTGATCGACGGAACAGGTGCGCCCGCGCGCCTGGCATCCGTGTTGGTCGTTGGCGACAAAATTCAAGCCGTCGGCAGTGCTGCTGATGCCCTCGCCGATCCGTCGGTTCAGCGGCTCGACGCCACGGGCCTGTCCCTCATGCCCGGGCTGATTGACGGCCATGTGCACAGCACGTTTGACAACGCAGCCGGCCATGATGAGTTGTTTTACCACCGGCGCCCGGGTATGGCGGCGATCACGGCTGTGCGGAATGTTCGGCGCATCCTGACCTCTGGATGCACCGGTTTTTTTGACGCCGACTCGTTGTTTGATCTGGGCGTCGATCTGAAGGAGGCCATCCAGCATGGCGTGATCGAAGGACCCCGCATGGCTGTGGGCGGCTATGCCCTGATGACCTCGGTCGGCGGTGCTGCCGGACGACTTATGCCGGACAGCGGCACGATGGCTTATGCGGTTTTGTTGCAAGGCAAAGACCAAATCATTGCGGAGGTGCGCCGGCAGATCAAGATCGGCTGCGACTGGATCAAGGTTCACGTCACCGGTTCGCTGTCCAACCGCAGAAGCGAAGGCGAAATGGTGACCTTCACGATGGAAGAGCTGCGCATCATTTGTGACATCGCCCACAGCTTTGGCGTTCAGGTCGCGGGCCATTGCCGCGGCGCACACTCGATCAAGGTGGCTTGCGAGGCCGGCTTTGACCAGATCATTCACGCCACGCTGATGGACGACGATGCGCTGGATGCAGTGGTTAAACACGGTGCCTTCCTCGTGCCGGCCATGACATTCCAGGCCAACCTCATGGAGTTTGGCGACGCCATCAATGCCAGCCCCACGCTTCAGGACATTTTTCGGCGAGAAATTGAGGGGAGTGCCGCGATGCTGGCCAAGGCCTACAAGGCGGGTGTGCCCGTCTTGTGCGGGACCGAATCCGGCTTCTCAGTCACGCCCTATGGTGATTGGCATTACCGAGAGATGGAGGTCTTCGTCAAGCACTTGGGACTGACGCCCTTACAGGCGATCCAGTGCGCCACGCAGTCCGGTGCCTTGGCGCTCCGCATGAAAGACAAGGTGGGCACCATCGAGGCGGGCCGCTTGGCTGACCTGCTTCTCATTGACGGTGACCCGTCCAAGGATGTCAGTGTGGTGGGTCGTCGCGACAAATTGCGCATGGTCATGCTCAGTGGCAAGCCGATCGATCTGACGCGGACCGACCCGGACCGAACGCCACTGCCCGAATGGCGCGTGCACGAGTTCGGCAGCATCTTGTCCAAAGAGGTGGTTCAGCAGGCGCGCGGCGGTCAGCCGATCGGCGGCCATGGAGCACAGTCATGACCGAGCGCTTGGCCCTTGTCACAGGCGGCGGTAGTGGGATTGGCGCCGCCATCGCCCGCGCCGCGAGCCGCGCCGGCTACCGAGTCGCCATCATGGACGCGCAGGCCGACGCTGCCGCGGCCATGGCCAGGGAGCTGGGCAATGCCGTGGCACTTCCCTGTGACGTCACCGATGAACTGGCTGTGGACGCAGCATTGGCAAGCCTGGGCGCCACACCAGACCTGCTCGTCAACAACGCTGGCATTGTCAAGTTCGGTCACCTTGTTGACATGAGCGTCAAGGACTTCCGCAGGGTGCTGGAGGTCGACTTGGTCGGTGTCTACATCTTGTCGCGGGCAGTGGGTCTCATGATGCGCGCCCGAGGGCAGGGCAACATCGTCAATATCTCGTCCATCAACGCCATCACCCCCAGTCTGGGCACCAATGCGTATGCCGCCGCCAAGGGCGGACTGGTGACCATGACCAAGCTGTTGGCCCTTGAACTCGGGCCGCATGGTGTCCGTGTCAATTCGGTCTCGCCGGGCTTTGTCGATGGGGGTATGAGCACCGCCGTTTTTGCAAATCCCCGCACCCGGGATATACGCACCAAGGCGGTGCCGCTACGCCGCCTCGGTTCTACCGAGGACATCGCGCAAGCCGTGATGTTCTTGGCGTCCGACGCTGCGGCCTATGTCCATGGACAAGACCTCGGTGTTGACGGTGGCCTGGTCCATAGCCTGTTGTCCCAAATACCGCGAGATTAGCCATGACGCGTAACTTGATACTCACCGGCGGCGTCTTTCATCCCTTTGAAGATGCCAGCGAGTCCTTAACCCAAATGCTGCTGGAGATCGGAATTGACTCTGACGTCACCACCGACATCAGCAGTGGCTTGTCGTGGCTCGATGACGGCGGCTACGATTTACTCACGGTGTACGCTTTGCGCTGGCCGATGGAACAAGAGCGTTTCGCCAATGACCGCGCCCGTTGGGCTGTCACCCTGAGCGCCCAGGACCAGGCAAGAATCAACGCGCACCTGGCAGCGGGTCGTGGTGTGCTGGCCTTGCACACTGCGGCCATCAGTTTCTCAGACTGGCCGAGGTGGCGCGACATCGTGGGTGCAGGCTGGATTTGGGGCACATCCAATCACCCGCCGCACGGGCCGGTGGATGTCCGTATGACGACCGGTGAGCACCCCATCACCCGAGGTTTGGAGGCATTCAACTTCCCTGAAGAGGCGTATGCGCGCATGGACCTGGTTCCCGGCATTCAAGCGCTGGCCACTGTACAGGCACCGTCGCAAGAGGAACCCTCGCCCTGCTTGTGGGCCCGTGAGGTCGATGGCGCCAGGGTTGTCTACAACGCGTTGGGCCACGACAGCGCCTCGCTGAACCACCCTACCCACAAGCGTCTGCTGCAACGCGCGGCGCTGTGGGCCATTCGACGCAGTGACCAGGACATAGCCGCATGCTGAACAAACCCCAATGCTGGAACCTGCCATGAATACTCTGCAAGACAAGTCCATCCTGGTCACCGGCGGCGGCACCGGGATCGGGGCTGGCTGCGCCCGCTATTTTGCGGCGCGTGGTGCTCGGGTCACCATCAGCGGGCGACGCGAGAACCGTCTGCGCGAGGTGGTCGATGCCATTGGCCCCAACTGCCACTTCGTGGTCGGCGATGTCACACTCGCCGCTGATCGTCAGCGCATGCTGGACGCTGCCATCGCCCACGGGCAAGGGCGTCTCGATGCATTGGTCAATAACGCAGGCATCACCCATCACAGCGGACTGGTTGGTCTGGATGAAGACAGCCTGATGCGGGTGCTCCAAAGCAATATCGCAGCACCTCTGATGCTGACCCAGGCAGCTTTGCCCGCTTTGGAAGCGAGCCAGGGTAGCGTCATCTTCATTGGCTCGGTGCACACGCGCTTGGCCTTGGCCGGCCGCTTGGCATATGCCACCTCGAAGGGCGCGGTGCAAAATATGTCGCGCGTGCTAGCGGCTGAACTCGGGCCCCGCAAAGTGCGCGTCAACTGTGTGATCCCCGGCGCCGTGGCCACAGAGATCAATGCCGCAGTGACCGGTCAGGACCCGGCAGAGGCCAAAGCCTTCTTTTACAAACTGGCCCATATGCACCCGATCGGGCGCATTGGTGAACCTGAAGACATCGCGCAGGCCATGGAGTACCTGATCCTCGCCAACTGGACCACGGGCGCTGTCGTCGATGTCGATGGCGGCATGGGTCTGGGCGCTGCAAAACTCTAGGCGTCAAACGGCATCAACCTTCAAGCCAACCTAACCAAAGACACGCACCGTGAACCAAGCGACTGACAAACAACTCCTGGCACCCGCCATCTCCGGCGATGCCCTGGCCGAAGCCCGAGCCCTGATCGGCCTGCCCATCCGGGTTGAGCAATGGAATTACGAGGCTACCCGGGACGTCATTCGGCACTACGCCTGGGGCATCGGCGACGATAACCCACTCTTCTCTGACCCCGAGTACGCCAAGAGCACCCCATGGGGTGGCATCATTGCGCCACCCACATTTTTCTTTGGCATCTGGGATGCCGTGGTGGCGCCTGGCTTGCCTGACGTGCAGTGGTACTACTCGGGTATCGACGCCGAGTTTTATCACCCGATCCGGCGTAATGACGCCATCACGGCATCGGCAGAGTACGTCGATGCTCAGCCGCTGTCAGGTAAAACTGTGGCCAACATGATTGTGCAGACTGGCGATGTGCGCTACCACGATCAAAATGGCCGGCTGATGACCAAGGTGCTGTCGCACTGCTTCCGCGTGGCGCGCCAGGCTGCCAAGGGCGGTCTGAGTTACGCGCCGCGTGAGAAGCACGTGTTCACTGCCGATGAACTGGCTCACATTGCTGATGCCCAGATCAATGAGTTTGTCCGCGGCAGCGCGGTCCTGTACTGGGATGATGTCGTTGTGGGCGCTGACCTACCTGGCACCGTGCGCGGACCGATCAACCAACTTGACATGACAACCTACTATTGCGGCGCGGTTGGCACGTCTGGCTACAAGTCAACTAAGCTGCGCTGGAAATACAAGAATTGGGCCAACCACAGCCCTGAAAAGCTGCCCAACAACTACGACAAGAGCTACTACGGTGCGGTGGTGCTGCCTAGCATTGGTCACCAGGACGCCAAAGTCGCCACCGTCGATCTGGGCATGCCTGGGCCTTACGACAACGGGCCGCAGCGTTGTGGCATGCTGACCACGGTGGTGACCAACTGGATCGGCGACGGCGGGTTTGTGCGAAGCGTTAGCGCCCGCCTGAAGATGCCGGTCATCTTTGGCGACTGCAATTATTTCAAAGCTCGGGTCACTGCCAAACGCATGGTCAACGGGGTCGGTTTGGTGGACATCGAGCTGTGGGGTGAGAACCAACTGGGCCAACTGACGATCAAGGGCTCGGCAGTGGCCGAGTTGCCCTGCCGCTGATGCTGCAGTTTTCTTGGTGACCGCATGACCGATTTCGCGCGTCTGCTCAGACCGGCCAGTATTGCGGTGGTGGGGGCTTCGCCGGACGCTGGCAAGTTGGCCGGACGACCGTTGGCCTATCTGCGGCGCTATGGCTATCAGGGCCGCGTCTATCCGGTGAATCCCAAGCATGCGCAGATCGACGGCGTCGCCTGCAGCGCGACCATTCAAGACCTGCCGCGCAACATTGATTTGGCGCTGATCCTGCTCCCCGCCTCGGGCGTCGCCCAAGCCCTGGAAGCCTGCGCCTTGCAAGGCGTGGCCAACGCGATTTCCATCGCTGGCGGCTTTGCCGAGGCCGGTGCGCCGGAAGCGCAGCAACAACTCACAGCCATCTGCCAAACGCATGGCATCCGGCTGGTGGGCCCGAATTGCGTGGGCTTGCTTAACCCTGCGTTGGGTGTGACCGCCACGTTTTCCAGTGAGCTCAAAAACGCCTTGCCGCGGCCCGGCAAAGTGGCGCTGTTCACGCAATCAGGGGCGTTGGGCAATTCGCTGTTGCAGAGCTTTAACGACCTGGGGCTCGGCCTGGCGTATTGGGTATCGACCGGTAATGAGGCGGACATTGGTGTCCTTGAATTGGTGTCGTACGCGATTGAGGACGACCAGGTCCAGTTGATCGCGCTGTATGTGGAAGGCCTTCAGCATGGCGAGCAGCTGCTGGCTTTGGCGCGACGGGCACGGGCTGTGGGCAAGATCATCGTGGTCTTGCGGGCTGGTCGATCCCAGCAGGGCCGCGCAGCGGCGGTTTCGCACACGGGCAAACTCGCCGGTGCCTGGAAGGTCTGGTGCGATGTCGCGGCACAGGCCGGCCTTGTCACGGTGAATAACCTGGATGAGTTGCTGGACGTGGTGGCGGCAGTCGATCGGTTTGGACACCCGGCGCTGGATGCAGCCCCAGGTTTGGGTGTGTTGACGATTTCAGGCGGCTTGGGGGTTTTGATTTCTGATGCCGCTGCCGATGTGGGCTTGGCCATTCCAACCTTTGGTGAGGCGACACAGGCTGGGCTGCGGGCAATCCTGCCGCCGCAGATGACTGTCGCCAACCCGGTAGATACCGCCCTGTTCACCGATGAAAAGGGCTACGCTCAGTGTGCCGAGTCGGTGTTGCGTGATCCAGCCATCGGAACCCTTTTGCTGGTGCTGACCCGGCTGGCGCATGACTATCAAGCCTTGCTGCCTTGGCTGGAGCAACTGGCCGCTGACGCCATGCGTCTGAACAAGCGTCTGGCACTGACATTTTTGTCCTCCTCTGACACGATGTTGGTGGCGGATCGTCGCCGCGTGATGCAGTCCGGTGCCCTGGTGCTGCCAACCGCTGAGCGTGTGGTGGCAGCCTTGGGCCGGCGTGGGCAAGCCGTCAGGGCGCTGCCGAATGTGGAGTCAATCGCCCTGCAGCAGGTGGGCCCCAGCACATCGGTGGCGCATTTCCTGGCCGAGGCGGGCGTGCCAGTGTTGCCCGAACGCATGTGCACCGACTTAGACGCCGCCCTCGACTTCGCCACGCGTCAGGGCTATCCTGTGGTGTTGAAGGTGGTATCTCCCGACATTCCCCACAAGAGCGAGGTCGGCGGCGTAGCGCTCCACCTGACCGACGCGCGGGCATTGACTGACGCCTGGCGTGACATGCAGGCATCGGTCAGCAGGCTAGCGCCGAGGGCGAAAATTACAGGCTACTCGGTTCAACCCATGCTCAGCGGCGGTTTTGAGCTGATCGTTGGTTGCTCAGTTGACCCCGAACTGGGCCGCGTGCTGATGGTGGGCGCCGGTGGCATTTGGGCCGAAATCCTCGATGATGTGAGATTCTTGGGGCTGCCTGTCAGCCGAGCTGAAATTTCATCCGCACTGCAGAGCCTTCGCATTGCGCCTATCTTGCGCGGTGCGCGTGGGCAGCCGCCGTTGGATGTCGACGCGGCCTGCGCCGTCATACACCGGCTCGCCCAGCAGTTTTATGCCGATTCCGGGATTGCCGAGGTCGACCTCAACCCCCTGCTGGTTCGCCCGCAGGGGCAGGGCGTGATGGCATTGGACGTTCTCGTGGTGCAGTCCTCGACCCAGGCAGGATTCGCCCAATGAACATCCTGCACCGCGATCGGGTGGCAGACACCGGCCTGTCTGCCGGCGCCACCGAACCCATGAAGTCATTGCGAACGGGTTTGCGCATTCTGCTCGAGTTTGAAAACAACCAACGCGATTTCAGTGTTACCGAGCTGGCAGCCCGCTGCGGCCTGGCAAAGAGCCAGGTCTCGAAAATCCTCAGTGCCCTGGTGAGCAGTGGTCTGGTGGTGCAGGACCCAGTGACTCGCACCTACTCGGTTGGCCAGCGATGCTATGTGCTGGGCTCCCGTTTCACCACGTACGACGGTCTGTGTCAGGCCGCCACACCGGTGATGCGTGAACTGCTTAACCGAACCGGTCACAGTGTGCGGCTGTCAGTTCCCGACGGTGAGCAGACGCTGTACCTGATCGGTTTAGAGGGGCCGATGTTCATGGACACCGGTTGGCGCTCTGGCAGCAGTGTGCCGTTTGGCGCCTCGTCGGCAGGCCGCGTTTTGATGGCCCACCTCGATCCCGACAGGAGCCGGCATCTGCTCAGTTTGCCCGTCCCGGCGCTCACCCCCGATACCGTGCGAGATCGTGACACCTTGGAACGGCTGGTGATCGCCGCTCGTCGTGACGGCTACTGTGTGCAGCGCAACGAAACGTCGCCTGGCCTGGGTGTGGTGTCCGTGCCCCTGTTCAAGGAGGCACAGCAGATTGTTGGCGCGCTGGGTTTGGCGTTTCCATCCCACCATATTGACGCCGACGCTGAACGCGCACTGATCGCAGCGCTGCACGAGGCAGCGCGTGCGATTTCCCAGCGTTTGGGTTGCGGCGTTTACCCCTTCGGCATCGGCAAACCCCAGGGCATGCCAATGGATGGCATCACACCAGCAGCGCGTTGACCCGTTTCACATAGGCGGCTGGGTCGGCCGGCAGACCCCCCTCGGCCAGCAGCGCCTGGTCGAACAGGATGTGCGCGAGGTCGTGGAAGTGCACCGAGCCGTCGAGCTTTTTCACCAGCGGGTGCTCGGCGTTGACCTCCAGCACCGGTTTGACCTCGGGTGCGCTCTGGCCGGCCTGCTTGAGCATGCGCGCCAGCTGGGTGCTCATGCCGTGGTCCTGCACCACCAGGCAAGCTGGGCTGTCCACCAGCCGGGTGGTCACGCGCACGTCTTCGGCCTTGTCTTTCAGCGCCTCTTTCAGTTTGGCCAGCAGCGGCTTGAAGGTCTCAGCCGCTTCTTCAGCGGCTTTTTTCTCGGCCTCGTCCTGCAGTTTGCCCAGATCGACCGCACCCTTGGCCACGCTTTGCATCGGCGTGCCGTCAAACTCATTGAGGTAGTTCAGCGCCCACTCGTCCACGCGGTCGGTCATCAGCAGCACCTCAATGCCTTTTTTCTTGAAGACTTCGAGTTGCGGGCTGTTCTTGGCGGCGGCGAGGGTGTCGGCAGTGATGTAGTAAATGGCTTCCTGGCCCTCCTTCATGCGCGCCTTGTAGTCGGCCAGGCCCACACTCACCGTGTCGCTGGTGCTGCTGGCAAAGCGCAGCAGCTTGGCCAACCGGTCCTTGTTGCCAAAGTCTTCGCCCAAGCCTTCTTTGAGTACGGCACCAAACTCGTTGTAGAACTTGGTGTACTTGCCAGCGTTGGCTTCCGCCGCCGCCTTGTCCTCGGCGCTCAGCACATCGGTCACCTCACCATCAGCGGCTTCTGGCAGACGGTCATGGCGGGCCAGGTCTTCGAGCATGCCCAGCACGCGCTTGGTGCAGCCTTCGCGGATGGCCTTCACGTCGCGGCTCTCCTGCAGCAGCTCGCGGCTGACATTGAGCGGCAGGTCGGCCGAATCGACCACACCTTTGACAAAGCGCAGGTAGGTGGGCATCAGCGCCTCGGCGTCGTCCATGATGAAGACGCGCTTGACGTAGAGCTTGATGCCGGCTGATTTTTCACGGTTGTACAGGTCCATCGGCGCTTTGGACGGGATGTACAGCAGCTGTGTGTACTCGGTGCTGCCTTCAACCCGGTTGTGGGTATGGGCCAGCGGCGCCTCGAAGTCGTGGCTGATCTGCTTGTAGAACTCGTCGTACTGCTCGTGGGTGATGTCTTTTTTGGCGCGGGCCCAGATGGCGTTGGCCTTGTTCACCGACTCCCAGTCACCGGTTTTGACCATGCCGCCGGGCTGGCGGCCGCCGTTCTCGTCGCTCGGGTTGATCAGCTCGCCGTCCTTCCACTCTTCTTTTTCCATCAGGATCGGCAGGCTGATGTGGTCCGAGTACTTGCTGATGATGCCCTTGACCTTCCAGGCGCTGGCGTAATCCAGCGCGTCGTCGCGCAGGTGCAGCGTCACGCTGGTGCCGCGTGCGGCGCGGTCGATGGTTTCGACCTCGAAGTCACCGGCGCCTCCGCTGATCCAGCGCACCCCGTCGGCGGCGCTCAGGCCGGCGCGACGTGACTCGACCGTGATCTTGTCGGCGACGATAAAGCCCGAATAAAAACCGACGCCAAACTGGCCGATCAGCTGTGAGTCGGCTTTCTGATCGCCCGAGAGCTTGGAGACAAAATCTTTGGTGCCGCTCTTGGCAATCGTGCCCAAGTGGTCAATGGCTTCCTGCTGGCTCATGCCGATGCCGTTGTCGGTGATGGTCAGTGTTTTGGCGTCCTTGTCAAAACTGACCCGCACTTCCAGGTTGGGCGCGTCCTCGTACAGGCCGCTGTTGTTGATCGCTTCAAAACGCAGCTTGTCGCAGGCGTCAGAGGCGTTGGACACCAGCTCGCGCAGAAAAATTTCCTTGTTGGAGTAGAGCGAGTGGGTGACGAGGTGCAGAAGCTGGGCCACTTCGGCCTGGAAGGAGAGGGTTTGCTTGCTCATAGGTGTGGTGTGGTCTCAATAAACGGAGGGTGCCTGGTTGGCGCCGGAGCCGGTCACCCGGACAACCCGTAATTATGGGCGATGCGCCTACGTTTCAAGGCGCCCGCCGTCGACCTGGGGCGACGCTGCGCCTCATAAAATGGTGTCTACCCCTCACGCCCCAGCCGCATGACCACTTCAACGACGCCACATTCTCCTCAGCCAGACGCGCCTTGGCTGACTGTGGCCCGGTCGGAGATGGGGGTTCGTACCTTCCCGTTGGGTCAGAGCAACCCCCGCATCACTGCCTACCACGCCGGCACCAATATTCAGGGTTACGACGACAAAGCCTCCTGGTGTTCGTCATTTGTGAACTGGGCGCTGGCGCATAGCGGGATCAAGGGCACAGGCTCTGCGCTGGCGCGAAGCTGGCTTGACTGGGGTGAGCCTCTGGATGCGCCGCTACCCGGCTGCATCGCCGTGCTGTGGCGCGACGAGCCATCAAGCTGGAAAGGCCATGTGGGCTTTTGGTTGCGTGAGGACGCAACCCATGTTCACCTGCTGGGTGGCAACCAGCTTGACGAGGTGCGCGAGCACACCTACCCCCGCCTGTGCGTGCTGGGGTACCGCTGGCCTGGGGGCTAGGCTCAGGCGCCCAGGCCCTTAAACGCTCAAAGGCCGAGCAGTTTCTTGGCTTCGCCCAGCGCCTTCATGGAGGCGTCATGTTTGCCGGCCTTGTGCATGGCTTCGCCTTCGGCCCGCATGGCTTGCACCTTGGTCATGTCAGCACCAGTCAGTACCGGTTTGGTGGCCAGTTTGGCGTCAATGGCCTTCATCTCGTTCGGGCAGTTGTGGGCAAAGGCCAAGGAACTGGTCAGGGCCAACAGGGCAAAGAGTGATTTTTTCATGGATGTTCAAGCTGCTGGTGCCAGAAAATGCTGGCGCTTTGATTGTTGCCACGGCGCCAGTCAACGGGTACGCCGCGCGATAAAGCCCCCACGGCGGGCACGTCTTTAGGTGGGCCCGGCCTTAAAACTTCTCGTGCGGCGCCAAATAGCGCCACTGTCCCAGCGGCAAGTTGCCCAGCATCACCTGGCCGATGCGCACCCGCTTCAGGCCCACTACTTTCAGGCCCACCAGCTCGCACATGCGCCGGATCTGGCGCTTTTTCCCCTCGGTCAGCACCACGCGCAGCTGCTCCGGGTTTTGCCAGCTGATCTTGGCCGGTTTCAGGGCCTGGCCGTCCAGGCTCAGGCCGTGCCGCAGTTTGTCGAGCAGGGCCGGCGGGAACACCGCCTGTACATTGGTGGTGATGGGGTCGTCATCGTCCATGCGCACCAGCTGGCCCGGTTGCGGGTCGGCGTGGGGCTGGCCGGTTTTGTCCAGGCCGAGGTAAACCACACGCACCAGGTATTCTTTTTCCATCACCGAGTCTTCGCCGATCAATTGGCGCGCGACACGGCCGTCCTGCGTCAGTACCAGCAGCCCGATCGAGTCGATGTCCAGCCGGCCGGCCGGCACCAGGCTTTGCAACTGTTTGGGGTGAAAGAAAAAGCGAGCGTTGTCCTCGGCCCAGCGGTTTTGCGGCTGCACCAGGGTGATGGCTGGCAGGTGACCATCTTCAGCCTGCCCGCTGACCAGCCCGATGGGTTTGTTGACCAGGATAGTGACCTGGTTGGCCTGCTGACCCTGCGCCTGCGGGCTGATCTCGATGCGCACATCGGGCAAGACCTGCATGCCCATGGTGGCCACCACGCCATTGACCTTGACCCAGCCCTTGCCGATCCACTCATCCGCCTCGCGCCGCGACGCCAATCCCAGCTCGGCCATGCGCTTGTTCAGGCGCAGCGTGCCGTTGGGGCCGATGGCGGCGGTGTTGGTCTGCCCGGCCGGGATTGGCGCCCGCTGAGCCGGTGGTGCCGCGCGCCGGAAGGCGGGTGCGGGGGAAGCAGGGGGTTTAGGTAGGGTCATGCGCTATTGAATTAGGAGCTATAACGCTATATTTTACAAGGGCTGGAGGCTAATAGCGACGGCTTTATCCTCTCGTCTAGCAGCCCGGCGTCAGGGGTGGCGCGGTAAGGGCGCTGTCTGCGGCGGTCGGCGTGAACGCCGACTTCGCTGCGATGCTCGTCCAGCGGTCGGGGCGCCGAACTCACTGTGTTCGCTGCGCTCTCGCCGTTCGGACAACCGCGCCCAGCATGATGACGAGCGCGCTGCGCGCGACGACCGCTGGCCTGCGCTTCTCGCCGCCCCAGAATGCGCCCTTACCGCGCCACCCCTGACGCCAGGCTTTGCCTTGGAATTGACAACGCCGGTTTGCAAAGGCGCAGCGAGATGGGCTGCAGCGCGCCTCTGGGGCGCCGGCGACGCGCAGGGCTGGCGGCCTCGCGCGCAGCGCGACTCCACATCTGACTCGTCGCGGTTGTCTGAACGAAGAGAGCGCAGCGAACGCAGTGAGTTCCGCGACGCGGGCCGCCGGCCTTGGGCGTTGCCGGGGAGTCGGTGCTGTGCACCGACCGCCGCAGTGAAGCGTTGCGGCCCGTCTCGCTGCGCCTTTGCTGACGTAATGTGATCGCCCACAACTGGCCGCGAATTCAGCCCACAAAAACGTGCGTGCGCAGTGCACCCAGGTCCAGCACCCGCAGGCCGCCGTATTCGACCCGGATCGCGCCCTCTGCTGCCAACGCGGTCAGGGCTTCATTGACGCGTTGGCGTGACAGACCGACCAGGTAGGCCAGCTCCTGCTGGGTGATGCGCAGCACCTCACCCACACCGGGGTAGAGCACCGGGTTGAACAGAGCCGCCAGGCTGCGAGCCACCCGCAAATTGGGGTTGCCCATGCGGTCAATTTCGCGCGCCGCGATGAACTGGCCCAGCCGCTCGTTGAGCTGGTTCATGACAAAGCGGTTGAAGCCGATCGAATGGTCCAGCAGCCAGTGGAAGGTGTCCACATGCAGGCCGGTCACCCGGCTTTTGCGCAGAGCCTGGATGTTGTAACGGTAGGGCTCACGCTTGAGCGCCGTGCCCTCGCCAAACCAACCGCCCGGCGGCACGCCGGTGAATGTCATGGTCTGGCCTTGCGCGTTGTCTGCGCTCATCTTGAGCAGGCCGTCGACCACGCCAAACCAGTAGGTCACCGGCCGGCCTACCCGGCACACATAGTCGCCTGGGCTCGCGTCGGCGATTTTGAGGTCGGCCACGGCGCGCTCTCGCTCGGCCGGCGCCAACAGGCTGAGCCAGGGTATGGCGTGCAGCTCAACCGGGGTCAGCGGTCGGCGACGCTGGTGCAGCGAAGACTCTTGAACCATGTCGGGATCAGCCTGTAAGCTGCCAGAAAGCGAAGGGAAAACCCCTACTGATTAAGGTCAAAATTGTCGTCCAAACGACAACCTGACGTCAAACGAGTCCCTATTATTTGCCCTATTGCAACAAGCGGCAACCCCCTGCCTGACTTGTGCAGCCACCGAGACAAGGTTACGGGATGCAGACCACTTTCCCTCAATTGCTTTTTCAACACGCCGCCCAGCGCCCGGGCGAGCCGGCCATGCGTGAAAAAGAGTATGGCATCTGGCAGGCCCTGAGCTGGGCTGACCTGGCCACCATGGTGACTCATCTGGCCTGTGGCCTGCACCAGGCTGGTCTGCGTCGGGGCCAGCACATGGTGGTGGTGGGTGCCAACCGACCTCGCCTGTATGCCACCATGCTGGCCGCGCAGTCCCTGGGCGCGGTGCCGATTCCGCTGTACCAGGACGCCGCTGCGCCTGAGTGCGTGTTCCCAATCAACAACGCCGACGTGGCCTTCGCCTTTGCCGAAGACCAGGAACAGGTTGACAAGCTGCTGGAAGCACGGGCTCAGTGTCCTGGCCTGGCGCACATCTATTTTGATGACCCTCGCGGCTTGCGCAATTACGACGAGCCGGGCCTGGCCTCGCTGGATGAATTGTTGGCGGCCGGCCAGGCCTTTGCCAAACTGCACCCGGATTTTGTCAAGGGTGAGGTTGCGCTGTCCCAGCCGCATGATGTGGCGGCCATGTTCTTCACCTCTGGCACCACCGGCAACCCCAAGGGCGTGGTGCACACCCACAACTCGCTGCTGGACCGGGCCCGGGCGGGCGCCGAGTTCGACCATTTAACCCACCGCGAAGAGGTGCTGGCCTACCTGCCGCCGGCCTGGATCGGGCAAAACATCTTCAGCTATGCGCAGTGGCTGGCCTGTGGCTATGTCGTCAATTGCCCAGAGTCGGCAGCCACGGTCACGATCGACCTGAAGGAAGTCGGGCCCACCTATTACTTTGCCCCGCCGCGCGTGTTTGAAGGGCTGCTGACCAGCGTCATGATCCGCATGGAGGACGCCGGCGCCCTCAAGCGACGCATGTTCCAGGCCTTCATGGCGGTGGCGCAACGGGTCGGCCCCACGCGCATGGACGGCAAGTCGCTCGGCCTGACGGACCGGCTGTTGTACGCGCTGGGCGATCTGCTGGTCTACGGGCCTTTGCGCAACAACCTGGGCATGAGCCGGGTGCGCGTGGCCTACACCGCCGGCGAGGCGATCGGCCCCGACCTGTTCACCTTCTACCGCTCGATCGGCATCAACCTCAAGCAGTTGTACGGCTCAACCGAAACCGCGGTTTTCGTGTGCCTGCAGCCCGACCATCAGGCCAGGGCCGACACGGTGGGCGTGCCGATTGCCGGGGTCGAGATCAAGGTCGCTGATAACGGCGAGATTCTGGTCAAGTCACCTGGGCTGCTCAAGGAGTATTTCAAGAACCCGCAGGCCACGGCCGAGGTGCTGACCGCGGACGGCTGGTACCACACCAGCGACGCCGGCTTTCTGGATGCGCACGGCCACCTCAAGATCATCGACCGCGTGAAAGACGTGGGCCGCATCAGCGGTGGCGCCAACGACGGCGCCATGTTTGCGCCCAAATACGTCGAGAACAAGCTCAAGTTCTTCCCGCACATCAAAGAGGTGGTGGCCTATGGCGACGGCCGCGAGAAGGTGTGCGTCATGATCAACATCGACTTCGACGCGGTAGGCAACTGGGCCGAGCGCCGCAACCTGCCCTACGCCGGCTACACCGACCTGGCGCAAAAGCCAGAGGTTTACCAGCTGATCAAGGAGTGCGTCGAAAAGGTCAATGCTGACCTCAGCGCCGACGCCCTGCTGGCCGGCAGCCAGGTCAGCCGCTTTTTGGTGCTGCACAAAGAGCTTGACGCCGACGACGGCGAGCTGACCCGTACCAACAAGGTCCGGCGTGGCTTCATTGCCGACAAATACCTGGCCCTGGTCGATGCGCTGTATGGCGGCGCCACCTCCCAGTTCATTGAAACCCAGGTCAAGTTCGAGGATGGCCGCACCGGCAGCGTCAGTGCCACGCTGCGCATCGACGACGCCAAGACCTTCGCCCCGGTAAAGGCCGCAGCATGAGTGCCAAGACCATCGGTGACGTCATTCTTGACGTCAAAAACATTTCCTTGAGTTTTGGTGGCGTCAAGGCGCTGACCGACATCTCCTTTGACGTGCGTGAGCATGAGGTGCGCGCCATCATTGGCCCCAACGGTGCTGGCAAGAGCTCGATGCTCAACTGCATCAACGGCGTCTACACGCCGCAGCAGGGCACCATCACCTTCATGGGCCAGACCTTTGACCATATGGACAGCCATCAGGTGGCGGTGATGGGCATTGCCAGGACCTTCCAGAACCTGGCGCTGTTCAAGGGCATGAGCGTCATCGACAACATCATGACCGGGCGCAACCTGCGCATCAAGAGCAATCTGTTTTGGCAAGCGCTGCGCATCGGTCCGGCCCAGCGCGAAGAAGAAATGCACCGCGAGTTTGTCGAGCACATCATCGACTTCCTGGAAATCCAGGCCTACCGCAAAACCCCGGTCGGGCAACTGCCCTACGGATTGCAAAAGCGCGTTGACCTGGGTCGTGCCCTGGCCATGGAGCCGCAAGTGCTCTTGCTGGACGAGCCCATGGCGGGCATGAACATGGAAGAAAAGCAGGACATGTGCCGCTTTATTCTGGATGTGAACGACGAATTCGGCTCGACCATTGTGCTGATC
>CALPLW020000014.1 GCA_943324505.2 Comamonas sp. lk
GTAGGGCCAAAATTTCACCAGCGCTGCAAATTGGGCCATGCCCAGAATGGCGAAGATGAACAGCGTGACCAACAGGCAATAGCCGAACATGGCGCGATCAATCAGTGGCCTGGGTTGCGGCACCAGGGCGACCGCACGGGCCCCGAGGGCGGCGGCCTGCTTGCCCGCCACCAGGCGCTCCAGCACAAAGGCGAACACAGCCGGCACCAGCAGCACCACCGACACCACCGCGCCCATGGAGAAGTTCTGCTGGCCCACCACCTCCTTGTAGATGTCGGTGGCCAGCACGTTGTAGCTGCCGCCAATCACCTTGGCGGCGCCAAAGTCGGTGAACACATTCACAAACACCACGATCGCAGCGCCAATCAGGCCATAGCGCACCGCCGGCAGCGTGATGCGGAAGAAGGTGCGTGGGCCACTGGTGCGCAGCACGGCGGCCGCCTCGTAAATGCGGGCGTCAGCCAAGGTCAGTGCCGTGATCATGATCAGCACGGCATGGGGAAAGGTCCACAGCGTGCAGGACATGATGATGCCGATGGGCCCATAGACGGACTCGCCCATCAGCACGCCCTTGAGCAGGCCCTTGTTCCCGAACCAGTACACCAGGCCGATAGCCTTGAGCAGCGAGGGGCTGAGCAGCGGCACCAGCGCCATGACGCGGAAAAAACCTCGCCAGCGCATCTGGGTGCGGGTCAGTGCGTAGGCGTAGGCAAAGGCCAGTACCACCACAATGACGGTGGTGATGCTGGAGACCAGCAGGCTGTTGCGCATGGACTGCCAAGGTGTGCCGGTGCTGAAGTAGCTGCGGTAATTGGCCAGGCCGACAAAGACGCCGTTGCTGTCTTGCAGGCTGCGCACCAGGATCATGCCCACCGGCAGCAACAGGGCCAGCAGCATGAAGGCGCCGCAGCCCAGCAGCAGCCAGCGCATCAGGCCGTCGTCGCGGTCGCGCAGCATGGCGGGTGGGCGCAGGTTAGGCGCTACCGTCATGCGCCAACTCCCGCCGCAAACAGGTGGATGGCGCCGGGGTCGATCTGCAGGGCCAGCGTCTGACCTGGCGTCAGGGGGTGGTCGGCGAAACTGTTGCGCCGAAGGTCAACCCGGATCGCTGTGCTGCCCAGCGCCGGCACTTCGCAATGCAGCCGCACAAAGGGCCCCAAGGGCTCAACGGTACGCAGCGTGGCCGCCAGGCCAGCGCCGTCAGCCGGGCCGCGCAGCAGCACCACGTCCTCAGGCCGAAAACCGCAGCTGACCGCACTGCCGGCGGCATGCGCGCCGGTGGTGCAAGGCAACAAGGCATCAGCGCATTGCACCGACATGGGGCCCTGAACAACGCCCGGCACAAAATTCATGACGCCGATGAAATCTGCCACGAAGGCGCTGGCCGGCTGAGAGTAGATGTCGCCCGGCGAGCCCAACTGCTCCACCCGCCCCTCGTGCATGACGACGATGCGGTCGGCCATGGCCTGGGCTTCTTCCTGGTCGTGTGTGACCATGATGGTGGTGATGCCCAGCCGCTTTTGCAGATCGCGGATTTCCTGGCGCAACCGCACCCGCACTTTGGCGTCCAGAGCCGACAGCGGCTCATCCAGCAAGAGCAAGCCCGGCGAGGTGGCCAGTGCGCGCGCCAGCGCCACCCGTTGTTGCTGACCGCCCGACAGTTGGGCTGGGTACTTGTCGCCATGGCCGACCAGTCCCACCAGCTGCATCAGATCACTAACGCGGGCATCGATGCCGCTGGGTACCGGACGCTGGTTTTGCATGCCAAAGGCGATGTTTTGCGTGCAGGTCATGTTGGGGAACAGTGCGTAGGACTGGAACACGATGCCGAAGTCGCGCCCCGAGGGCGGCAGCTGGCTGATGTCGCGCCCGTCCTGAATGATCTGCCCGGACGATTGCAGCGCCAGCCCGGCGATGCAGCGCAGCAGCGTGGTCTTGCCGCAGCCCGAGGGTCCGAGCAGGCAGACAAATTCGCCCCGGGCGATGTCAAACGACACTTGGTCAAGCGCTTTGAAACTGCCGAAGCGTTTGCTCAGGGACTTGATCTGAAGGTAGGGCTTGGCAGTGTCACCGTCGTGGAGCGGCGAGGCAAGCCCTTGTTGTTTGAGCATGGCGGCGTGTTGTGATGTTGGTTTCCAATTGATTATCCGGGCAGGGTCGTTCGCGCTGATAGGTCCAGCATGCAGCCGCCCATAGAGCCAATGGCCTAGGGAATTCCCTTGGTTAGGGCCTACGCATCAACCATGCCTGCTTTGAGCCTGATCAACTTCAGGATGCCATTTTTGCCCAATCATGCTAAGCTGAATGACTTTGTAACCTCCACCACTACACACGGAGCGTCCTATGCCCAGCCTGTTGCCCAACATTGATCCTGATGGCCTTCTTGAGTTTTCGGTGGTTTACACCGACCGTGCCCTGAACCATATGTCGCAGCGCTTTCAGGGCGTGATGACCGATATTTCCAGCATCCTCAAAGAGGTTTACCACGCCAAGTCGGCGGTGTTGGTGCCTGGCAGCGGCACCTTTGGCATGGAGGCTGTAGCTCGCCAGTTCGCCACAGGCAAAAAGGCGCTGGTGATTCGCAACGGTTGGTTCAGCTACCGCTGGACGCAAATTTTTGACATGGGCCACATCCCCGCCTCATCCACCGTGCTCAAAGCCCGCCGGGTTTCCACCGACAGCCAGTCGGCCTGGATTCCCTGCCCGGTGGACGAGGTGGTCAACACCATTCGCACTCAGCGCCCCGACGTGGTGTTTGCACCCCACGTGGAAACCTCGGCCGGCATGATCTTGCCCGACGCCTACCTGAAGACCGTGTCCGATGCAGTGCATGAGGTGGGCGGGCTGATGGTGCTCGATTGCATTGCCTCTGGCGCCATCTGGGTCGACATGGTTGCCACCGGTGTGGACGTGCTGGTCAGCGCGCCGCAAAAAGGCTGGAGCGGTTCACCCTGCTGCGCCATGGTGATGCTCAGTGAGCGCGCGCGCGCCGCCATCGACGGCACCAGCAGCACCAGCTTTGCCTGCGACCTTAAAAAATGGCTCCAGGTCATGGAAACCTACGAAAAAGGTGGCCACACCTACCACACCACCATGCCGACCGACGCCCTGGTGCGCCTGCGCGAGGTGATGCTGGAAACTCGCGCCTACGGGTTTGATCGGGTCTGCGCCGAGCAGCGCGAACTGGGCGAGCAGGTGCGGGCTTTGTTTGAGAGCCGTGGCATCGTCAGCGTGGCGGCCGATGGTTTCAAGGCCCCGGGCGTGGTGGTCAGCTACACGGGTGATGCCGACATCCAAAACAGCAAGAAGTTTTTGGCGCTGGGCCTGCAAACGGCGGCCGGTGTGCCACTGCAGTGTGATGAGCCGGCCGACTTCATGACCTTCCGGGTCGGACTGTTCGGGCTGGAAAAACTTCACAACGTGGAGCGCAGCGTGGACCAACTCGCCGCAGCCCTTGACCGCATGGGCCTGACCGAGCCGGTGGCCCTGGCGGCCTGAGGCCTGCGCGGGTGCAGGCCTGGCCACCTGGCCAGGCTGCCTTAGTACCGCGTTTGCTGCGTTATTGATAGCGCAAAGCCCAGTATTGACGTGGCCTGGGGGCCTAAATGACCCAAAATGTTTTTGAATCTGTGACCATCGTCGGCGCCGGTGCCATTGGTGGTTGGCTAGGCGCGCGACTGGCTGAGCAGGGGGTACGAGTCAGCCTGCTGGCCCGTGGCGCCACACTGGCTGCGCTACAGCATCACGGGCTGCGTCTGCGTTCAGGCGACGCTGAGCAGCGTTACCAGTTGCCGGCTACGTCTGATGCGGCGACCCTGGGGGTACAGGATTTGGTGGTGGTGGCGGTCAAGGCGCCCGCTTTGCCGGACATAGCGCGAAGCATTGGCCCGCTGCTGGGACCCGACACGGTGGTGCTGACCGCCATGAATGGCGTGCCCTGGTGGTTTTTTCAGGGTTTTGGTGGCGACCTGTCTGGCACCCGGCTGCAGGCGGTGGACCCCAAAGGCGAACTGGCCGCTGCCATTGCCCCAGCGCGGGTGTTGGGCTGCGTGGTGCATGCCAGCTGTTCCAGCGATGCGCCCGGTGTGGTGCGGCACCATTTTGGGCAGGGGCTGATCGTCGGCGAGCCGGGCGGTGGCGCGTCAGCCCGGGTCAACGCGCTGGCCGCCATGCTGTCGGCTGCCGGTTTTGATACCACCGTGTCGCCGCAGATTCAGCGAGACGTCTGGTACAAGCTGTGGGGCAATATGACGGTCAACCCGATCAGTGCCCTGACCGGCGCCACCACCGACCTGATTCTGGACGACCCGCTGGTGCGCGGCTTTGTCTCGGGGGTGATGCTGGAGGCGCGCGAAATTGGTGCGCGCATCGGAATCCCAATCAGCCAACAGCCCGAGGACCGCCACGCGGTGACGCGCAAGCTGGGCGCCTTCAAGACTTCGATGCTGCAGGACTTGGAGGCCCACAAACCTGTTGAGCTTGATGCGCTGGTGACCGTGGTGCAAGAGCTCGGCCAGCTGACCGGCGTGGCCACGCCACTGACCGATGTGCTTTTGGGGCTAGCCCGGCTCCAGGCGCGGGTGCGCGGGCTCTACTGAGATCGGGTGGTCCAGGTCGGGGCGGCGCCAGGGATCGATGTGCGTCATGAGGTTCAGCACCCGATGCCGCTGCAGTACCCGGTTCCTTGCAGTCACCGCGATGTCGTGGCCGGCTTCGACCGAGATCGTGGCGTCCACCTCCAGGTGGGCGTCCACCAAAATCATGTCGCCCATCTTGCGGGTGCGCACATCGTGCACGGCGCTTACGCCCGGCGTTTCGATCAGGGTTTGCCGAATGGCAGCCACTTCCTGGTCGTCCACCGCCCGGTCCATCAGGTCATGCAGCGCGTCCCAGCCAAACTCCCAACCCATTTTGCCGACCATGAAGCCCACGATCAGGGCTGCAATCGGGTCCAGGATGGGGTAGCCGGCCAGGTTGCCAATGATGCCGATGCCGACCACCAGCGACGACGCGGCGTCTGAGCGGGCGTGCCAGGCGTTGGCCACCAGCATGCTTGACTTGATGCGTTTGGCCGTGCGCAGCATGTAGCGGAACAGCAGCTCCTTGGCCACCAGCGCGCCACCGGCGACCCACAGCGCCGCCACATGAACGGTGGCCACGGTTTCGGGCGCCTCAAGCTTGCGCATGGCCGCCCACAGCATGCCCACGCCCACGGCCAGCAGCAGTGCGCCCAGCACCAGTGAGGCCGCTGTCTCGTAGCGCTGGTGGCCATAGGGGTGGTCGGTGTCGGCGTCTTTTTGGCTGTGGCGGCCAGCCAGCAACACCACAAAGTCAGCCACCAGGTCCGACAGTGAGTGCAATCCGTCGGCCACCAGGGCCTGTGACTTGGCCAGGATACCGACCGTGACCTGAACGGCGGTCAGGACGAGATTCACCCCCACGCTGACCCAGGTGCTGCGCATGGCTGCTGCAGCGCGCTCGGCCGGGCTGTGCTCGCTGTCTTCCGGGTCGTCAGCCCATTCGGTTGATTTCATGGGCGTAGGTAGGGGTGCATGGCTCTGATTATGTCGCTCGTAAGCCCAGCTCAGACGCTGCGAGGCTTGATCCCAATCAAGATACCGCTCGGCGCGCTGGCTTATGGTGAAGGGGTCCATGAACAATGCTACCGCCAACCAGTCCCCACAGCCACCCGAGGGCCTGAGTGCGCCCGAGGCAGCGCAGCGGCTGCAGCAGGACGGCCCCAACGTGCTGGCCAGCGAGCAGCGCCGCACCTGGCGCATGATCCTGCGCGAGACCCTGCGCGAGCCGATGTTCATGCTGTTGCTGGCCGCCGGCACCCTGTACCTGACCCTGGGCGAACGGCAGGAAGGGTTGGTCATGTTCGGGCTGGTGTTGGTGGTGTTGTCGCTCACGCTGTACCAGGAGGGGCGCACCGAGCACGCGCTGCGGGCTCTGCGCGAACTCACCAGCCCGCGCGCGCTGGTGCTGCGTGACGGGGTGGTGCAGCGCATTGCGGGCGCCGAGGTGGTGCGCGGCGACCTGCTCGTGCTGGTACAGGGCGACCGGGTCGCGGCCGATGCCTGTTTGCTGAACGGGGCCGATGTGCAGGTGGACGAGTCGCTGCTCACCGGCGAGTCGGTACCGGTCGACAAATCGACTGACGGCGAGACCCGGTTGTTTGCCGGTACGCTGCTGGTCAACGGCCACGCCACGGCCCGCGTTACCGCCACCGGGGCGCACAGTGAAATCGGGCGCATCGGCAGCCTGCTGCAGGGGCTGGTGCAGGAGCGTTCTCCGCTCAAGCGCCAGACGGCCCGTCTGGTGCAGAGCTTGGCGCTGATCGCGTTTGCCACCAGCGCCGCCCTGGTGCTGATGCTGGGTGTCACGCGAGGCGACTGGATGGCGGCCTTGCTGGCAGGCATTGCGCTGGCCATGGCCATGTTGCCAGAGGAGTTCACGGTGGTGCTGACGGTACTGCCGGCGCTGGGGGCCTGGCGGTTGGCGCAACACCAGGTGCTGGCCCGGCGCATTGCGGCGATTGAAACCCTGGGCGCGGCCACGGTACTTTGCGTGGACAAGACGGGTACCTTGACTGAAAACCGCATGACGGTGGTGGCGCTGTACGCCCCGGCCGCGCACGCCGCGCCGCAGGAGCATCTGGCCTTGGCCGCCGGGGCCACCACGGCCTTGCCAGACGAGTTTCATGCGCTGGTGGAGTACGCCATTCTGGCCAGCATGGCCCAGCCCTACGACCCGATGGAGCAGGCCTTTCACCGTCTGGGGCAAGTCACCTTGGGCCAGACCGAGCATCTGCACCAGGACTGGACCTTGCTGCATGAGTACGGGCTGACGCCCGAGCTGCGCGCCATGGCTCAGGTCTGGCAGGCGACGCAGGGCGAGGCCCATGTCGTGGCGGCCAAGGGCGCGCCGGAGGCCATTGCTGACCTGTGTCACCTGGACGCAGCGATGCTCGCCCGTCTCACCCTTGCCGCCGACGCCATGGCCGCGCAGGGCCTTCGGGTGCTGGGGGTGGCCCGGGCGCAGTTTGTGGGCCAACAGTGGCCGGCGGCCGAGCACGACTTCGAGTTCACCTTTGTCGGCCTGCTCGGTCTGGCCGACCCGCTGCGCGCTGGCGTCAAGGCGGCCGTGGCCGATTGCCACAGCGCCGGCATCCGGGTGATGATGATCACGGGTGACTACCCGCTGACGGCGCGCGCCATTGCGGCGCAGGCGCAGATCGTCTGTGACGGCGCCACCGAGTTGCTGACCGGCGATGAGCTGACCCGGCTGGACGATGCGCAACTGCTGGCGCGCATCCCGGCGGTCACGGTCTGTGCCCGCATCGCGCCTGAGCAGAAGCTGCGCCTGGTGCAAGCGCTCAAGCGCCAGGGCGACATCGTGGCCATGACCGGTGACGGTGTGAACGACGCGCCCGCGCTCAAGGCGGCCCACGTGGGGGTGGCCATGGGCGGCCGCGGCACCGACGTAGCCCGCGAGGCAGCGTCGATCGTCGTGCTAGATGACAACTTTGCCTCCATCGTGCAAGGCGTGAGGCTGGGGCGCCGCATTTATGACAACCTGTACAAGGCGATGTCCTACATTCTGGCGGTGCATGTGCCGATCGCCGGCCTGGCGCTGGTACCGGTGCTGCTGGGCTGGCCGGTGCTGTTGTTGCCGATGCACATCGCCTGTCTGGAACTGGTGATTGACCCGGCGTGCTCGCTGGTGTTCGAGGGCGAGCCAGCTGAGGCTGACCTGATGCAGCGGCCGCCGCGCGACCCTGAGGCCCCACTGTTTGGCCGGCAGGCGATGCTGCTGGCGCTGGTGCAGGGCCTGGGTGTGCTGCTGGTGGTGCTGCTCGGCTATGGCTGGGCCATTGGGCACCTGCCCGAACCGCAAGCACGGGCCTTCGGCTTTACGGCCTTGGTGGTGGGCAACCTGGCGCTGATCCTGTCTAACCGCAGCAGCAGTCGCTCCTTATGGTCCACACTGCGCGTGCCTAACCGCACCTTGTGGCTGGTGACTGGTTTTGCCGCGACCATGTTAGGTTTGACGCTGTATGTGCCCCCGTTGGCCCAGCTGTTCCAGTTTGCGCCGCTGAGCTCGGCCGCGCTGGCCGGCGCGCTGGCATTGGGTCTGTTGGGCGTATTTTGGTTTGAGGTGCTGAAGCTCAGTCGTCGCTGGCACCCGGCGGCACCGCAGCGCTGACCGGCACCCGAGGTGCCAGCGCACACATCAGTTCATAGCCCAGCGTGCCGGCGTGGCGAGCGACCTCGTCAATGTCAAGCACAGCGCCCTGGCTGCTGCGGCCCCACAGGGTGACCTCGTTGGCTGTGCCAGTGCCCAGGCCGAGGTGCTGCCCGGCCTCAGCCAATGGGCCGAGGTCCACCGTCAGCATGTCCATGCTGACCCGGCCGACGGTGCGGGTGCGCACGCCGTTCACCAGCACTGGGGTGCCAGTGCCGCAAACCCGGGGGTAGCCGTCGGCGTAGCCACAGGCCACCACGCCAATGCGCATCGGCTCGGTCGCCGTGAAGGAGGAGCCATAACCCACGCTTTGCCCCGCCAGCAGGTCTTGTGTTGCTATTATTTTGGAAGCAAGGGTCATTGCGGGCTGCAAACCCCAGTCATTGGCACAGCGTTCCGGGTAGTCGGGCGCGCTGCCGTAGAGGGCTATCCCGGGGCGCGCCCAGTCGGAGGCTGTTTCGGGTTCGGGGTGACGCAGGGTCGCCGCGCTGTTGCTCAGGCTGCGCTCGCCCGGCAGATCGCGGGTGACCGCGGCAAAAACCATCATCTGCGCCGCGATGCCAGCGGCACCATCGGCGTCGCTGAAGTGGGTCATCAGCGAGATCTCATCCACCTGCGGCAGGGCGTTGAGCCGGGTCCAGGCAGAGCGGTAGCGCTCGGGCGTGAAACCTAGCCGGTTCATGCCAGAGTTCATCTTCAAAAATACCCGATGCGGCAAGTTGGTCTTGTGTGTGGCCAGCATGTCGATCTGCTCATCGCAGTGAACGGTGTGCCAAAGGTCCAGGCGAGAGCAGAGCTCGAGGTCGCGCTGTTCAAACACGCCTTCTAGCAACAAAACGGGGCCGCGCCAGCCCAGAGCGCGCACGCGCCGGGCCTCATCCAGGTCAAGCAAAGCAAAACCATCGGCGCCGCGCAGGCCGTCAAACGCCAATTCGATGCCGTGGCCATAGGCGTTGGCTTTGACCACAGCCCAAACGCGGGAATCTGTTGCGGCAGCTCGGGCTCGCGCCAGGTTGTGGCGCAGTGCCTCCGTGTGGATGGTGGCTTGAATGGGGCGGGGCATAGGTCGGTTTGGGTCGGCCGATCGGCGTCGGTCAGGGTGCCATTTTGACACTGCGGGGCGTGATATAACCCGGTACCTCTCGGAGACATATGACAAATCCCAAGGCAACCCGCCTGTCAGTGCAGGCAAAGCAAGCATGAAGCGCGGCTTTTTTACCATCATGTCCGCGCAGTTCTTGAGCTCGCTGGCCGACAACGCTCTTTTTGTGGCCGCCGTGCAGTTGCTGCGCAGCAGCCAAGCGCCAGAGTGGCAGCAGGCCGCACTGGTGCCCATGTTTGCCCTGTTTTACGTGGTACTGGCGCCTTTTGTCGGGGCGTTCGCCGATTCCATGCCCAAGGGCCGGGTCATGCTCCTCAGCAATTTCGTCAAGGTCGCGGGCTGCCTGCTGATGTTGTTCGGCACCCACCCGCTGATGGCCTATGCCATCGTCGGCCTTGGCGCGGCGGCCTACTCGCCGGCCAAGTACGGCATCCTGACCGAACTGCTGCCAGCCTCTCAACTGGTCAAGGCCAACGGCTGGATAGAGGGCCTGACCATTGCCTCCATCATTCTGGGCGTGCTGCTGGGTGGGCAATTGGTGGGGCCCATGCTGTCACCCCAGCTTTTGTCGTTTGACCTTCCGTTCATCACCACCAGCATTGACACGGCGCCAGAGGCGGCCATTCTGGTGCTGATTTTTGTGTATTTCTCGGCTGCCTGGTTCAACACCCACATCCCGCTGACCGGTGCGCAGATGCGACCCATGCCCAAGCGGCTGATCTCGCTGCTGCCCGATTTCTGGGCATGTAACACGCTTCTTTGGCGCGACCGGCTCGGCCAGATTTCCCTCGCTGCTACGACGTTGATCTGGGGCGTAGCCGGCAATTTGCGCTTTATTGTGCTGGCTTGGGCCGCGGCGGCCTTGGGCTATTCGGTTACCCAAGCCTCGGCGCTGCAGGGCGTGGTGGCCATCGGCATGGCAGTGGGCGCCGTGGTGGCCTCGATGCGCATGCGCCTGGAAGACGGGCCGCGGGTCATCACGCTGGGCATTGGCATGGGCCTGCTGATCATCATGCTGATTTTTATTGACAACGTCTGGGTGGCCGCGCCCTTTTTGATCCTGCTGGGCGCACTGGGCGGCTTTTTGGTGGTCCCCATGAACGCCCTGCTGCAGCATCGCGGGCATAACCTGATGGGAGCCGGACGCTCGATCGCGGTGCAGAATTTCAATGAGCAGGCTTGCATACTGGCGTTGGGTGCTGCCTACAGTTTTTCCACCGGCATGGGTCTGCCGACCTTTGGCGCCATCACGGCGTTTGGCTTGGTCATTGCCAGCGTGATGTGGGTGATCAAGCGTTGGCATGCCCGCAACTGCGTGGTGCACAAGGACGAAATAGATCGACTGATCGCCATTGCCCGCAATGACAACCTGCACGGCTGATGCCCGCTAGGGCCCTGGCTGTTGCCGCGCTGCTGTTCAATGCGCTGGTGTTTGGCATGCTGTGGTGGCCTTTTCGGGCGCTACAAAGCCAGGGGCTGCACCCTCTTTGGGCTACGGCCATCATTTATGTGATTGGCCTGGTGGGCTTGTTGGCACTGCTGCCGCAGGCCTGGCGCGGCCTCTTTCGCCATCCCTTGCTGTGGCTTCTTGTGCTGGCCGCCGGCATGACCAATGTGGGCTTTAATTGGTCGGTCACCGTGGGCGATGTGGTGCGCGCCGTGCTGCTGTTTTACCTGATGCCGGCCTGGGTGGTGTTGCTGGCCTGGCCGCTGCTCGGCGAGCGGCCCACCACCGCGAGTTTGCTGCGGCTGGTGCTGGCGCTGGGCGGCGTGGTGCTGGTGCTCAAGACGCCAGGCTCGCCCTGGCCGCTGCCGGAGAGCCTGGCCGACTGGCTGGCGCTAATGGGCGGCTTTTGTTTTGCCCTGACCAATGTGCTATTGCGCAAGTTGAACCACACCCCGGAAGGTGCCCGCATGCTGGCCATGTTCATTGGCGGTGCGGTGATGTCGTCGGCAGTAGCCACACTGGGCCTGCAGTTCGGCGTGGTGCCTGCCGCCACCCTGACCGGCACGGCCTGGCTGGGACTGGCCCTGGCCTTGAGCCTGGCGCTGCTAGCGGGCAACCTGGCGCTGCAATTCGGCGCGGCGCGCCTGAGTGCCAGCAGCACATCGATCATCATGCTGTCAGAAGTGGTGGTGGCCAGTGTGTCGTCGGTGCTGCTGGGCACCGGCAGTCTGTCGGCCCAGACCCTGGCCGGCGGCGCTCTGATTTTGCTGGCCTCGCTGTTGGCGGTGCTGCCGGCCAAAGGCTTGCCGAACCCGGCGCTGTGAGCGCTGCTGCAACGTGCGACACTCGGTTTTTTGAGTCCCAGCAGGAGATGTCATGCCCACTGTCTACGATTTTCAAGCCCAGCAAATCACCGGCCAACCGGTTGACTTGAGCCAGAACAAGGGCCAGGTGATGCTGATCGTGAACACCGCCAGTGCTTGCGGCTTCACACCCCAGTTTGCCGGCCTGGAAACGCTGCACAAGACCTATGGTGAACGCGGCCTGGTGGTGCTCGGCTTCCCCTGCAACCAGTTTGGCGGTCAGGATCCGGCCAGCAACGACAAGATTGCCGAGTTTTGCCAGCTGAATTACGGCGTCAGTTTCCCTATGATGGCCAAGGTCGATGTCAATGGCGCTGCCGCCCACCCGCTGTACCAGTGGCTGTGCGCTGAAGCACCCGGCCTGCTCGGCACCAAGGCGATCAAATGGAACTTCACCAAGTTCCTGGTTGGCAAGGACGGCCAAGTGCTCAAGCGCTATGCCCCGACCGACACCCCGGCCAGCTTGGCCAAGGACATCGAGGCGGCGCTGGCGGCCTAAAGCCGCGCCCGCCCGTGCTTCCTTAACGCCGGGACTGGCGCAACAACGCCGCGGCCGCCCGCAGACTGTCGGCGGTGCTGTCCCAGCCCATGCAGGCGTCGGTGATCGAGACGCCGTAGCGCAGGTCTTGCACGCGGCCCAGTTTCTGGTTGCCCTCGAACAGGTGAGACTCCAGCATCACACCCTTGATGGCGTGGTTGCCATCGGCCACCTGGTGCACCACGTCGCGCAGCACCAGCGGCTGCAGCCCATGGTTTTTGCGCGAATTGCCGTGGCTGCAGTCCACCACGATGTTGCCCGGCAGGCCCGCTGCCTGCAGCGCGCTGACTGCCTGGGCCACCGCTACCGAGTCGTAGTTGGGCACCGCGCCGCCACGCAGAATCAGATGGCCCAGCGGGTTGCCGCGGGTATGTGTGACCGCCACCTGGCCGGCGCTGTTGATGCCCAGAAAGGCGTGCGGCTGCGCTGCTGACAGCATGGCGTTGAGCGCCACGTCCAGGTCGCCGTCGGTGCCGTTCTTGAAGCCGACCGGCGACGACAAGCCGCTGGCCATTTCGCGGTGGGTCTGGCTTTCGGTGGTGCGTGCGCCAATGGCGCTCCAGGCGATCAGGTCGCCCAGGTACTGCGGGGTGATCGGGTCCAGCGCCTCGGTGCCGCAGGGCAGCCCCATGTCGTTCAGGTCGACCAACAGGCGCCGGGCCAGGTAAAGCCCCTCCTCGATGTGGAATGAGTCATCCATGCGAGGGTCATTGATCAAACCTTTCCAGCCGACCGTAGTGCGCGGTTTTTCAAAGTAGACCCGCATCACCAGCAGCAGCTGGTCAGCCAGTTCGTCGGCCAGCGCCTTGAGCCGCTCCGCATAGTCCATGGCCGATGGGATGTCATGGATCGAGCAGGGCCCGACCACCACCAGCAAACGCGGGTCTTGCCCCTGCAAAATGCGGCCCAATGCTGCCCGGGCCTGGCGGACGGTGTTACTGGCCCGCTGGCTGAGCGGGACGTCCTGGTGCAGGCGCTCGGGTGGCGGCAGTGTCTGCTGCGACAGCACATTCAGGTTGTCGAGGGCGGTCGGTAGGTTCATGACAAAAACAGGCTCCAGCCCTTGATAGCAGGGCATTTCTAGCTATGGATTTTATAGTAATCGGTTGAGTGTGAATGGTGGCCATTTGTCATCGAATATTCACACCTCGGACGTAAATTCGTCCCAATTGGAGACTGGTTTCTGAGGTCCTGCGCGCGGTGCAGTCTATTTTGAAACGTCTGCTGGAGCCTGGGTGACGATGAGCACTGGAATTTTGACTTTCGTTCGTTTTTTGACTGTCTGTGCTTTGCTTGGCGGCCTGGCCGGCTGCTCGCCCAGGCACTTGATCATCCAAAGTGTTGCCAACGAGCTGGCCCAGCAAGGGCAGGCCGTTGAGGACGATCTGGGCCTGGCGCGTGAGGCCAGTAGTTTCTACCTCAAGCTGTCCGAAGGGCTGCTGCGCGAAGCGCCTGACAACTTGGCTTTGGCCGAAGCTGTTGCGGCCGGCTTCACCCAATACGCCTTCGCCTTCGTCGCCTTTGAGGCCGAGCGGCTGGAGTCAAAAGACGCCAAGGCAGCCCAAGCGTTGAACGAGCGGGCTAGGCGCCTCTACCTGCGCGCCCATCGCCATGGCATGGCTGCCTTGGAGCAACAACAACCCGGGTTCCTCAAGGCACTGAGCCAATCAGACGCCAGCCGATGGCCCACCCTCAAGCCGTCTCAGGTGGGTGTGGCTTATTGGGCTGCGGCGTCCTGGGGGGCTTACATCTCGCTCTCTAAAGACCTGCCCGATGTGGTCGCCGACCTGCCGGTGGCTTTTCGCCTGGCGCAATTGGCCTGGCGCGTCTCGCCCCAGCACGCCAACGGTGACCTGAGCAGCCTGATGGGAAGTTTTGAGGCGGCGCGTGCGGGTGGCTCGGCCCAACAGGCTGGCAATTACTTTGACGCAGCCATCGCCGCTGGCGCCGGCAAGAGCGCCGGCGCTTATGTTGCCAAGGCCGAGTCGATCGCGCTCAAGGCTGGCGACCGACCCGCCTTTGAGGCCCTGCTGCGACAGGCTTTGCAGGTGAGTGCCGAGCACCGCAACCTGCCCAACGAGGTGATGCGGGGGCGCGCCCAATGGCTGCTTGCCACAGCCGACGATTTGTTTTGACGGGATCCATCATGATGTTTCAACTTTTTCGTCTGCCACCGGCCGGTCTATCTCGGGCGTGGTCTGGGGCGCTCTGCCTGGCGCTGGCCCTGATCGCGGGCCAGTCCGGCGTGGCAGCGGCTGCCGACAAGCAGCTGCGTATTGGCACGCTGGTGCCCAAGAATTCGATCTACCACCGCCAACTGATGGCCATCGGTGAGAGCTGGCGTGTGGCGCAGGGCGGCGGCGCCAAGTACCTGGTGTACCCGGATGGCAGCCAGGGCGGCGAGGCCGAGATGGTGCGGCGCATGCGCATCGGGCAGCTGCAAGGCGCGCTGATGTCGGTGGTGGGCCTGCGCGAGATCGAGCCCTCGATTGCGGCCTTGCAAAACATGCCCTTGCTGTTCAGAAGTTGGGAAGAGCTGGACTATGTGCGCGAGAAAATGCGCGTCGGCATGGAGAAAAAGTTCCTGGACAAGGGCTTTGTGGTGCTGGCCTGGGGCGATGCGGGCTGGGTGCGCTTTTTCTCCAAAGAGGCGGCGCTGCGCCCTGATGACTTCAAGAAAATGAAGTTCTTTGCCTGGGGGTCTGAGCCCGACCAGCAGGCGATCATGAAAAGCCTGGGCTACACCCCGGTTCCGCTGGAGACCACCGACATCCTGCCCGCCATTCAGACCGGCATGATCACCGTGGTGCCATCCACCCCCTATTTCGCATTGGCCACCCAGATCTACAACACAGCGCCGAATATGCTGGACATTAATTGGGCGCCGATTGTGGGGGCTCTGGTGGTCACCAAAAAAGCCTGGGATGACATGTCACCCCAGGTGCAGACCGCGGTGCGCGCCACCAGCGACGAGGCCGGCGTCCAGATTCGTGCCAAAGCCCGGCAAGAAGTCGATGATGCCGTGGACGCCATGAAAAAGCGCGGCCTGGTGGTCAACCGGCCTAACCCCGAGCAGATGCGCGAGTGGCAGGCCTTCGCGACAGCCTTGTACCCCCGGATCCGCGGCGCCATGGTGCCGGTCGACACCTTTGACGAGGTCTTTGCCCACCTCAAGGCCTACCGCACCAGCAAGGGTCAATAACCGTGGCGCGCTTGAGCTCGGGCGGGTTGCGTCGATTCCGTGCGGTCGACGAGCTGTTGTCGTCGGCGGCCCTGCTGCTGATGGTGTTGATCCCGCTGTGGGAAATTCTGATGAGGCCCTTGGCGGGCAGTGGCATCCCGAATGCGCCTGTGCTGGTGCAACACCTGGGTCTGGTGCTGGCCATGTTTGGGGCACTGGCCGCAGAGCGGCATGGGCACCTGACCAGTCTGGTGGGGCAAGGTGGCGGCGCGGACAGCGGGCCGCGATCGCTCAGGCGCAACTTTGCCGAGGCCGTTGCCGCCTTGGTGTGCGGGGTGTTGGCCCTGGCCAGTTGGCGCTTTGTGGCCAGCGAGATGCTGGCGCCCAGTGACCTGGCTTACGGCTTGCCGGCCTGGGTGGTCCAGCTCAGCATGCCGCTGGCCTTTGGCGTTCTGGGTGCCAAGCTGGGCGCACGGTGCGGCGTGGCCTGGCTGCCCAAAGTGCTGTGGGGCCTGGCGCTCCCGGCGGCAGGTTTTTGCTTGGCTTGGCGCTTTGACGGTGAGTCCTTGATGGCTTGGCCCGGCCTGCTTGTGTTGCTGGGCGCTTTGTTGGCCGGTGCGCCGATTTTTGCCATGCTGGGCGGCCTGGCATTGGCGCTTTTTTGGCAAGACGGTTTGCCCTTGGCCTCGGTGGCGCTGTCGCACTACCAGATCACCGTCAACCCATCGCTGCCAGCCCTGCCCCTGTTCACGCTGGCCGGCCTGATCTTCGCGCGCACTGGGGCTGCTGCGCGTTTGGGCCAATTGTTCGTCGCCGTGCTGGGCGGTGGTGTGACGGGCACCGTGCTGGCGACGGCAGCGCTTTGCTCTTTTTTTACCGCCTTCACCGGCGGTAGCGGTGTCACCATTCTGGCGCTGGGTGGCCTGCTTCTGCCGCTGTTGGGCCGTGCCGGTTACCCGGAGCGACGTGGCATCAGCCTGGTCACCAGTGCCAGTGCCTTGGGCGTGTTGCTGGCGCCCTCGGTGCCGCTGATCATGTACGCCATCATTGCCCGTGTGCCGATCAACACCATGTTTTTGGCGGGCCTGGTGCCGGCGGTGGTGATGGTGGTTTTTTTGGTGCTGGTCGGGGGTTACCTCAAACGCGTCGTACCAGGTACTGCGCCAGACGCCACACCATCAGCCGCACCAGTCCTGGCGGCCAGGCCCTCTGCATCCGCTGCTGGGGCCGCTGCCTGGGCCGCCAAGTGGGAGCTATTGGCGCCGGTTGTGGCGGTGGGGTCGCTGGTGAGCGGCTGGGCCACGCCCACGGAGAGTGCCGCCTTGACCGTGGCCTATGCCATCGCCACCCAGGCCCTGGCGCACCGGGAGCTGCCTTTGCGTTTGCTGCAGCGTTGTTTCAACGAGTCGGCGCAGATCATTGGCGGTGTGCTGCTGATCCTGGGGATGGCGCTGGCGCTCACCAACTACCTGATTGATGCGGGTATTCCGGACGCGGCCATTGAATGGGTGCAAGCCGTCATCCCCAACAAGGCGGTCTTCCTGCTGGCGCTCACGGTGTTCTTGCTGTTTGCGGGCGCACTGATGGAGATCTTTGCCGCCATCGTGGTGCTGGTGCCCTTGTTGCTGCCGGTGGCCATGAGCTACGGTATCGACCCGATCCACTTCGGCATCATTTTCCTGGCCGCCATGGAGATGGGTTTTTTATGTCCGCCCGCGGGCATGAACATCTACTTTGCCTCAGCCATGTTCAACAAGCCGGTCCGCTACGTGGCCGCCGCTGTGTTGCCGGCCCTGCTGGCGATTTTTCTGGGTACCTTGGCCATTGCCTGGCTGCCGATGCTGGCGACCGGTTTACCAGCCCTGTTGGGTGCTCGCTAGCCCGACGTCGGACCGGCAGTCAGGCACGGCGCAGGCCCGCGTTTGCAGCCAGAAAATTAAGAACAAAAACAGCCCCTAGCCCTTACCAGCCGGTCGTTGATAGCTATTAATTTTATAGTGAAGCCGACGGCGGCTGCAGCGCTTGGTCCAGCAACTCCACCCAGTGCCGCACCGGCGTGGCCGTGCCACTTTGCAGGTGGGTGATGCAGCCAATGTTGGCCGACACGATCACCTCGGTGGCGGCCGTGCCAAAGGTTTGGCCCAGGTGACCGAGCTTGCGGTCGCGCAGCTGGTAGGCAAGCCCAGGGTTCAGCACCGAGTAGGTGCCGGCCGAGCCGCAGCACAGGTGCGGCTCGCAGGCCGTTACCTTGACCTGGAAGCCCAGATTGCTCAGGTGCTGCTCGACCCCGCCGCGCAGTTGCTGGCCGTGTTGCAGCGTGCACGGCGGGTGGAAGGCGACGGTCTGCGCTGTTGGCTTGACGCGTACCTTCAATTGCGCGCTGAGCTCGGGCAGCCATTCGCTCAGGTCTTTGGTTAGCGCACTGATGCGCGCCGCTTTAGCCGCGTAAGCCGGGTCGTCTGCCAGTAGATGGCCATAGTCCTTGACCGTGACGCCGCAGCCCGAGGCGTTCATCAGAATCGCTTCGATCCCAGCTTTGCCGTCTTGCCCTTGCACATGGGGCCACCAGGCGTCGATGGTGGCGCGCATCTGCGCCTTGCCGCCGTCCTGGTCGTTCAGGTGAAATTTGACAGCGCCGCAGCAGCCGGCCTTGGGCGCCACCACGGTCTGCACGCCAATGGCGTCCAACACGCGGGCGGTGGCGCTGTTGATGTTGGGGCTCATGGCCGGTTGCACGCAGCCGGCCAGCAGCAGCACCTTGCGCGGGTGGGTACGGCTGGGCCAGTCGCCGCTGGCTTGCGGCGCCGGCACTTTGGCCTTGAGCGCGGCCGGAAGCAGCGGGCGCACCAGCTGACCCAGCTTCATGGCGGGGCCAAACAGGGGCGAGGGCAGGCCCTCTTTCAATGCCCAGCGCAGTGCCTGTTCGGGCAGAGGGCGCGGCACCTTGGCATCGACAAGTTTGCGACCGATGTCTATCAGGTGGCCGTAGTCAACGCCCGAGGGGCAGGTGCTTTCACAGTTGCGGCAGGTCAGGCAGCGGTCCAGGTGCAGTTGCGTCTTGCGGGTGGGGGTCTCGCCCTCCAGCACCTGTTTCATCAGGTAGATGCGGCCGCGCGGCCCGTCGAGCTCGTCGCCCAGTAGCTGATAGGTGGGGCAAGTGGCGGTGCAAAAGCCGCAGTGCACGCATTTGCGCAGTATGGCTTCAGCGGCCAGGCCGTCGGGGGTGTTCTGGTATTCGGGGGCGAGGTGGGTTTGCATGGCGGGCTCAGGCGGTGGCGGCGGCGGGCAACAGGCGCCCCGGGTTAAACAGCCCTTGCGGGTCAAACTCGCGCAGCAGCGCCTGCTGGATGCGCAGCTGTACCGCAGACAGGGGCGTGAACACGCCCACCGCCCGGTCGGCTTCGCCATGGGCCTGGCTGATGCGGAACAGGGTGGCGTGGCCTCCGGCGGCTACTGCCGCGGCGCGCACTCTCGGTGCGGCACTGGCCGGCGCCCAGAGCCAGCGCAGCGCGCCGTGCCATTCGATGAACACCGGGTAGGGCAGGTCCAACACCGGCGCCGTTTGCGGCACCGACAGCCGCCACAGGCAGAGTTCGGGCGCCGGCGGCGAGAAGAAAGGCAGGCTTTGCTCGCGGCAGGCGGCCCAGTCCGGGCCGGCTTCGGTGTTGTCCATCCGCGTGGCGCTGCCGCCGGCGGCCTGCACATCGGCCACCAGGCGCGGGCAGGCGGCTTCTACCGCCGCCAGTGCGCCTCGCAGCCGCACAAACAAATAGGCCTGCGCCGGCTGCGCCGTGGGGTCAACCAGCCAGCAGCTGGCACTGAGCGGCAAGGGCTGCCCGCCCCAGCGGTTGAGCAGGGCCAGGGCCGCGGCTTGTGATACCCCCCCGCACCTCAGCGTGGCCTCGGATGGGGCCACAGGCAACACCTTGAGCGACAGCTCGGTGATGACGCCCAAAGTGCCCAGGCTGCCGACCAGCAGCCGCGACACGTCATAGCCGGCCACATTTTTCATCACCTGGCCGCCAAAGGTGAGCAATTCGCCGCGGCCATTGAGCAGGCGTAAACCCAGCACATAGTCGCGCACAGCGCCAACACTGGCCCGCGCTGGGCCGCTCAGGCCAGCCGCCACCATGCCGCCCACCGTGGCGTCGGGCCCGAAGTGCGGCGGCTCAAAGGCCAGCGCCTGCCCCTGCTCGGCCAGCACGGCTTCGAGCTCGGCCAGCCGGGTGCCGGCCCGCACGGTCACCACAAGCTCGCTGGGCTCATAACTGCTGATGCCGGCCAAGGGCCGTATATCCAGCACCTCACCCTGGAAGGCCTGACCGTAAAAGTCTTTGCTGCCGCCGCCCCGGATGCGCAGCGGCTTGCCCTCGGCAGATGCGGCCAAAATTTGATCGGCGAGCGGGCGGGTGGCGGTGTCCAAATCTTGCATGGCGCCGATGTTAGCGGTAGGCCTGCTCAGCCCGACTGAATTTTTTGCACGGCCAGTGTGACTGATTTTGCGACCTTGGCGGTGGTGTTGCAGCCCTGGTGTTGCAGCGCACCGCAGCGTAGCGCTCAGTCGGTGTAGAAATTCACGGGCAGGCCCGGTACCTCAACCCTCATTGAGATCACACAGCCGGACAGGGGGAAGGCCTGCAGCTCGGCCGGGCTGCGGCGGTAACTTGCACTGGTCAGGTACAGGGTACGCAGGTCGTCTCCGCCAAAGCAGGGCATGGTCGGGCACTGAAAGGGTGTGGGCACCTCCGCCAAAAGCCGACCGTCAGACGCAAATTGGCACAGCCGGCGGCCCTCGAACATCGCCACCCAGTAGTTGCCTTCAACATCCACCGCCGCGCCATCGGGCCGGCCTGGGTAGTCGGTTTGTTCAAACTGCCAGTCGGCCGGCTTGGGTGAAAATTGATGAAAAGTGCGCTGGGCGCTCAAGGTGTTGGTGGTTGGATCCACATCCCAGGCCCAGACCACATGGGCCGGCGTGTCGGCCCAGTACAGTGTACGGCCGTCCGGGCTCCAGGCCAGGCCGTTGGCGGTGGTGGCCGGCCCGGCCTTTCGGCTGATTGTGGGGGTGCCACCGCCACGACCGTCCAGACAGAACAGCGCAGCATCATGGGCGCTGCGGCTTTCGTCGATGGTGCCGATCCAAAAGCGACCCAACGCGTCACATTTGCCATCGTTGGCGCGCATTCGGCTGGGGTCGTAGTCCATGGTGGCAATGCGCTGCAGCGGCCCGCCCCAGCTGTGCGCCCGGAACACACCGTGTCGCAGCGCCATCACCAAGCCGCCGCTGGCCGCGGGTGCAATGCAGCCAGGCTCAGTGGGCAGGGCCCAGGTCTCGATCGTGCCCAGGTAGACATTGGCTCGCTGGATTTTTTTGCCCGGGATATCGACCCAGTACAACATCTGCTCGTGCGGGTGCCAGAACGGCGATTCGCCCAGCTCGCAGGGTGTGGTGGAGAGTGCTTGCCAGGTCATGGTTGGTGCTCCATGTGGATGTGCATGTGGGCCGACATTGATTCGCGGGGCTGCAATTCGATCAGGCCGAGTGCGTCTGCGCTGATGCCCGTTGCATGTATAAGTTGCAACGCATTGTTGACATGGCTGACCGGTTCGATCGCCACGAAATCCCGCGTCGGGTTGGTGAACACCACCAGCCGTTGCAGGTTGGAACTGATGTGGATACGCAGCAGCTCGTCTTGCAACTCCACACTGCCGGTCCAGCCGTCAAAGCAGTGGTCCACATCAAGCCCCGCGCAGTCAGTGTCCAGACCAGAGGCCGGCAGGCGGTGCGTGGGTAGCCTTCCAGAGCCCATCTCCCAGCGACCAGCAGATGCAAGTCGCAGGTGGCTGCCTGGGCGCTTGACAAAGTTGGGGTGAAACCCCAGGCCGGCTGGCATCGGCGCCTCAGACTGATTGGTCAGTGTCATGCGCAGGGTCAAACCCTGGTCCGAGAGTTCAAACACCTGCTCGGCTGCAAAGGCGAAGGGCCAGGCTGCATCGGCTCGGTGGATATAGGCCAGGTTTGCTTGCCTGGCGTCGACCTGCAGCACGGTCCAGGGTCTCTGCCAGCCTATGCCGTGGATGGCATGGGGTTCAGGCGCGCCATTGGGCAGCAGGGTGTGGCTGCGACCTGCCCAATTGAAAGTGGCGTGGCCGATACGGTTGGAGAAGGGCACCAGCGGGTAGCTGCCCGCCGCACTCACCCGCTGCAACGCCGGGCCCAGGGTCGAGCGCAGTACTGGAACATCATCCAGCCACAGGCCAGCAATGCTGCCGCCTAGCGCGGGGGCCAGGTCGCAGCGCAGTGAGGCGTGGTTGAGTTGGAGTGTGTTGGTCACGATGGAGGGCTAGGATCTTGACCCTGATTGTCGCCTTGACTGACCCAAGAAAAAAACCCGCCAGAGCTTTCGCCCCGGCGGGTGTGAACCCTCAAGAATAATTGGTCTTAGCGGTTGTAGGCGGTCTCGCCGTGGGCGCTGATGTCCAGGCCTTCGCGCTCGTCTTCTTCGCTGACCCGCAGGCCAATCGTCATGTCGACCAGCTTGTAGGCAATGAAGGAGACCACGCCAGACCAGACGATGGTGACCAACACAGCTTTCAGCTGAATCCAGACTTGGGCCGCAATGGAGTAGTCCGCCGCTGCCACCATGCTGGCGGTGACCCAATCAGCCACGTAGCCCGGGCCACCCAGGGCTGGCGAGTTGAACACGCCAGTCAGCAGGGCACCCACAATGCCACCGACGCCGTGTACGCCGAACACGTCGAGCGAGTCATCCGCCCCCAGCATTTTTTTGAGCGCACTGACACCCCACAGACAGGCAAAGCCGGCGACCGCACCAATCACCAACGCGCCGCCGATACCAACGTTGCCAGCAGCCGGTGTGATGGCCACCAAGCCGGCCACGGCACCCGAGGCGGCACCCAGCATGGAAGCCTTGCCCCGCATCAGTGCCTCGCCCACGCACCAGGCCAATACGGCTGCCGCCGTGGCGCCCAAGGTGTTGATGAAGGCCAGGGCGGCAAAGCCGTTGGCTTCGAGTGCCGAGCCGGCATTGAAGCCGAACCACCCCACCCACAGCAGCGAGGCACCGACCATGGTCAGCGTCAGGCTGTGCGGCGCCATGGCTTCCTTGCCGTAGCCGATGCGCTTGCCAACCATGAAGGCACCGACCAGGCCTGCAACGGCGGCGTTGATGTGCACCACCGTGCCGCCGGCAAAGTCCAGCGCGCCGGTTTGCCAGATGAAACCGGCTTTTGCGTTTATGGCATCGACCACGTCTTTGGCGCTGTAGGCGTCGGGGCCCATCCAGAACCAAACCATGTGCGCAATCGGGGCGTAGCTGAAGGTGAACCACAGCACCATGAAGGCGATCACGGCAGAGAACTTCATGCGTTCGGCAAAGGCACCAACGATCAGGCAGCCGGTGATGCCAGCAAAGGTGGCCTGGAAGGCGGCAAACACAATCTCGGGTATGACCACGCCCTTGCTGAAGGTGGCTGCGTTGGCAAACGTGCCGGCCGCGTTGTCCCAGACGCCTTTCATGAACAGCCGGTCAAAGCCGCCAAAGAAGCGTCCGCCTTCGGTGAAGGCCAGGCTGTAGCCATAAATGAACCACAACACCACAATCAGTGAGAAGGTCACCATCACCTGCATCAGCACCGACAGCATGTTCTTGGAGCGCACCAGGCCGCCATAAAACAGGGCCAGGCCGGGCACCGTCATCAGGATCACCAGCATCGTGGAGACCATCATCCAAGCGGTATCGCCCTTGTTGGGCACTGCGGCTGGGGCCGAGGGTGTTGAGGCGACGGCAGCGGGTGCTGCTGCAGCAGGTGCAGCAGCCGCATCCGAGGCGGCCGGTGCCGCCGGCTCGGCTGCTTTGGCCTCAGACGCGGCGGGAGTTGGTGCCGCGGTTTGCGCCGTTACAGCGCCGCTGAAAAGTAGGCTCAGGCCCAGAGCTAGGGAGAGAAGAATTTTTTTCATGTCAGGCTTTCTTGTCTGCTGGGTTCAAAGGGCTTCCTTACCGGTCTCGCCGGTGCGGATGCGGACCACTTGCTCGAGGTCATAGACGAATACCTTGCCGTCGCCGATCTTGCCGGTGCGGGCGGCGCCTTCGATAGCCTCGATCACGCGGTCGGTCAGCTCGTCGGCAATGGCGGCTTCAATCTTGACCTTGGGCAGAAAGTCGACCACATACTCGGCACCCCGGTACAGTTCTGTGTGTCCCTTCTGGCGACCGAAGCCCTTGACTTCAGTGACGGTGATGCCTTGCACACCGATGGCCGACAGGGCTTCGCGCACCTCGTCGAGCTTGAACGGTTTGATGATGGCGGTAACGAGTTTCATGCGGTCTCCTCTCAATGTGGTGTTGGAATCAAAAGCTGTATTTGAGGCCTGCGACCAGGCCGTTTTTGCCTAGGTTGTCGACGCTGCCAACTTTGTAAAAACCGTCTTTGGCGTCTGTAGTGACCAAAGCCAGAGAGGCAGCGATGCCTTTGCCAAAGTCTTTGCTCACGGTCAGCGAGAAGTCGGTGTAGTCAGCGGAGCTTGTCTGGTTGGGAACGATCTGCCGGCCAACATGTGGCGTGACCGAGAAACCGTTGCCAAGATCAAAGGTGGCAGCGGCTTCCAGGTACTGGCTACCCGTGCTGTTTGCGTTGGCCACGAAATTGCTCAGGCTGCGGCTGTACTTGACTGTCACCGGGCCATAGGTGAGCGCGGCGTAGATTTCAGTGGTGTTGGCGTTGGTGGCGGCGTTGTTGGACGGGTAGAGGTAGCCGATGAGGCCGACATCAAACCCCAGGCCTTTCATCAGCTCACCCTTGTAGCCGCCATAAAGGTCGACTTCGAGAGATCCCTCGGTGGCGCCAGCAAAGTCCTTGACCCAATTCACATTGGAGCCCCAGACGCCGGCATAGGCACCGCTCTTATGCGAAAAATCAACGCCGCCTTGAACTGCGGGCTTGAAGGAGCTTTGGGCAATGCTGCGGAACCGGTAATCGGTGGTGACGCCGACGTTGTAGGCCAGGGTGTAGTCAGGTTCCGCGGCCATGGCCTGGGTGCTGGCAAATGTGGCGCAAAGCAGTGTGCTCAGGGCAATGGCGGAAGTGGCAGTCAGGTTCATCAATAGCTCCAGCAAAGTTAAGGTACGGGTGCTTTACGCATAGACCGTGCCAGCCGCAACATTCCCTCAATCGCTGACGCCATTGGCCAAAGTCTTTGCACCTCTAGCTGGGGGATTTGCGTTAACATCACTGTATAAAAAGACATATGCACCGTGTTGGTGCAATAGCGATCTCCGTAGTTCGTCATTGCACTGTTTTGGAGAGGAACACCGATGAGTCTTGCTTTGGTGCAAAGTCGGGCCCTGCTGGGCCTGGAGGCCGCAGCCGTGACGGTCGAAGTTCATTTGGCCAATGGCTTGCCCAGCTTTACGCTGGTGGGGCTGGCCGATGTTGAGGTGAAAGAGGCGCGCGAGCGGGTGCGCTGTGCCATTCAGAACTCGGGGCTTGAGTTCCCCAACAACAAGCGCATCACAGTGAACCTG
The DNA here is from genome assembly GCA_943324505.2 of Comamonas sp. lk. Lineage (GTDB taxonomy): Bacteria > Pseudomonadota > Gammaproteobacteria > Burkholderiales > Burkholderiaceae_C > Rhodoferax. The sequence continues at coordinate 24,924 of CALPLW020000014.1, forward strand.
GCCCCGGCCGACTTGCCCAAAGATTCGGGCCGCTTCGACCTGCCGATCGCACTGGGCATTCTGGCGGCCAGCGGCCAACTTGACCCAAGGCGCCTGGCCGGGCATGAATTTGCCGGTGAGCTGTCGCTATCGGGCGATTTGCGGCCGGTCCGCGGCGCGCTGGCCATGAGCTTGGCGCTGCACTCGGGCCAGGTGGTGACCCGTTTGGTGTTGCCGCCGGGCAGTGCCGAGGAAGCTGCGCTGGTGCCCCAGGCGCAGGTTTACAGCGCGCGGCACCTGTTGGATGTGGTGCGTCAGTTTTTGCCGCAAGCGCCCGACGAGCCGCCGCCCGAGCCAAGCGCCGGCTGGAGCCGTGTCACAGCGGCGCTCCCTGCACTGGATGTGATGTACCCCGACCTAGCCGACGTGAAAGGCCAGACTGGCGCCAAGCGGGTGCTGGAGATTGCCGCTGCGGGCGCGCACAGTGTGCTGATGATGGGGCCGCCAGGCTCGGGCAAGTCGATGTTGGCCCACCGCTTTGCTGGCCTGCTGCCGGTCATGAACACGGACGAAGCCTTGCAAAGTGCGGCGGTGGCCAGTCTGGCTGGCCGATTTTCACTGGCACGCTGGGGCCAACGCCCCACGGGCAGCCCGCACCACACGGCCAGCGCAGTGGCCCTGGTCGGCGGCGGCTCGCCACCGCGCCCCGGGGAAATCTCCTTGGCACACCACGGGGTGCTGTTTTTGGACGAACTGCCTGAGTTTCACCGTGCCGCACTGGAAGCCCTGCGTGAGCCGCTGGAGACCGGCAGCATCACCATTTCGCGCGCCGCTCGGCGCGCCGAGTTTCCGGCCCGCTTTCAGCTCATTGGCGCCATGAACCCCTGCCCCTGTGGTTACCTGGGTGCTACCCACAAGGCCTGCCGCTGCACACCCGATCAGGTCAATCGTTACCAGAGCAAACTCAGCGGCCCGCTGCTCGACCGTATCGACCTTCACATCGAGGTGCCTGCATTGGCGCCGGCTGAGTTGGTGCAAGGTGCCGCCGGGGAGTCGACCCAGGCCATCCGGGCGCGCTGTACGGCGGCCCGCGCCGTGGCGATGGCGCGGCAGGGCAAAAGCAACCAGGCACTGCAGGGCCAAGAGATTGACCAGCATGTGCAATTGGACGAGGCTGCCGTGAATTTCATCAATATTGCGGCGGCGCGTCTGGGCTGGTCAGCCCGCAGCACGCATCGGGCGCTCAAAGTCGCACGGACCATTGCCGATCTGGCCGGCGCGCCGAGCGTTCAAGTCAGTCATCTGGCAGAGGCTATGCAGTACCGCCGTAACTTGCGGGCCACGCCAAGCGCCTGAACCTGGCCAAGTCCGTTTGACCAGGCTTGGCGGTCAGCGGGTGACGGCCACCACCACGGCAGAGGCGTCGATCAGTGCCATCGCTGTCTGCCCCACCTTGAGCACGGGCCCCGCGCTGGTGAAGCCGACCAGCTGCAAGCCCGAGTCCAGGGTCAGGACCACCTGGCCGCCTTTGAC
>CALPLW020000015.1 GCA_943324505.2 Comamonas sp. lk
AGCACGACCACGTCATGGACGTTGACCAGCGGCCGGCAAGCGAAGGTTGAAAAACCTTCAAAGCAGTTGACGAGGCCGATGGGTTGATCAGGCCGATCAACTACGCCGTCGTCAAAAGCCAAAACACTGAAAGCCTCGGGCCTTGCTGACAAAGCCGCCACCAAATTTGTACGTGCAAAATCGCTGAGCGGATGCCCACCGCCCATCGGGTCAGAGGCGTAGGCGTCCAACAGGTACACCAGGGCAGCGGCATGCTCAGGGTTGGCGTAATCAGCCTTTTCAACGCGGTAAAACGGACTAGTGGCCAGGCTCATAAAGTCAACTTCGCAGCAATGCTTTCTGCGCCGGCTTGGGCCTCGCCGGCATCGCGCGCCTCGACCATGACTCGCACCAGTGGCTCCGTACCACTGGCGCGAATCAGGACACGACCGTGATCCGCCAATCGGGTTTCCACGGCACGGATGGCGTCGGCCAAGCCAGGGGCGCCCTGCCAATCCTGGTCTGGCCTGAGGCGAACATTGATCAGGGTCTGCGGAAACAACTGGACCTCGGCCAGAAGCTCAGCCATTGTTTTGCCGCTACGGACACAAGCCTGCAGTACTTGCAGAGCGGAGACCAGCCCATCTCCAGTGGTGTGCTTGTCCAGCGCCAGCAGATGACCGGAGCCCTCGCCCCCCATGATCCACTGTTGGGCCTCCAAGGCTTCAAGCACATAGCGGTCACCCACCTTGGCGCGAATAAACTGCACACCTCGGGCCTCTAGCGCTAACTGCACGGCCATATTGGTCATCAAGGTGCCGACTACCCCTGGCACCACCTCGCCGCGATTCAAACGCTCATCGACCATCAAGTACAGCAATTCATCGCCGTTGTAGAGGCGTCCTTCGGCATCCACGAACTGAAGTCGGTCGGCATCGCCATCTAACGCAATGCCATAGTGCGCATGGTGTGCCCGAACAGCCTGAACCAAGGCTTGCGGGTGGGTGGCTCCGACCTCATGGTTAATGTTCAGGCCATCGGGCTGACAGCCAATGGCGACAACTTCAGCACCCAACTCATGGAACACCTTGGGCGCAATGGCGTAGGCAGCCCCGTGTGCGGCATCAACCACGATTTTCAAGCCTTTGAGCGACAGGTCGTTGGCGAAAGTGCTCTTGCAAAACTCTATATAGCGCCCGGCAGCGTCGTCGAGGCGCCGAGTCTTGCCCAGGTTGGCTGAATCTGCCCACATCGGTGGCTGATCAAGAGCCGCTTCTACATCACGCTCCCAGGCATCCGACAGCTTGGCGCCCTGTGCACTGAAAAATTTGATGCCATTGTCAAAAAAGGGGTTATGGCTGGCGCTGATCACGACGCCCAAGGTCGCACGCTGGGTACGTGTCAGGTAAGCCACTCCAGGCGTTGGCAATGGACCCAAAAGCACAACGTCAACGCCCGCCGAATTAAAGCCGCTCTCCAGCGCACTCTCCAGCATGTAACCGGAAATACGTGTGTCCTTGCCAATGAGCACGGTGGGACGGGCCTCATTCCTCTTGAGTACACGGCCGACAGCGTGGGCCAAGCGAAGGATGAAGTCGGGCGTGATGGGCGCCTGCCCAACCGTGCCACGAATACCATCGGTACCGAAATATTTTCGAGTCATGCCTAGCTCTGGCCCTTACCGTTGTTGAATATTCAGCTACTTATTTTATAGCATTCAATACCTTGAGCGCCTGGACGGTTTCCCGCACGTCGTGCACGCGGACCACAGCGGCGCCACGTTCGACTGCCAGCAGCGCAGCGGCAACGCTGGCCATCAACCGCGGGTGGGGACCACCGGCCGAAGTAGCCGTATCAAGCGAACCCAACACCGCTGCCAGCGATGATTTTCGAGACCAACCAGCTAGCACCGGGAAACCGCTGGTTGTAAGGACCTGTTGTTTCGCCAATAGCGAAAAATTCTGAGCGACAGTCTTGCCAAAGCCAATGCCCGGGTCAAGCACGATGCGTTGCCTGGCCACACCTAAGGCCTCCAATTCACGCGCAGACTGGGTCAGGAAATCGAGCACCTGCGGCACCACATCGCCCACCATAGGCGTGACTTGCATCGTTTTTGGCTCGCGGTGCATATGCATCAAGCAGATGCCGCAGCTGAGGTGAGCTGCCACCAACTGTTGGCCACTGACCGCGGGTTGCACCAAGCGTTGATCGGTCCAACGGAGCGCCCAGACATCATTGATGATATCCGCCCCCATATCAAGGGCCGCCTGCATGACCTGAGGCTTGTAGGTGTCGACCGAAATGGGCACACCGAGCTTGACCGCCTCTTGCAGGACTGGCAAGAGGCGATTCAACTCTTCATCTGCAGGAAGAGACTGGGCTCCCGGGCGGGTAGATTCAGCTCCCAAATCCAGCAAGTCAGCCCCATCGCTGAGCAATTGCTGACAATGGCGCAGAGCGGCATGCACGTCAAGGTAGTGGCCGCCATCAGTAAATGAATCAGGCGTGATGTTGACAATGCCCATCACCTTGGGCGAAGCCAAGTCCACGAGAAAACGGGTGGTTTGCCAAAACTTCGGCAGCTGCATGAGAATGGCTTCGGACAGGTTCTGCAAGAGCGTCAGCACAGTGGCGGTGTGCCGGCGGCAGGGGCAAGCCCCTGATGGGTCAGGCGATCTTAGGCTGCAGTCGGCGCAGCATCAGGCTTGACGGCCGGCGCACTGCCACCACTGTCGCTGCCTGACGATGGCGTACGGGGTGTCCAGTCCTTCGGTGGACGGGGCTCCTTGCCGGCCATGATGTCGTCGAGCTGCTCGCTGTCGATAGTTTCCCACTCCAACAAGGCCTTGGCCATGGCATGCATCTTGTCGCGGTTGTCTTCAATCAGCTTTCGCGCCAAACTGTACTGCTGGTCGATGATTCGCCGCACTTCGCCATCCACCTTCTGCATGGTCTGCTCGCTCATGTTGGTGGTCTTAGTCACCGAACGACCCAGGAAAACTTCCCCCTCATTTTCGGCGTACACCATGGGGCCGAGCGCGTCAGTCATCCCATAGCGGGTGACCATATCGCGTGCAATATGCGTAGCCCGCTCAAAGTCGTTACTGGCACCGGTGGTCATTTGGTTCATAAACACCTCTTCAGCGATACGTCCGCCAAACAACATGCTGATTTGATGCAGCATGTATTCACTGTCGTAGCTATAGCGGTCTTGCGCCGGCAAACTCATGGTTACCCCCAGCGCCCGGCCGCGCGGGATGATGGTCACCTTATGGACCGGGTCACATTTTGCCAGCAGCTTGCCAATCAGGGCGTGGCCAGACTCGTGGTAGGCCGTGTTCCTGCGCTCACTCTCAGGCATCACCATGCTCTTGCGCTCAGGTCCCATCAAAATCTTGTCTTTGGCCTTCTCGAAGTCCTGCATCTCAACTGTACGCGCATTGCGCCGTGCGGCCATCAGCGCGGCCTCGTTACAAAGATTGGCTAGGTCGGCACCAGACATGCCCGGTGTGCCACGGGCAATAACGCCTGCATTGACGTCCTGTCCCAATGGAACTTTACGCATGTGCACATTCAGTATTTGTTCCCGTCCACGAATATCCGGTAGTGTGACATAGACCTGCCGGTCAAAGCGTCCCGGGCGCAACAGCGCTGCGTCCAAAATATCGGGGCGGTTGGTGGCTGCCACCACGATGACCCCAACATTGGTCTCAAAGCCGTCCATTTCGACCAGCATCTGATTCAAGGTCTGTTCACGCTCGTCATTACCGCCGCCCAAGCCAGCGCCACGCTGGCGCCCAACGGCGTCGATTTCATCGATGAAAATGATACAGGGTGCATTTTTCTTGGCGTTGTCAAACATGTCCCGAACACGTGCTGCGCCCACACCAACAAACATTTCGACGAAATCAGAGCCGGAAATTGAAAAAAATGGGACTTTGGCTTCACCCGCGATCCCTTTTGCCAACAGGGTTTTACCAGTACCAGGGGGACCAACCAACAGCAATCCACGCGGAATGCGGCCACCTAGTTTTTGGAATTTCTGAGGGTCCTTGAGGAAGTCCACCACCTCTTTCACTTCCTCTTTGGCCTCATCACAACCGGCCACATCGGCAAAAGTGACCTGATTGGTATTTTCGTCAAGCATGCGCGCCTTGCTTTTGCCAAAACTGAACGCACCGCCTTTTCCACCGCCCTGCATCTGACGCATAAAGTACACCCAGACCCCAATCAACAGCAACATGGGGCCCCAACTCACCAGTAGAGTCATCAGCAAGGAGCTTTCTTCCCGGGGTTTGACATCAAACTTGACACCGTTAGCGATCAGATCTCCGACCAGGCCACGGTCAAGGTAAGTGGCTGTGGTCTTGATCTTGCGGTCGTCATTGGTGACGGCAATGATCTCGGTACCGCCCTGCCCTTCCTGGATCACCGCACTTTTGATGCGTTTGCCTCGAACCTCTTCTAGGAAATCCGAATAACCAAGGTAACCGGCACCGGATGCGCCACGGGTGTCGAACTGCTTGAACACAGTAAACAACACGAGGGCGATCACAAGCCAGACGGCAATTTTCGAAAACCACTGATTATTCAAGCGAAGCTCCAGTTAGGGCGCTGATGTCATGACTCGACATATTTGGGTCTTATTTTAGTGGTTTCAAGGCGGCGACAGCTTAGCCCTACAGTTTTCCCACTTTAACGCTGACTAGACCTCAGCGGGGTTTCAATCTTAGGCCGACCAAAAAGGTCTCCGACGATCGATCACGCGAGGCCTTTGGCTTGAACGGCTTGACCAATTCGAAGGTTTCCCGGAAACGCTTCACGAGTTGGTCGTAACCCCCGCCATGGAACACCTTGGCAACCAACGCCCCCTGCGGTTTGAGGTGCATAGTTGAAAATTCAATGGCCAGTTCGACCAAATGCTCTATCCGGGCCGAGTCAGCCGATTCGATGCCGGACAAGTTAGGCGCCATGTCTGACACGACCAAGTCGGCCTTGCTACCCTGTAGTTCCAGCGCTAACCTCTGCAAGACCTCGTCCTCTCGAAAATCCCCCTGCAAAAACAGGACCCCTTCAACCGGCTCCATCGGAAGGATGTCAAGCGCGATGATCCTTCCATTCAGCGCACCGGCAGCAGCCCCGCCACCGGTCGCAGTCTTGGGCGACATGCGACGGCGTGCGTATTGGCTCCATGCCCCAGGCGCCGACCCCAAGTCAACAACCAAGTCCCCCGGCTTGATGAGGCGGAATGTCTCGTCGATCTCCTGCAATTTGTAGGCTGCTCTGGCTCGATAGCCTTCTTTCTTTGCCAATTTCACATAGGTGTCGTTGACGTGGTCGTTCAGCCAGGCGCGGTTGACTTTGCTACTTTTGTTGCTGACTTTCATATTTACCTTAGTCACCGATAATAACGGCATGCCTTTAATCCAACTGACTCCCGCCCAACGCAAAGTTCATCGCTCAGAAGCCCACCACCTGGATCCGGTGGTAATGGTTGGGGGCGACGGGCTGACCGATGCCGTCAAAAAAGAGGCTGACGCGGCCCTGAATGCCCACGGACTGATCAAGATACGGGTGTTCTCAGACGACCGCGCCGCGCGTGAGGCCATGCTGCTGACCCTGGCCACTGAGCTAAGTGCTGCACCGATCCAGCACATTGGCAAGTTGCTGGTCCTTTGGCGGCCCATGCCGGCCCGAGAAAAGGCCATCAACGAAGACCGGATGGCTGGACCGCGCGACGTCAAGGTGCTCAAATACAGCAAGCAGTCTGGCCAACGGCCTGAGGTTAAAACCCTGCGGGTGCTGGGTAACCAACGCCTCACAGCCGGCGGTCAAGTTAAACGCGCCAAGCCACGCAACCAGATTAGCGTCAAAAAACGCAGTCAGACCTGAGCGCGAGCCGGCCGCCCGCTCAAGACCCAGACTGTGCCGGTAGCGCATAGCCACTGCAACAAAAGCATACCGCTTCCCAAGTTGTGCCAGAGGCGTAAGTTCTCCCGAAGTACGATTCTCGGGGCCACGGCAAATTCGACTAGGAGCGCCAACAACATCCCTGATACTATTAAAAGGATAGCAGGAGGTGTCGGTGCGACAGGGGTTAGCGGCTGATTTGACCTAAAACTTACCAGCAAGCAAAGGCCACAAACCAAAGCAACCCAGGTCTGGGCGGTGAACAGCTTGGCGGCCATGCCACCGGCCAGAGCCGACGTCGGTAGATGGACGAACATAAGGGGCACGATCCATGCCCCCAGCGCCGTGAGGCTGCCCCACCACAACGCGGCAGCCAAGACGGGCAGACGCTGGCCCATCTCAGAGGTAACTGACCGCCACCACCTCGTAGTGGCGGATGCCGCCTGGTGCCTGCACTTCGGCGGTATCGCCTTCAACCTTGCCGATCAGGGCACGGGCAATTGGGCTGCCAATGTTGATAAACCCGAGCTTGATGTCAGCCTCGTCTTCGCCGACGATCTGGTAAGTGACCCGGTCACCCGAGTCCTCATCTTCCAGTTGCACAGTGGCGCCAAACACCACCTTTCCGCCGGCGTCCAACCCAGCGGGATCAATGATCTGGGCCGCAGACAATTTGCCGTCGATTTCCTGAATTCGACCTTCGATAAAGCCCTGGCGATCCTTGGCTGCATCGTATTCGGCATTTTCACTGAGGTCGCCCTGGGCGCGGGCCTCAGCAATGGCGTTGATGACCCAGGGGCGATCAACGGTTTTTAGCCTGTGTAATTCCGCCTTGAGCTTTTCAGCGCCGCGCTTGGTGATGGGAATGGTGGCCACGTTGTGCTCCCAGAGGAGAATGAAGTAAATACATAAAACGATACCGCCGAGCGTTGCCGGTCGGCGGTATCCTTGATGATCAATTATGCCGTGACTGGCGGTGGCTGATCAAGCTGCGGCTAATTGCGCGTGCATTTCCTGAACTGAAATCACACCCAACTGATCCAAATAGGGCATACCTTGCACCGCCGCCTCCGCACCGGCAATGGTGGTGAAGGTAGTGACACGGGCCAGCAGTGCCGAGGTGCGTATCTGGCGTGAATCGGCAATGGCGTTACGTCGCTCCTCCACCGTGTTGATGACCAGCGCAATCTCGTTGTTCTTGATCATGTCCACGATATGCGGCCGCCCCTCAGTCACCTTGTTCACCACGCCACAGGGCACACCAGCGGCACTGATGGCAGCCGCCGTACCCTTGGTGGCGAGCAGCGCAAAGCCCATGGCAGACAGAGCCCGTGCCACCTCGATGGCGCGCGGCTTGTCGTTGTTCTTCACCGAGATGAAAACCTTGCCAGAAGGTTCGCCCTTGGCCGTCAAGGGCCGGGGCAACTTGGTGCCCGCACCCAGCTGGGACTTGACAAAGGCCTCACCAAAGGTCTTGCCCACCCCCATGACCTCACCGGTGGACTTCATCTCTGGCCCGAGGATGGTGTCCACGCCCGGAAACTTGACGAAAGGGAATACCGCCTCTTTGACACTGAAGTACGGCGGCGTCACCTCGTCCTTGAGTCCCTGCGAGGCCAGAGACTGGCCAACCATGCAACGCGCCGCCACCTTGGCCAAAGGGATGCCCGTGGCCTTGGAGACGAAGGGCACGGTGCGTGAAGCGCGGGGGTTGACTTCCAGCACGTAGATCACGTCCTGGCCATCGATGTTCTGGATCGCAAACTGCACATTCATCAATCCGACCACGTTCAGCGCCTGCGCCATGGCTGCCGTCTGGCGCTTGATCTCGGCAATGGTGGCGGCACTCAGGCTGTAAGGCGGCAAGGAACAAGCCGAATCGCCGCTGTGCACGCCGGCCTGTTCGATGTGCTCCATCACGCCACCAATAAAGGTGCGGCCCGGCCTGCCATCGGTTCCAGCATCGCGCAGGCAATCGACATCGCACTCGATCGCGTCGTTCAGGAACCGGTCCAGCAGCACCGGCGAGTCATGGCTGACCTTGACCGCTTCACGCATGTAACGCTCCAGATCGCGCTGCTCGTGCACGATCTCCATGGCGCGGCCGCCCAGCACATAGCTCGGGCGCACCACCAGCGGGTAGCCCAGCGCAGCGGCTTTCTCCAGCGCCTCGGGTTCGGTGCGGGCGGTGGCATTGGGCGGCTGGCGCAGTTTGAGTTCGTGCAACAGCTTTTGGAAGCGTTCGCGATCTTCTGCTGCATCGATCATGTCGGGCGAGGTGCCGATGATGGGCACGCCGTTGGCCTCCAGGTCCAACGCCAACTTGAGCGGGGTCTGGCCACCGTACTGCACGATCACGCCAAAGGGCTTTTCCTTGTCGACGATTTCCAGCACGTCTTCCAGCGTCAAAGGCTCAAAGTAGAGACGGTCCGAGGTGTCGTAATCGGTCGAAACGGTTTCCGGGTTGCAGTTGACCATGATGGTCTCGTAACCATCCTCCCGCAGGGCCAGCGCGGCGTGCACACAGCAATAATCAAATTCAATGCCCTGTCCGATCCGGTTCGGGCCGCCGCCCAGCACCATGATCTTCTTGCGGGTGGTGGGCTCGGCCTCGCACTCGCTGTTCTCGGCCTCATAGGTCGAGTACATGTAGGCCGTGTTGGTAGCAAACTCCGCAGCGCAGGTGTCCACCCGCTTGTAGACCGGGCGCACACCCAACTCACGGCGCCGGTTGCGGATCACGGTGTCGGTGGTTTTGAGCTGGCGCGCCAGACGCCGGTCGGAAAAGCCTTTTTGCTTGAGCGCGCGCAGCGTGGGAGCGTCAATGGCGTCCAGGGTGGTGGTTTCAAGCTCCAGTTCGATCTTGACGATTTGCTCGATCTGCGTGAGAAACCAGGGGTCGATCTTGGTCAGCGCAAACACCTCGTCCACACTCATGCCCTGGGCAAAGGCGTCGCCCACGTACCAGATGCGCTCAGGGCCGGGCTCGCCCAGCTCTTTCTCGAGCACTTCGCGGTCTTGGGTTTTCTCGTTCATACCGTCCACGCCGACCTCCAGGCCGCGCAGTGCCTTCTGGAAAGACTCCTGGAAGGTGCGGCCCATGGCCATCACCTCGCCCACGGACTTCATCTGCGTGGTGAGCCGGCTGTCGGCGGTGGGGAATTTCTCAAAGGCAAAGCGTGGGATCTTGGTCACCACGTAGTCGATACTGGGCTCAAAGCTAGCCGGGGTGGCACCCCCGGTGATCTCGTTGCGCAACTCGTCCAATGTGTAACCGACCGCCAACTTGGCGGCAACCTTGGCTATAGGGAAGCCAGTGGCCTTGGAGGCCAATGCCGACGAACGCGACACCCGTGGGTTCATCTCGATCACCACCATGCGCCCGTCCTGCGGGTTGATAGCAAACTGCACGTTGCTGCCGCCAGTGTCAACGCCAATCTCACGCAGCACCGCCAGCGAGGCGTTGCGGAGAATCTGGTACTCCTTGTCGCTCAGGGTTTGCGCCGGCGCCACCGTGATGGAGTCGCCAGTGTGCACCCCCATGGGGTCCAGGTTTTCGATCGAGCAGACGATGATGCAGTTGTCAGCCTTGTCGCGCACCACCTCCATCTCATACTCTTTCCAGCCCAGCAGCGACTCTTCGATCAACAACTCGCTGGTGGGCGAGGCCTCCAGGCCACGCTTGCAGATCACCTCGAACTCTTCAGCGTTATAGGCAATGCCGCCCCCCGTCCCGCCCAAGGTGAAACTGGGGCGAATCACGGTGGGAAAACCGAGCGTCTTCTGCACCGTCCAGGCCTCTTCCATCGAGTGGGCGATACCGGAGCGTGCTGAGCCCAGCCCGATGTGGGTCATGGCGTCCTTGAACTTGAGCCGGTCCTCAGCCTTGTCGATGGCCTGCGGGCTGGCGCCGATCAATTCGACCTGGTATTTGTCGAGCACCCCCTGGTGCCAGAGGTCAAGCGCGCAGTTCAGGGCAGTTTGGCCACCCATGGTCGGCAAAATCGCGTCAGGCCGCTCTTTGGCGATGATTTTTTCGACTGTCTGCCAGGTGATGGGCTCGATATAAGTCACATCGGCCGTCGCCGGGTCCGTCATGATGGTGGCAGGATTGCTGTTGATCAGGATGACCTTGTAACCCTCCTCACGCAGCGCCTTGCAGGCCTGCACGCCCGAGTAGTCAAACTCACAGGCCTGGCCGATGATGATCGGGCCCGCACCAATGATCAGAATACTTTTGATATCGCTACGCTTTGGCATGTTCTTTCCTGCTGTTTATTTGTTGATGGCAGCGCGTCCAGGCGCTGCAGTGAACTCGACCCAACTGGCCTGAGCGCATGACTCAGCTCAGACTGGCGGTGGCCAGCTTCACACCAAACCAGACAAACACGGCGCCCACCGCACTGGACAGAATGGCAGACAACTTGCCCCGCTCGCGAAAACCATCGGCCAGGCGCGCGCCCATGACAATCAGCACCGACAGATAAACGGCGCTGAAGCCCATGACGATGGCGCTCAAAATCAAAAAGGGGACCGCCGGTGTGGCGTAGTTCGGATCGATGAACTGCACAAAGAAGGACAGCAGAAACAGAATGGCCTTTGGATTCAGCAGGCTCACCAGCAGCGCGCGTTGAAAAGGCTTGGCTAAGTGCGCCGGCACCACCGGCACCGTGCTGCCGGCGCTGTCGTCGGCACCACGCCATTTTTGCAACGCCGCCAACAGCAGCTGCACCCCGACCCATCCCAGGTAAGCGGCACCGGCGTACTTCACCACCATGAACAGCGCCGGCGTGGTGCGCAACAAGCCGGCCGCGCCCAGCGCGACCAGTACCAGAAGCACCGTGTCGCCCAAGAACACGCCCAAGGCGCCCTGAAACCCGGCTTTCACGCCGCGCGCCGTGGCCACCGACAGCACGAACAGCGAATTGGGTCCGGGCAAAAGGATGATGCCAAAGGCGCCGACCACATAGGTCCACAGATCGGTCACCCCATAAAAACTCATGCCCGCGACTCCATCTCCCGGATGAAGCGGTCAAACATGTAGCCGATGTCATGCGGACCCGGTGAGGCCTCCGGGTGGCCCTGAAAGCAAAACGCCGGACGATCGGTACGCTCCAGCCCCTGCACAGTGCCGTCAAACAAGCTGATGTGGGTAACACGCAATGTGGGCGGCAACGAGGTGTCGTCCACCGCAAAACCGTGGTTCTGGCTGGTGATGCTGACCCGCCCACTGCCGAGCTCCTGAACGGGATGGTTGGCGCCGTGGTGCCCGAATTTCATCTTGAAGGTGCGCGCACCGCTGGCCAGGGCCATGATCTGGTGACCCAGGCAGATGCCAAAGGTCGGGATACCGCTGTCAATCAAGGCGGCCGTAGCGGCAATGGCGTAGTCGCAGGGCTGCGGATCGCCAGGGCCATTGCTGAGAAAAATGCCGTCCGGCCGATGGGCCAGCACCTCGACGGCGCTGGTTTGGGCCGGCACCACCGTCACCCGGCAGCCACGCTCGGCCAACATGCGCAGGATGTTGTGCTTGACACCAAAGTCATAGGCCAGCACATGGAAGCGGCCGGCCAGCTGCTCGCCATAGCCAGGCTTGCCGCCAAGACTGGGCTGCACCAGCTGCCACTCGGTCTGTGTCCAGGTATAGGGAGCATTGGCCGACACCACGCGGGCCAGGTCCAAGCCAGCCATGCTGGGCGCTGCGAGGGCCAGGGCACGGGCCCGGTCCATCGCGGCGGGCGTGACCGCCTCGCCTCCGGCCAGCGCCAGAATACAGCCATTTTGCGCACCCTGGGTGCGCAGTTGGCGCGTCAGCTTGCGGGTGTCGATGTTGGCGATGGCCACCGTGCCCTCGCGCCGCAGATAGGCATCGAGCTTCATGTCATGCCGGAAATTGGAGGCCAGCAGCGGCAAGTCCTTGATGATCAGGCCTGCGGCATGGACCCGGGAGGCCTCGACATCCTGCGCATTGACGCCGTAGTTGCCGATGTGCGGGTAGGTCAGGGTGACGATTTGCTGGCAGTAGCTGGGGTCTGTCAGGATTTCCTGGTAGCCGGTCATGGCGGTGTTGAACACGACCTCGCCGACGGTGGCGCCAGCGGCACCAATGGAATCACCAACATAGACAGTGCCGTCTGCGAGCGCCAGGATGGCGGGAGGGGCGGTTCCCTTGAGAGACAAAAGCACGGGGTTCTCCGATTGTGTAACGGGTACGCCCAATGCATCTCAGGAACAGGTCCTGCAACGGCTTAATGGTGGGGCATGGCCTGAGTTGCGCTAGGCGTACGGTGGTGCGGATAAGCGTCCAATTATAGCTGAGGGCAAGCACCCACCGACCATTGGACCGGCCTCAGGACAAGGCAGCCGTGGCACTGGCGTGCAGACAGATGGCCGCGGCGCTGGCTACGTTCAGCGACTCTTCGCCACCGGGCTGGGCAATGCGCACCTGCAGCACGGCACGGGCCATCAGCTCAGGCCCCACGCCCTGCCCTTCGTGGCCAAACGCCCAGGCGCAGGGCATGGGTAACCGGGTCTGACCCAACAATTGGTGCAGCGCCAGACCGGCATGGGAACTGGTCACCACCAGCGGAACAGCCAGCGTCGCCAACACTTCGGGCTCAACGCCGTCCAGCAGTGTCAGGCCGAAATGGGCGCCCATGCCGGCGCGCAGCACTTTGGGCGACCACAGGGCGGCCGTACCTTTGAGGGCAATCACCTGGGTGAAGCCGAAAGCCGCAGCACTGCGCAGTATGGCGCCCACATTGCCAGCATCCTGCACCCGATCCAGGATCACCGTCGGCGCCCGCGCCTGGACCGCCATGTCCGCTGGCAAGTCGATGATGAAACCCATGGCGGCGGGTGAGACTAAACCGCTGATACCGGCAAACAGTGCATCCTGTATCACTATATTTTTTGTAGCACACTGTGTCCATTCGGCGCGGGCTAGAGACCAAAATGACTCTGAAAAAATGGCGGTCTGCGGGTGCCAGCCGCGCAACAGCGCAGCGCGGCACAGGTGGTCGCCTTCCGCCCAGAGCTGCGCCTGGCGGCGGTAGGCCGTGCTGTCCTGCGCCAGGCGCCGCAGGTCCTTCAGCAGCGGGTTGTCCCGCGAGCTGATGAACTGCACCGGCACGGCCGGCATCACAGCAGCTCGGCCACCGGCCGGAAACTGGTGCGATGCTGGGCGCAGGGGCCATGCAGCTGCAAGGCCACCAGATGAGCCGCGGTGCCATAGCCCTTGTGCCGCGCAAAACCGTACTGCGGGTAGTGCTGGTCAAGCTCAAGGCACCACCTGTCCCGGTGCACCTTGGCCAGAATCGAGGCCGCAGAAATGGCTGGCACCAGGGCGTCGCCGCCAATGATGGCCTCGGCCAGCACCCCTAGCACGGGCAGGCGGTTGCCATCGACCAGCACCTTATTGGGCTTTAGGCGCAGGCCCTCCACCGCCCGGCGCATCGCCAGCAGGGTCGCCTGCAAGATGTTGAGCCGGTCGATTTCCTCGACGCTCGCTTCGGCAATTGAGCAGCACAAGGCCTTGGCTTTGATCTCGTCGAACAAGCGCTCGCGTCGTAACGGGGTGAGTTTTTTCGAATCAGCCAGACCCTTGATGGGTTTACGCTCGTCCAAAATAACAGCGGCTGCCACCACTGGCCCAGCCAACGGACCGCGACCAGCCTCATCCACGCCGGCGATCAAGCCAGGGATGTCCCATGACAGGGCCACTTGTTCAGGTCTGGAGGATTTTTTCGATCGCATGAGCAGCTATTTTCGGCGTGTCCTGGCGTAATTGCAGGTGCAACTCGGTAAAGCGCTGTTGCAAATCCGCCACTTGGGCAGGCTTTGCGGCCAAGCCATTCAGGACGGCATCGGCCAGAGCGCGGGGTGTGGCAGCCTGTTGTAGCAGTTCTGGCACGACAAAATCCTGGCACAGAATATTGGGCAAGCCGACCCAGGGCTGCAATTTTTTGCGCCGCATGATCTGCCAGGACAGCGCGCTCATGTGGTATGCGATGACCATGGGGCGTTTGAACAGCGCGGCCTCCAGAGTCGCAGTGCCGCTGGCAATGAGGGTCAAGTCACAGGCGGCCAGCGCCGTGTGCGACTGCCCCGCCACGATGGTCAGGTACGCCGCCATGCCGCTCGCCCGTGCCGCCTGTTCAATCGCCGGCATCAAGGCCGGCACGGCTGGCACCACGAACTGCATTGTCGGATGAGCCTGCAGGACCAGAGCTGCCGCTTGAAAAAACCGCAACGCTAAGTGCGCAATTTCAGATTGGCGGCTACCGGGCAAAAGTGCCAGCACTGGGGCGTCCTGGCGAAGCCCAAGTTTTGCCCGCGCGGCAGCCCGATCTGGCTCGAGCGGGATGACCTGCGCCAGCGGATGACCGACATAGGTGGCCGCGATACCATGCCGGGCCAGGAGTGCCGGCTCAAAAGGGAAGAGGCAAAGCACGTGGTCCACACTGCGACGGATGGCGTTGAGCCGCTCGGCCCGCCAAGCCCAGACCGAGGGGCAAACAAAATGCACAGTCTTGACGCCATTTGCCTTCAGCGCAGCTTCAAGATCCAGATTGAAATCCGGGGCGTCGATGCCAATAAACAGGTCTGGGCGCTGCAGCAGCAAACGCGTCTTGAGTTGGCGCCTTATTCCCACGATCTCAAAATAGCGAAGCAGCACCTCCCAGCCATAGCCGTGCACCGACAGTTTCTCATGTGGCCACCAAGCAGTGAAGCCGCGAGCGGCCATCTGAGGCCCGCCAATTCCGGCTGCCTGCAGGTCGGACCAGCGGACCCGCAAGCCATCGAGCATCAAACCAGCCAGCAGGTCGCCCGAGGTTTCACCAGCGACCATGGCTAATTTCAGGGCGTGCATGGCAGCCTGACCCGGCTCAGCGCACGATGCCGCGCTGTGGCGAGGTTTGCTCTAAAAATGAGAGCATCATCTCTATATCTGACAAGGCTTCCTGGCCTTTTTCACCTAAATCGGCGATCGCTTGGCGGGCCACGTCGAGTGTCAGATTGTCCCGATACAGGACCCTGTGCATGGCCTTGACAGCGGCCAGTCGCTCGGCCGAAAACCCGCGCCGGCGCAATCCTTCGTAATTCATGGACCGGGCCTGCGCAGGTTGGCCCTGGCACATGACAAAGGGCGGCAGATCGGCAAACAGCAGCGAACACATGGCGGTCATGCTGTGCGCACCGATTTTCACGAACTGGTGCACCACGGTGAACCCGCCCAGAATGGCCCAATCCCCGACCTGTACATGACCTGCCAATTGCGCATTATTGGCAAAAATGGTGTGGTCGCCGACCTGGCAATCGTGCGCCAGGTGCACGTAAGCCATCAGCCAGTTGTCGTTGCCAATCCGGGTCACGCCACGGTCCCCGGGCGACCCAATGTTGAAGGTACAAAATTCACGAACGGTGTTGCGGTCGCCGATCACCAATTCACAGGGCTCACCAGCATACTTTTTGTCTTGAGGTATGGCGCCGAGGGAGTTGAACTGGAAGATGCGGTTGTCCCGGCCGATCGTGGTGTGCCCCTCCAACACGCAGTGCGGGCCGATGGTGGTCCCGGCGCCAACCCGCACATCGGGACCGATCACGGTGTAGGGGCCGACGGTGACTGAGCTGTCGAGCTCGGCGCCGGGGTCTACCAGCGCAGTGGCGTGGATCGCAGTCACAGCCGCTGCCTCAGGTGATGGTGCGCATTGCGCAGGTCAGCTCGGCCTCGACCGCCAGATCCTCACCCACCAGCGCCCGCGCCTTGAACTTGAAAATGCCAGCCTTCATGCGCAGCAGTTCAACGTCCAGAAAGAGCTGATCGCCGGGCTCCACCGGGCGCTTGAAGCGCGCGCCGTCAATGCCGGCAAAGTAGTACACCGTATCGTCACTGGGCGAGGTGTCCAGCGCGTCAAACGCCAATAGCGCCGCCGCCTGCGCCAGCGCTTCCAGCATCAGCACACCGGGCATGACCGGGCGATGCGGGAAGTGGCCCTGGAAAAACGGCTCATTCATGGTCACATTCTTAAGGGCGCGAATAGTTTTGCCCTTGTCAATGGCCAGCACACGGTCGACCAACAGAAACGGGTAGCGATGCGGCAATTGCTTGAGGATCTTATGGATGTCCATCAGGATGGCTCCTTGTTGTCGAGTTTTTGTTCCAGGCTGCGGACCCGTTCGCGCAAGCGCTTGAGTTGTTTCAGCGAGGCAGCATTTTTTTCCCAAGCGAGGTTGTCATCGATCGGGAAAAACCCGGTGTAATGTCCGGGCTTGCTGATCGAGCGGGTGACCACGCTGGCTGCCGAAATATGCACATGATCGGCCAGCTCAAGGTGCCCTAGTACGATGGCGCCACCGCCCAGTGTGCAATGCGAGCCAATCCGGGCACTTCCCGCCACACCGACACAGCCGGCCAAGGCGCTGTGCGCGCCAATCTGGACGTTATGGCCAATCTGGACCAGGTTGTCGAGCTTGACACCATCGGCGATCAGCGTATCTTGCAGCGCGCCACGGTCGATGCAAGTGTTGGCACCAATTTCGACGTCATGGCCAATACGCACCGCGCCGAGCTGCTCGATCTTTTCCCAAACACCGTTGTTGGGCGCAAAACCGAAGCCATCCGCACCAATCACCACGCCGGGGTGGAGCAGGCAGCGGTCACCAATATGACAGCCTTCCGCCACCGTAACCCGAGACCGCAACTCAGTGTCAGCACCAATGGTGGCACCGCGCTCAATGACACACAGGGCTCCCACGATCGCACTGGCATGAACCCGAGCCTCCGGATCAATCACTGCGCTAGGGTGGATCCTGTCGCGGACCGGCCGCTCCAGAGCGGACTTCCAGAGCCGGGTCACACGGGAGAAATAGAGGTAGGGCTCCCCGACCACGATACAGGCGCCCTGCTGCGACGCCTGCGCCTGATGGTTGGGGCCCACAATCACGCAGGCAGCCTTTGAGCCGGCCAGCAAACCCTGATATTTGGGATGGCTCAGAAAACTCAGCGCCTCAGGTCCGGCAGTCTCCAGGGGGGCAAGCGTCGCAATCAGGGTGTCGGGATCACCGTGGAGCTCGCCACCCAAAGCTTCAACAATCGCACCTAGACGAAGGGCCACACGTCAAACGCCTTGCGCGCCCTTATCTGGCAGCAGCCGAATTCAGAACCTTGATGACCTTCTCTGTGATGTCATGCTTGGGATTGACATAAACCGCCTCCTGCAAAATCAGATCGTATTTTTCGGCTTCCGCCACCTGCTTGACCACCTTGTTGGCGCGCTCAAGCACCTGCTGCAACTCTTCATTTTTCCGGGCATTGAGGTCTTCCTGAAATTCTCGGCGCTTGCGCTGGAAATCCCGATCCTGATCGACCAGTTGTTTTTGCCGGTTGGCGCGTTGACTTTCGGACAGCGTGGGTGCTTCCCGCTCCAATCTCTCGGCTCCCGACTTCAAGCTTGCACCCTGATCGACCAAGTCCTTCTCCCGCTTGGAGAACTCCTGCTCCAACTTGGTCTGGGCCGCCTTGGCGGTGGCCGCCTCCTTGAAGATTCTGTCAGTACTGACAAAGCCGATGCGGAACTCCTGAGCGTGGGCCAGAAGAACAGCTGTGCTCAAGAAGCCCGCCATACCAATTCGTTGCAAGAGATGATTCATTAGAAGCTTGATCCGATCTGAAATTGCACACTTTGCATTTTATCCCCTTCATAATTCTTGATGGGCCAGGAAAATGCCAGGCGCAGGGGCCCCACCGGCGAAAGCCAACTGATACCCACACCCGTTGACGATCGCAAATCGTTGGCCGTGGCGTTCGACGCCAGACCGCCGTCGGGACCGGCGATGCTGCCGACATCGAAAAAGCCGTACAAGCGCACTGTCCTGTCGTTACCGGCACCAGGAAGCGGGGTTAACAACTCAGCATTCAGGTTAATTTTGCGCGTGCCGCCCACTACCGCACCATTCACGTCTCGGGGGCCAAGGCTCCCCTGCTCAAAGCCGCGAACTGTACCAAGGCCACCACCATAAAAATTCTTAAATACAGGGTATGCCCGCTCCCCGACGCCCACACCGAACGCTGCTTCTCCATTCAAAGCCACTGTGATCTGCTTGCTGAGCGGGAAAAACTCTTGGTACTGATACGACGCCTTGAAATACCGGGCATCACCGGCCAAGGACCACTCAGCGTTTGCGCGCTGCAAACGGCCTGAATTGGGCGCTAAGGAACTGTCGCGTCTATCGCGCGACCACCCTATCGTCAAAGGCACCGCACTGCTGTCGTAACCAAATTGATTGGCATAGTCAAGGTAGGATAACGGCAAAGATGTACCCGGCACGATACTGGTATTTTCTAAGCCAGCCCCGAAATAGACGATGTCGCTCTCCGTTAAGGGCACTCCGAACCTGGCGCTGCCACCCGACGTGACCAACTTGTAATAACTTTGATCCTCATAAGGGTTGAAGGTCTTGTAGTAAAGGCTCAACGTTCGGGACACGCCGTCAGCTGTAAAGTATGGATCTGTGGTGCTGATGTCAACCACCCGATTGACTTTGCTGGTGTTGACTTGGATGCCTAAGGAGTTGCCCGACCCGAAGGCATTTTCCTGCTTCAGGCCAAAGGACAGTCCTAGGCCATCGCCACTTGAGAAGCCTGCGCCCAAGCTCAGGCTACCCGTGGGTTTTTCAACTACCTCAAAAGTCAGGTCCACCTGGTCTGGCGAAGCTGGTACTTCCTGCGTATCGACAGAAACAGAACCAAAATACCCAAGCCGATCGACCCGATCCCGCGACAACCTGATCTTGTCACCGTCATACCAAGACGCCTCGAATTGCCTGAGCTCTCGGCGTATCACCACATCGCGCGAACGGGTGTTGCCCGCAATGTTGATTTTTCGCACATAAGCCCGACGTGAGGGGTCAGCTTGCAGGGTAATAGCCACCCGGTTACTCGCACGGTCTATGTCAGGCCGGGCCTCAACCCGGGCAAAGGCAAAGCCAAAATTCCCAAAATAGTCAATGAAGGCCTTGGTTGTCTTGGCGACGTCATCTGCGTTATAAGGCTGACCAGGCCGAATGGAAACCAGTGACTTGAATTCGTCATCCCGCCCCAGGAAATTACCCTCTAGCTTGACGCCGCTCACATCAAAACGCTCGCCCTCGGCGACGTTGATGGTGATCGCGATATCGGTTTTGTTGGGAAGTATCGACACCTGCGTGGATTCCACTTTGAATTCAATGTAGCCACGCGTTAAGTAGTAAGAGCGAAGGGTCTCAATGTCAGCGTTAAGTTTGGCACGCGAGTACCGGTTCGATTTGGTATACCAACTCAACCAGCCCCCGGTATCCAGATCAAACAAACTTCGCAAAGTTGATTGAGAAAAGGCTTTATTTCCAACCAACTGGATCTCACTGATTTTTGCCGTGTCACCCTCGTTGACTGTGAAAGTCAGGTTGACGCGGTTGCGCTCGGTGGGGGTGACGGTCGTCACCACCTCTGCGGCGTAGAGGCTACGGTTGATGTACTGCCGTTTGAGCTCCTGCTCGGCACGATCCAGCTGAGCCTTGTCAAAGGGCCGGCCATCGGCCAGACCGACGTCGCGAAGTGCCTTTCGGAGAACATCTTTGTCAAATTCCTTCGTCCCGATAAAGTCCAAGGCAGCAATCGTCGGACGCTCTTCGACAATAAGTACCAAAACTTCGCCGCTAACCTCGACACGAACATCTTTAAACAGCCCCAGCGCAAACAAGGATCGAATGGCTGCGGACCCTTTTTCGTCGCTGTAGACATCACCGACTTGGATGGGTATTGAGACAAAAACCGTTCCTGGCTCCACCCGTTGCAGACCTTCAATTCGGATGTCCCTCACTTTGAAGGGTGTGACTGCCCACGCCGTAACTGCGCCGCACAAAGCCATTATCACCAACAGAAGCAAGGTACGAACACGTAAGTGGTTGATTAGCATTTTTTGTTTTCAGTCGAACAGTCGAACGATATCGTTATACAGGGCGACACAAGTCATCAAGGCAAGCGTAGCCCCGCCGACGCGCTGCAGGCGTACCATCCAAAGCTCGGACACCGCTCGGCGCGTTACCCCCTCCCAAAGATAATACATCAGGTGGCCACCATCCAGGATAGGCAAGGGGAGCAGGTTAAGAACGCCCAGACTTACGCTGATCAGAGCCAAAAACAAAAGGTACTGAGTCAGGCCCATATTGGCGGACTTACCGGCGTAGTCCGCCACGGTCACGGGTCCACTCAGGTTTTTCAACGAAGCTTGCCCGACGAGCATCTTACCGATCATGCTCAGGGTCAATGACGACACCTCCCAAGTGCGTTGGGCGCCCCGCCACAACCCGTCCAAGGGGCCATACCGAACAGCCACCAGTTCGGGCGCAGCGCCCACCATTGCCCCAATACGGGCGACTCTGACATCCCCCTCATCACGAGCCTCAGGTACCACTACCAGCGTCAATGGTTGACCAGCCCGCAGCACTGTCCAGTCGGCCGCAACACCCTTACCCTCTTGGAGTGAATTTCGCACAACCCGCCTTAGTTGCTGGCCGTCAATGATGGGAGTGGATCCCACCTGCCGGACCATATCACCCTTTTGAAGTCCGGCACGTTCGGCAGCATGCCCGGCAATCAGATCGCCAATAAGGGGCAATGTGAAGGGTCCATTCAAACCGATTTGACGCAGCAGTTCCGCATCCACGTCGCGATGATTCAAGCTACTAAGCCTGAGCAAGATCTCTCGCCCCGTCCCATGGCCCTCACCCTGCACCAGCAGACGCACGTCTTGTTGATCCAGCGCATTTCGCGTCAAAGTCCATCGAAGCATTTCGAATGAGTCGACGGCTTCCCAGCTCCTGCCGTCCACAGCCACACTCAGCACGCGCTCCTGGCCCAGCAGGCCAGCCCGGGCAGCGAGCGATTCAGGCTCTGGACTTGCCAGCACTGCCGCTGGCATCTGTGTGCCGGACCAGTTAACGATCGCGTACAGCAGAACCGCCAGCAGCAAATTTGCGGCCGGCCCTGCGGCAACAATGGCGGCACGAGAAAGCAAAGGCTTGGTATCGAATGCGAGGTGCTTTTCGCCCTCCTCCACCGGCGATTCCCGCCCATCAAGCATTCGAACATAGCCACCTAATGGAAGCACGGCGATGACAAATTCTGTCGGGGAACCCTGGGGCTGCCAACGCCACAGGGTCTTACCAAAACCGATGGAAAAGCGCAAGACTTTGACGCCACAAGCAACGGCCATCCGGTAATGCCCGTATTCATGGACGGTAATCAGCAAGGCCAAGGCCGTCAAAAAAGCAAATAAAGTGAGCATTGGAAATTCGCTGGGGCCGTTAGATACTAAGTCTTCGGACCATATCCTTGGCTTTTTCACGGGACCTGGCATCAAGGGCCAAAAGATCCTCCAGAGATTGAGGCGCTATCGTCACCACCGACTCTAGCGTGTCGAGGTTGACCGCATGGATCTGGTCAAAGCGGATCTTACCTAACAAAAAGGCCTCGACCGCTACTTCATTGGCGGCATTCAACACCGCAGTGGATCCTGCCGGCCCCTTCAGCACGTGCCACGCGAGTTTTAACCCGGGGAAGCGTTGTTCATGACCATGACTGTCCATGGCCTCGAAAGTCAAAGCCCCCATGTTACGAAAGTCGAGTGCAGCAGCGCCCGAAGCCATTCTGTTTGGCCACGCCAGACCATAGGCGATCGGCACTTTCATATCGGGCGTGCCCAACTGCGCCACAACTGAGTGATCCGAGTACTGCACCATGGAATGGATCACGCTTTGCGGGTGTATGACAACTTCAATTTGCTCTGGTCTGGCGCCAAACAGGAAATGCGCCTCTATCACCTCCAGCGCCTTGTTCATCATGGTTGCCGAATCAACAGAAATCTTCCGGCCCATGACCCAATTAGGGTGTGCACAGGCCTGTTCCGGTGTAACGTCTCGCAAAGATGACGGGGCTCGCTTGCGAAACGGCCCGCCAGACGCGGTCAATATGATCTTGTCGATCCGCTCAGCCCATACCGAAGGATCATCAGGCAAAGACTGAAACACGGCGGAGTGCTCACTATCGATCGGCAATAGCTTGGCGCCCCCTTTTTGGACCGCCTGCAAAAAATAGTCGCCGCCGACCACCAAGGCCTCTTTGTTAGCCAACAAAAGTCGCTTACCGGCCCGGGCTGCAGCAAGGCAGGACGCGAGGCCAGCGGCGCCCACGATGGCGGCCATGACAATATCAACCAATTCATCCGAAGCCACCTTGGCGATCGCGTCCGCACCCCAGAGAACACGGGTTGGCAAACCAAGCGCCTTGCACTGATGAGCTAACTCCACCCCATGTGGCTCACTGGCCATGACTGCAAAAACCGGTCGATATTGCACGCACTGTTGTAGCATGACAGCCGCTCGAGTCGACGCACTCAACGCAAAGACCTCGAAACGATCAGGATGACGAGCTATCACCTCAAGGGTGTTGACTCCGATCGATCCCGTCGAACCCAATATCGCAACCCGTTTTATGATGTGGTGTGTCAAGGCAACCATCCAGAATTTCAGTATGCAAACAGCATCATGGCGAGCGGCATAGCCGGCAACAGTGCATCCAGGCGATCCAGTACGCCACCGTGCCCAGGCAGCAGACCGCTGCTGTCCTTTACCCCGGCGCTGCGTTTTACCAGGGACTCAAGCAGATCACCCACCACACTCATAGCCGCCAAAAAAACCACGCCAACGATCAGAATGGCCAATCCTCGCTGAGACAAGTGGGTGTAAAGGCTTGGCACACTGAGCGCCCAGTGGCTGTCGCTCCATCGCCAGAGCAGCGCGACAATCAAAACGCCAGCGAGGCCTCCCCAGACCCCCTCCCAAGTTTTACCTGGGCTGATAGATGGCGCCAGTTTTCCAGTCGTAAATCGACCACCCAGCCTCCGTCCGGAGAAATAAGCGGATATGTCAGCAACCCACACCAGGCACAGAACCGAAAGCAAAAAATTGGCGCCAATCATGCGCGCCTGAGCAGCAGCGAGCCATGCCAGCCACAACACAGCAATGCCCATGCCCAGCCTTAGCCTACGGTCAAGTGTGGACCAAGCTCCAATACCCCCGCGCAATAACCAACCACCACCCAGTACCCATGCTACGCCCGCCAGCAACCAGAGCAAGGGTAGTTGCTGGTTTAGCCAACCCAGGGCCCAACTGATCAGGCACAGGCCTGAGCAACCCAGCGCCACTGACACTGCCACAGCTTGGCGGTAGCCGTTGAGTCGTGCCCACTCCCATGCGCCTGCTGAAATCAAAAGCAGCATCAAGCCACAAAACGGATTGGGATCATGCCAAAAAAGAGCCGGCAGAAAACATACCAGCAGCGCCAAGGCAGTGATAATCCGCTGCTTCAGCATCGCGGTAATTGCCATGGAAAATGGCCCATACAGACCGACCCTACTGCGCCGGTCATTGCCGTGCTTCTTATCGGCAAGAAATAAAAGCGCATGGGTCCAGACCAAGGCGGTCAGACCGCCATGATGTCCTGCTCTTTAGCGGCAACCAACTGATCAATGACACTGATGTGTCGATCTGTGACCTTCTGAATCTCAGCCTCGGAACGCTTTTGGTCATCCTCAGAAGCCAGCTTGTCCTTGACCGCTTTTTTTACAGCATCGTTGGCGTCGCGCCGCAGATTGCGGACCGCCACCTTGGCACCTTCGCCCTCACCACGTACCACCTTGGTAAGCTCCTTTCGGCGCTCCTCGGACATGGCCGGCATCGGAACGCGAATCAGATCACCCATAGAGGACGGATTAAGCCCAAGATCGCTGTCGCGAATAGCCTTCTCGATTTTGGCGCCCAAACCTTTTTCCCAAGGTTGAACGCTGATCGTACGAGCATCCAAAAGAGACACATTTGCCACTTGGCTAACCGGCACCAAGGCCCCGTAGTAATCCACCTGAACAGTATCAAGTAGGGCCGGATTAGCCCTTCCGGTTCGGATCTTCATCAGGTTGTTTTTGAATGCGGCGATGGTTTGATCCATCTTGGCTTCGGTATTTCGCTTGATGTCTGCAATTGGCATTTCTAATTCCTTGCGCTGCGCGCCATGGCTGGCATGTCGGACGCCAGCATTTTGACACGTTCAAGCATGCACAAGCGTGCCCTCATCTTGCCCCATGACCACTCGCTTGAGGGCACCATGCTTGAATATTGAAAACACCTTGATGGGAAGCTTTTGGTCGCGGCACAGGGCGAAGGCGGTGGCATCCATGATGCCCAAATTCTGTGCCATTGCCTCATCAAACGATAGACTACGGTAGCGCGTTGCTAAAGGATCCTTTTTAGGGTCTGCGGTGTAGACGCCATCAACTTTAGTGGCTTTCAACACCACTTCAGCGCCAATTTCAGCTCCTCGCAGGGCAGCAGCAGTGTCGGTCGTAAAAAAGGGATTGCCTGTCCCCGCCGCAAAAATGACCACCTTGCCCTCTTCAAGATACTGGAGCGCCTTCGGTCGCACATAGGGCTCCACCACCTGTTCAATCGCAATGGCAGACATCACGCGCGCAGTCAAACCAGCCTTATTCATCGTATCCCCCAGGGCCAGTGCGTTCATAACCGTTGCCAACATCCCCATGTAGTCAGCAGTTGCCCGGTCCATCCCCACAGATCCGCCGGCCACCCCACGGAAAATATTGCCGCCACCAATCACTACCGCAACCTCGACCCCAAGACGGGTGACTTCTGCAATTTCATCCACCATCCGGACTATGGTGTCACGGTTGATGCCAAACTGGTCTTCGCCCATCAGGGCTTCTCCCGAAAGCTTGAGCAAAATCCGCTTATGCGCTGGTTTGGCACTTGTCATGTCAGTCTCTTGGTGAAGTTGCTTCGGGGCTCAGTCTTGGCAATGTCCACCCGCGCTGATGTGCGATTGGACAGTGTTGCCACCAAGGAGATCAGGCCGATTGCTTGGCGGCAGCCACCTGAGCAGCTACTTCGGCGGCGAAGTCATCAACTTTTTTCTCAATGCCTTCGCCAACCACGTATAAAGTGAACGCCTTGACGGTAGTGCCCGTGGCTTTCAACATTTGCTCAACCGTCTGCTTGTCATTTTTAACAAAAGGCTGGTTAAACAGAGACACTTCCTTCAGGTATTTCTGTACGCCACCCTCGATGCGCTTAGCAACTATCTCTGCCGACTGCACAGGCTTGCCAGCGGCCGTCGCTGTGGCCGCATCTTCAGCGGCTTTAGCCGCTGCTACCGAGCGCTCGCGCGCCACCAAGTCAGCCGGAACATCTTGACTGGAGAGTGCCACTGGTTTCATTGCAGCCACATGCATCGCCACGTCTTTAGCAGCTGCCTCGCCACCAGCGAATTCCACCACCACCCCAATGCGCGTGCCATGCAGGTAAGACGCCAATTGATTGCCAGAAGCGAAACGCTTGAACCGCCGGAAACTCATGTTCTCGCCAATTTTGCCAATCAGGCCCTTGCGAACGTCTTCAAGCGTTGGACCAAACCCGTCTTGAGCGTAAGACAGTTGGCCCAGCGCAGCAACGTCTGACGGATCGTATTTGACCACCAAGGCTGCAGCGGCATTGGCCAATGCCAGGAAGCTGTCGTTTTTCGTTACGAAATCAGTCTCACAATTCACCTCCAGAAGTGCCCCCATGCCCTGATCCATGTTGCAGACGACGACGCCCTCCGCGGTGATCCGCCCTGCAGCCTTTCCCGCCTTGCTTCCCAACTTAACGCGCAGCAACTCTTCAGCCTTGGCCATATCGCCTTCAGCCTCGGTCAGGGCACGTTTGCACTCCATCATTGGCGCGTCCGTCTTCCCGCGAAGTTCAGCGACCATACTTGCAGTAATTGCAGCCATTTTTCTCTCCATCATCGATTGGGGTAATACAAAAAATCAAAAAAAGGGGGCAATGAAGCCCCCCTTGAAGCGGGGTTGGAAAGAGCTCAGGCAGAGACCTCATTCACTTCCACGAATTCATCCGCGCTCTCGGCCACAACAGCTTTGACGAGGTCATCGACAACATTCGATCGCCCTTCAATAATCGCATCCGCAATGCCACGTGCGTACAGGGTAACAGCCTTGGATGAGTCGTCATTACCAGGGATCACATAGTCAATGCCTTCTGGCGAGTGATTGGAGTCCACCACAGCGATCAAAGGGATACCCAATTTTTTGGCCTCTGCTATCGCGATTTTGTGGTAGCCAACATCAATCACAAATATGGCGTCGGGCAAAACGGCCATATCTTGAATACCGCCAATGTCCTTCTCTAACTTGTCCAGTTCCCGAGCAAACATCAGTTGCTCTTTTTTGCTCATGGCATCCAACCCAGCCTCTTGCTGAATTTTCATGTCCTTAAGCCGCTTGATCGATGTCTTGACGGTCTTGAAATTCGTCAACATGCCGCCAAGCCAGCGCTGATCCACAAAGGGAACGCCGGCCCGCTGTGCTTCCATGGCCACGGTCTCACGCGCTTGGCGTTTGGTGCCGACC
>CALPLW020000016.1 GCA_943324505.2 Comamonas sp. lk
CCCCAGGGCCTCCATGGCTCGCCGCACCCTGGCGGGCGGGTCCATATGGGCAAGCTCTTCGGCCTCGTTCCAGTGCAAGGCCCGACCGGCCCGCTCCAGTGCATTGGCCATGCCCATGCGGCGGACCATATCGCCAAAGCCGTAGCGGATCAGGATGGAGGCGATGTCATGCAAGCGGCCTATATCGCGCACAGCAGTCAGCGCCTGCCATAGCATCAGGCGCTCCCGCTAGTCGGGCTGTGGGTCTCGATGTTACGGGGGCTGTGCATGCCATCCACTATAGACGATTGCCGGCCCCAGCCAAGCACACCCTGATCACTGGTTTTACATGAGGCTTTTTGGCACTCAGCCCGCGTCGGCTATGGGGAGTTTGCTATATATTTTGATTCGCTCACTTGAACTCACGCACATAGCGAAACCCCACCCCGACCTGATTCGGTGCGTCAGAGTCATGACCAGGCTGCAGGCGCAACTGGGCCAGTATGCTCAGCTTGCCGCCGATGCGCAGCGGCGTAGCGTAGGCCAGTTCCAGGTCGCGCTCGGTACCGGTTGGGGCCAGGCTGACCGATTGGCTTGCGTATTGCAGACTGCCATCGACCTGGCTTTGAGACACGGCGCTGTACACCTGCAGGTTGCCTGATAGGGTCTTGAGCGGCATGGCCAGCGTCACGCCCAGCGCATCGCCATGGCGCCACACGTCCTTGCGCGCGAGGCCCAGGCTCCAAGCAGCGGTCTGTGAACCACTGGCGCCTTCAATCAATGACGCAGCACCGTTGTCGTAAGCGGATGTCATACCAAGGCTGGCCATGGCGGACAGGGTGGTTTTGGACGCCAACTGAAAAGAGCCAGCCAGCGTCATGAAGGAGGTTTGGCCCTTGGCCTCCAGTGCCAGGGCGCCCGCGCCGCTCAGGCCCAGCACCGAGTTGGTCTCTTGCAAGTGGCCGAGTGTCAGCACCCCTGTGACGTCGCCCATCTGCATTTGTAGTTCCACGGTTGCCAGAGAGCGCGCCGTTACCGGAGCACTTTGGTCAGCCAGTGTGGCAGGCGATGAGGCAGCCTGGTTCATCAGGCCCCAGCGCACCACGACGCCGTCGTCCAGCGCGCTGCTATACCCGAGGTGCGTGGCTGACTCGGCCAGGGCGAAGTAGGGCGCGTTGAAGCGGCTGCCCGCTACGCCCAGGTTCAAAGGCGTGCTGCCGTTGGCGTCCAGACCAAAGTACTGGCCGGCGGTGCCGCCAGTGCCTAAGCCAAAGCCCTGGCCCCGGTCATTGGCAAAGCGGTAGCTCATGTTGGCCAGCTTTAGCGGGGCGGTACTGACAGTGGCGCTGGGGTGCTCAGCCGGGTTGCCAATGAGGCTGTATTCCGCCGAGAAGCTGACACCTTGCACTGTTGTGGTGGTGGTGCCGGCGGTGGGAATGGCCGTGCTGGTGCCGGTCGTGCCGGTGATGGTGCTTGCCAGGTTGACAACAAATCCGCGGTTGAATTTGTCGACCGCCACTGCATTCACACCCTTCAGGCCCGAGGCCAGGCCGCCCTTGGCACTGACCAGCACCGAGCCGGCAAAGTCGACGGTGGTGCCGGAGCTGGTGCCTACATTCAGGCCGCCAATCGGTTGCAGCGATGCCCCAATGTTGACCACGCCCCATCCGTACACTGGATCAGCACTGGTGCTCGCAGCGCATGGTGCAATCATGGCGGTGCTGCACAGCCGCGTGGCTGACTGGAAGATCACCTGGGCCAGGTCAGGCGCGGTCAGAAAGTTCCAGTTGCTCTTGATCAGTGCCGCCTGCCCGGCCACAATGGGGGTGGCCATGGATGTGCCTGACATGTAGGCGTAGGCACTTGGCCTGGTGGGGACCGAATAGCTCGACGCCACATTGACCCCGGGCGCATACACCGTCCAGTTGGCAAGGGTGGGATCGACATTGCTGAAGCTGGCGAGCTTGTTGCCCGCGTCGACCGCGCCCACCGCGATGATCTGGCCATTGGCCCAACTGGCCTTGGCAAATTCAGCCGGCCAGCTGGCGCCCGTGGTCTTGCCGTCATTGCCTAGTGCGGCGGTGATCAGCGTGCCCTTGGCCACTGCGTTCTTGATCGGCGCTTGCAGTGACAGCGAGCTCGAGCCCAGGCTGAGCGAGAGGATGGGCGTCTTCTGGGTGTTCACAACCCAGTCGATGCCTTTCTGGATGGTCGATGTGCTGGAGCCGCCGGTCTCAAACACCTTGGCCATGACCAGCTTGGCCCCTGGCGCCACGCCCTGGGTCAGGCTGCCGTTGGCCAAGCTGCCAGCGATCAGGCCCGACACATGCGTGCCGTGGCCCATCTGGTCCGTGACGTCGGTACCTCCGGTGAAGGCGTTGTAGGTCGCCAGCACCTGGCCCTTCAGCGTGGGGTGGCTCAGTTGCAGGCCCGAGTCCACCACGCCGACCGTGACGCCTGCGCCGTTGCCGGTGGCCAGTTGGTTTGCGTAGGGCGTGGTGATCTGGTTGAGCCAACCTTGCACAGACCGAGCCCGCACCTCGGTGCCGCTGGCGCGGGCCTTGATCAGGGTCGCCGTTGAGGTCACGCTGGCTGGCACGGCGCTGGCCATGAGCTGAACTTCACTATCAGGGACATCTTGCACTGCAGACTCGGTCTGAGCGAAGGCGTTGCCGCAGAGTGCGCATAGCAGCGCAGCGTTGAGGTGGTTCATTATCAGAATCTGGCGCCTTTCAAGTTGACAACAACCAGCAGGGCGACGCCTTAAAGCCGTCGAGGCCATGATGGTGAGTCTACCCTGTAACCCCGCCGGCTTTGCGTAACCGACCTGCCTAGGGCTTGCTATCGTTAGATCTGCTCACCATGAGCCTGCCTTGCTGGGCGGATGATCAAAAATTTATGTTTGTCCTGTCATCCATCGGATCGACAACAGGCACAAAAACTTGAGCTGAGGCGTGTTCTTTTTAGGCTGGCAGTCCGAACTCATAGGCCACCGATTTCTGGCGTGCAGAAGGGCGTTGCTTTCAGCGAAGTCGGCTGCTTGCCTGCCGTGTTTGAATCCGCCAAGTATGAATTTAGCGTAATGTGATCCGGCTGACCACCGCGCCTTCAGCTGCCTTGATGCCCTGGACGCGCACCCTCGCACCGGCTTTGACCATACTCGGGTCCACGGGCAATATCGCCGTGACGGGGACCCCGGGGTCAAGGATGAGTTCAGACTCTCTACCCTGAAACTTTACCGTGATGATGTTGCTGCCGTTGACGATGGCGGCGCCCGACACAGTGGCATTGGTCATGGTCTGGTTCTGCATGTCATTCATGGGTCTTTGCCCCTCGCCCAAGCCGCGCATGGCGTCAGGGAAGATACGCAACTCGGTCGAATGCAGTTTTCCATCTGCCTTGCGCACAGCCGCTGAGGCGATGAAATCATTAGCCTTGATGTCGGCGAGCGATGCCGGCCTATTCTGAAGGACCACCCAATTAGGTCCAAGTCGGAGCGTTTCCGCCGCGCCGCCCTCTTCGCTGGTGACAGAAAGGCTTGAGGCGTCTATTGAGTTGACGGTGCCGTTAAATGCAAAGGTGTTGGGACTTTGGGCCTGCGCAAGAGCTGCCACAAATGTCAAAAAAATTCCAATAAATAGTTTTGTGCGCATGGGATTCCCATTTTTGCAGTTTGTCGTTAACGGATGAAATTCATGGTACTCCACTCAGCCTAATTTAGTTGATTGATTAGGGTAAACACTGCAAAGCCCCTCTGTATTTTACGTATATTGGTGTTAATACAACCCAAAGGATTGACATGAAATCAAATCAATTGTTACCCAAGGCACTGAAAATGTCGGGTCTTGCGCTTGGCGTAGCGCTTGCCGTCAGCGTACAAGCACAAGAAGCACCCAGTGCGGACCAGGTGGTTAACGCGCTTGAAAAACTGGGCGGTGTTTATCCTGGCGAGCGCCGTAATCACATTATTGGTATTTGCGCTAATGGGGTATTTGTCGGCTCGAAAGATGCGCAAGGATTCTCGCGCTCAGCGCTATTTTCTGGCGATGCAATTCCAGTGGTGGGTCGATTTTCCCTAGCGGGTGGTAATCCCAAGGCGCCTGACTCTGCCAAGAGCCCCCGCGGCATGGCCCTTGAATTTAAATTACCAGGCAATAATCTTCATCACTTCACAATGTTGAATATCCCGATATTTAGCGCTGCCACACCGCAAACCTTTTACGATGCGGCTCTATCGAATATGGTTGATCCGGCAACTGGAAAACCCGACCCCAACAAACAGCAGAAATTCCGGGAAACTCACCCTGATGCCAAGCCCTTGGGCGAGTTCATGGCAAAAAATAATGCGCCAATCAGCTACGCAAACAGCGATTTTTTCAG
This sequence comes from Comamonas sp. lk, assembly GCA_943324505.2. Taxonomy (GTDB): domain Bacteria; phylum Pseudomonadota; class Gammaproteobacteria; order Burkholderiales; family Burkholderiaceae_C; genus Rhodoferax. The sequence continues at coordinate 4,360 of CALPLW020000016.1, forward strand.
TGTCCATACCTTTAAATTCATTAACTCAGCGAATCAAACCACCTTGGTGCGTTGGCAGTTTGTGCCCGAAGATGGTGTTAAGCGCCTGACTGATGCTGAGATGGGCAGCAGGCCTGCGCGCTTCCTTGATGATGACCTCATCGCCAAGACCCAAAAAGGCCCAGTTCGCTGGACCATGATGCTCACGGTGGGTGAGCCTGGCGATGTGCAAAACAACCCAACCGTTTATTGGCCCGCTGAGCGTAAAAAGATGGCAGTCGGTGTGCTGACGCTGACATCTGCGACACCTCAAAAAGGCGCTGACTGCGAAAAAATCAATTTTGATCCATTGGTCATGAGCGATGGCGTTGCGCCTACCGATGATCCGATCCTGATGTTTCGCTCCCCCGCCTATGCGACATCCTTTGTGCGGCGCTTGACGGGCAATTAACGCCCTGGCGCCTTTTTTTGGGGTCGTTCAGGATCAGCGGGTCAGGTCAGCTGGTCAGGTCCAGCAGGCTGCGCGCAATCACCTTGGTGGCGCGGCGCAAGTCCTCCAGGTTCAGCCGCTCGTCGGCCCGCTTGGCGTGTGATTCCCGCACGGTGCGGGGGCCGGCGCCATAGATGACACCGGGAATGCCACGCTCCACGTAAAGCCGCACATCGGTGTACAGGGGCGTGCCCACAGCCGGGATCGGTTCGCCAAACACGGCTTGGCCATGCTTCTGGATGGCGGCGACCAGGGGCTGGTTGCCGGCCAGGGGTTTCATGGCGCGTGAGAGCAGCAGGCGGCGCACGTCAACTTTGAGTTGCCGGCCGCCGCGGGGCGGCTGGAAGCTGGCCGCTGCTTGCGCGATCGTTTGGCGAAGCGAGGCCTCCACGGCGGTCGGGTCTTCTTCGGGGATCATGCGTCGGTCCAGCTTGAAGACCACCGTGCCGGGAATCACATTGGTGTTGGTGCCGCCCTGAATGTGCCCCACATTGAGGTAGGGGTGGGTGATGCCTTCCACGCTAGAGCTGACCTGCAGGTAGTCGTGGTTAAGGGCATACAGCGCGTTGAGAATTTGCACGGCCCCTTGCAGCGCGTCGGTACCGCTGTCGGGAATGGCGGCATGGGCCATGTCGCCATGGACAGTGACTTCGAGTTGCAGACAGCCGTTGTGCGCCACCACCACCTGGTAGCTGAAGCCCGCTGCGATCATCAGGTCGGGCTTGGTGAGGCCATTTTTCAGCAGCCAGTCCGGCCCGACCTCGCCACCGAATTCCTCGTCGTAGGTGAAGTGCAGCTCGACACTGCCCTTGAGCGGGGCCCCCAGCGATTCCAGTGCCCGCACGGCGAAGGTGAAGCTGGCCATGTCGCCTTTGCTCACGGCGGTGGCGCGGCCATACATCTGGCCGTCAACGATGTCAGCCCCGTAGGGCGGGTGGGTCCAGCCCTCGCCGGGCGGCACCACGTCGCCATGGGCATTGAGGGCGATGGTGCGGCCTTCGCCATAGCGCCGCCGCACAATCAGGTTGGTTACGCTTTGCATGCCAACAGCCTGCACTTCAGCCGCGGGCACCGCGTGCTTTTCGGCTACCAGGCCCATGCCGGCCAGTAACTCGGCGGTGCGTTCTGCATGTGGGGCATTGTTGCCAGGGGGGGTGTCGGTCGGTACCCGAATCAGCGCCTGCAGAAACGCCACCTCCTCGTCAAAATGCGTGTCGATCCAGCGGTCGATGGCCTCGTAGGCGGCTTGTGGGGTCATGAAAGCTCCGTGGCAAGTTGCAAAAGCAGGTTTTGGAAGGCGATCACGCCAAGCTCGGTGTCGTGGTTGGTGATCGACTCCAGCGGGTTGTGGCTGATGCCAGCGTTCAGGCCCCGCACAAACAGCATGGCCTGGGGCATGATGGTGTGCAGCTTCATGGCATCGTGACCGGCCCCGCTGGGCAGGCGATAGGGCGTCAGACCCATGGCTTGTACGGCCTGTTCCCAGCGTTGCTGCCAGGCTGGGTCGCTGGGCGCGGCCGCCGCCTGCATGGTCTGTTCCAGCGAGTAGCTCAGGCCGCGCCGGTCGCAGATGTTGGCAAGCTCTGCACGCACCTCTGCGGCGCAGGCATCTCGAACCGGGTCGGTGGTGGCCCTGATGTCGAGGCTGAAATTGCAGCGCCCAGGCACCACATTGATGGACCCGTTGGGCACTTCCAGCAGGCCCATGGTGGCCACCAGGTCGGGCACGGCTGCGGCGCGTTGTTCAAGGAACAGTGCCAGTTCGGCTGCGGCGGTGGCGGCGTCACGGCGGCGGTTCATCGGTGTGGTGCCGGCATGGCTGGCCATGCCCACCATTTGGCCCAGGTAGCGCACGCTGCCGTTGATGGAGGTCACGATGCCCAGTGGCAGGTCGAGCTCATTGAGCACCGGGCCCTGCTCGATGTGGATCTCCACAAAGCCCAGGTAAGCCGACGGGTCACGCCGGACTGCTGGGATGCCGTCGATGGCCAGCCCAGCCTGAGTCATGGCCTCCCGCATCGACACCCCCTGGGCGTCTCGCTGGGCCAGCCAGTTGGGGTCAAAGTCGCCGGTCAGTGCGCCAGAGCCGAGGAATACTGCTTTATAGCGTTGGCCTTCTTCTTCGGAGAAGGCCACCACCTCGATGCCGAAGGGCAGGCGCCGGCCCTGTTGGTGCAGGGCACGCACACAGGCCATGGGCGTCAAAATGCCCAGGCGGCCGTCGTACTTGCCACCGTTACGAACCGTGTCGTAATGGCTGCCGGTCAGCAGCCGCTTGGCGGTCCGATCAGTGCCGTGGTAGAGCCCGACGACATTGCCGACAGCGTCGATGCTGACCTCGTCAAAGCCGCAGTCTTCACGCATCCAGTGTTGGAGTTGGCGGGCGCAGGCCCGGTGCGCGTCGCTCAGGTAGGTGACAGTCAGCTCGCCGCGCTCGGCATAGCCCGGGTCACTGTGGGTGGCCAGCTGCTCGGCCCAGTCCCATACCAGGTGACCGAGTTCTGGCGTGTGGCCAAATTTGTCACTCAGCCGGATCTCTGCAATGCGGTGGATATTGCGCAGGGCTTCGGCGAGTTCGAAGTCGGGGTGATGGCCAAGCCGGCGCTCGAAAGTGGCAAGGATATCGGCCTTGCTGAGCCCCAGGCCGCGGGGCCCGCGGACCGCCAAAATGAAGGGAAAGCCGAACTTGGCGCCGTAATCGGCATTGAGCTGCCCGATGCGCGCCAGCTCAGTGGGGGTGCAGTGCGTCAGGCCGGCCTTGGTTTGCTCGTTCGTGGACTCGGTGGTCAAGGTGTTGGTTGCCATGGCCTTGCCGGCGAGTTCTGGGTGGGCCCTGATCAGGCCCAGCTGGGCGGACCGATCGGCCTCGCGGACCGCTTGAACCAAGGCATTTTTGAGCTGAGCCAGTCCGCGAAAAGGGCGCCGTGGCTCGGCGCGCTCAGCAATCCAGGGGGAGTGTTCATACACACCCGCCAGCAGACCGATGAATTCTGTCGGTGTGGCGGCATTGAGGTGTTCAATGGTGAGGGTCACAGTACTTGCTCCAGATCGAATGCGCTGAATCGGCCGCAGACTGGGCCTCGGGCTAAGCCCGTTCTTAGGCCGCTTGATTCTAGCCAGCAGTTCCGGCTTTACAGGACGACCGGGCCCGGTTATCGTGAGACCATGCGCGAGGAAAAAAATTTTTGGGATGTTGATCTTTTCGAGCTGGCCAAGCTCTGGTTCGCCGACCTGTCGACGTTTTTTCGGACTGCCGTGATGTTCATCGCGCTCTCGCTGCCGGTGGTGCTCTCGGCCCTGGTGTTGTGGGCAGTTCAGTGGTTCCGCGGCGGTGACTAGGCGCCTAGCGCAGCCGGATCAGGTTGGCTGACAGGGCTGTGCCGCAGATGATGATCACGCCGCAGAACAACATCCAGGGCGTGACGGTTTCACCCAGAAACAGGGCGCCATAGACCACCGCGAACACCGGCACCACAAAGGTCACGGTGATGGCGCGGGCTGGTCCCACCTTGGCGATCAGGCTGAAAAACAGCACATAAGCCAGGCCAGTGCAGAACACCCCCACCGCCAGCACCGCCATCCACGCCGAGCGGCTGGGTGTTTGGGCCGGCCAGAGCCACCAGGTGGGCAGCGCCAGCCCCAGCGCGGCGCCGAATTGGCTCCCGGAGGCTGTGACCAGGGCCGGCAGGCCGGCCAGGTGGCGCTTGGTGTAGCTGGCCGAGATGCCGTAACAGACGCAGGCCAGCAGGCAGGCCAAAATGGCCCAGCCGGAGCTCAGGCCGCTGGCGTCGGGCTTGAAGCTGGCCTTGTCCCAGGCCAGCATCGCCACCCCCAGAAAGCCGATGGCCAAGCCCAGAATGCGGCTGCCGCCGGGCCGGTCACGCAGCCAGATCCAGGCAATCAGCGCGCCAAACAGCGGTACGGTGGCGTTCAGAATCGCCGACAGGCCGGTGCTGATTGACAGCAGGGCGAAGGAAAAGCAGGCGAAGGGAATGCCCGAGTTGAGCATGCCGACAAACCAAAGTTGCTTCCAGTGCAGCAGCAGCGTGCGCCCGTGACCCTGCCACAGCAGCAGTGGCAGCAGGCACAGGCTGGCCACGGCCACACGCACGCCCACCGTGGGCAGTGCACCAAATTCCGTGTTGGCGATCCTCATGAACAGAAATGAGCCACCCCACAGGGCGGCGAGCAGCAAAAATTCAAGTTGCCATGGCTTTTGGGCCGGGAGAATGTTCAAGCAGGGCTTTCAGAGGCTGGGCCGGTTCGACAGGGATTGCAGGGCCGGCTGGCCGAATGTGGGACTCGGCGCAAATGCTGCGCCTTCGAGCTGCAAGAGCGCCACTTTGCGCGGCAGCCCGCCGGCATAGCCGGTGAGGGCGCCGCCGGTGCCAAGCACGCGGTGGCAGGGCACGATGATACCCAATGGGTTGCGTCCGACCGCTGCACCGACAGCGCGCGCCGCCTTCGGTCGGCCGATGGCTGCTGCCAGCGCGCTGTAGCTGCAGGTGCCACCCCGAGGTATGCCTTGCAGGGCAAGCCAAACCGCCTGCTCAAAGGCACTGCCACCCGTGAAGCTGAGCGGCAGCTCAAACTGGCGGCGCCGCCCGGCCAGGTAATCGCTGAGTTGGGCGCTGGCCTGGGCCATCAGGGGGTGCGCCGGCGCCTGTCGCCAGCGGCTGGCATCGGGCTGGTGCCGCTGGCCGTCAAACCACAGGCCGACCAACGCCAGGTCGGTGGCTGCCAGCACGATGGGGCCGAGCGGGCTGGGTACGGTGGTGCAGAACAGTGAGTCAGAGAATTTCATGGGGTTTTAGGCCTCCAGGCCTTATTGCGTATGGATAGTTTGCTATATTTTTTGAAGCAATCAGGGGGTTTGGAGCCGCAGGGGTAGCCGGCTGCAGGCTGGCCCATGCGCGGACGACACCATAGCTGCGCCAGGGTTGCCAGGCCTGTGCCAGCGCCAGTGTGGCCTGCGCCGCTCGGGTTTGGCCTTGCAGGCCCAGCGCCCGGTGCAGCGCCACGTCGCTGGCAGGCAGCGCGTCGGGCCAGCTGAGCGCCCGCATGGCGATGTACTGAGCAGTCCAGTCACCCACACCGGGCAGGCTGCGCAACGCAGCCATCGTCGCGATCACATCGGCGCCGGGTTCCAGTCGCAACTGGCCGCCTTGCAGCAGTTGGGCAACGCCCTGGATGGCGACCTGCTTTTGGCGGGTGAGGCCCAACGCGCCGAGCGCATCGCCGCTGGCCTGGGCCAGAGCCTCGGGGCTGGGGAACAGGCGATTCAGTCCCGCCACGGGGGTAGTCAGTGGCTCGCCCCACCGTGCCACCAGCCGGTTGGCCAGAGTGCGGGCAGCGGCCACGCTGATCTGCTGCCCCAGCACGGCGCGCACCGCCAGCTCAAAGCCGTTGAGCGTGCCGGGCAGGCGCAGGCCGTCGCCCATCGGAAAATGGGCGTGCAGCTGCGCGTTGATGGCCTGCGGGTCGGCGTCCAGATCCAGCCAAGCGCGCACCTTGGCCAGCAGCAGGGGCAGCAGGGGCTGGAGTGACTCACCCACCCACAGGTTCAGCCGGGCACGGTTCGGTTCAAACTGGGCCTGCACCCAGCCGTTCAGGTGGAGTCCAGCCTGACTCAGTGTGACGGTGCGGGCCAACGTGGGTGTCGCCGCATCACCCGTCACTGCCTCCACGCCGTCGAGCTGCCGCTGGGCAAAAAAGGCCAGCATCGCTGGTGCGTCATAGGGCGGGCGGTAGGCCAGTCGAAGCAGCAGGCCGGGCTTGGCGGGCACCACTGCATTACCACGGCGCAAGCCGGACGGGTTCAGGCCGTAGTGGCTGCTGAAGGCCGCATGAAACCGGCGTTGGCTGCCAAAGCCGCTCAGGCGGGCCACGTCGGGTACCGGCAGGGTGGTGTCGGTCAGCAACTGCTTGGCGCACAGCAGGCGCCGGGTTTGCAGGTATTGCAGTGGCGACACGCCCAGCTGCGCCTCGAAAATACGCCGCAGGTGGCGGTCGCTCACACCCAGCCGCTGGGCCAGCTGTGTCATGCCGGTTCGGGGAGAGCCGGCCAGCGGGGTTGCATCCAGCAGCTGTGCCGCCTGCACGGCCAGGATGCCAGCCGCATCGTGCGCAGACCAGGGTGCGGCGCCGGGCACAAGGTTCAGGCGGCCCGGTGCCAGTTCGGGCCGGCAAAGCAAGCAGGGCCGGAAACCGGCCCGCTCAGCCTGGGCGGCCAGTGTGAAAAAGTGGCAGTTGTCGCGGCGCGGCGTGCGTGCCCGGCAGACGGGGCGGCAGTAGATGCCGGTCGAGCTCACACCGGTGAAAAAGCAGCCGTCAAAGCGCGCGTCGCGGGCCAGCAGGGCACGGTAGCAGGCATCGTTGTCTGGCTCTTGGGGTGCGGCTGTCATGCGGCTGATGATACGCGCCGAGCGCCTGGCTAATGGCCGTTTTCGGACCTGTGGGCCCAAGCGCGCAATCCCGGTTGGGCGGCGGGAGCGCCCTACAATCTTCGTCACAAAACAACGCCAGACCAGGTAAAGCTTTCATGCAACTCGACGCAGCTATCTTCAAAGCCTACGACATCCGCGGCATCGTGCCCGCCGCCATCGATGAGGCGGTGGCCGAGGCGCTGGGTCGGTCTTTCGGCACGGTGGCGCTGGCCGAGGGCGAGACCGCCGTGGCGGTGGGGCGCGACGGCCGCCTGAGTGGCCCGAGCCTGGTGACGGCGCTGATCCGCGGCTTGGTGGCCAGCGGGGTGGAGGTGATCGACATCGGCATGGCGACCACGCCCATGCTGTACTTTGCCGCAAACACCCTGTGCCGCAGCGGCATTCAGCTCACCGGCAGCCACAACCCGCGCGATTACAACGGCTTCAAGATGGTGCTGGCCGGTCGCGCCATTTATGGCGACGAGATCCAGGCGCTGCGCCAGATGATGGCCGCTGAAAGCTGGAGATTGCGGGCCGGCGGCGCGGTGCGCACGGTGGATGTGCTTCCGGCCTACCGCGCGCGCATCGTGGGCGACATCCGGCTGGCGCGGGCCATGAAGATTGTGGTGGACTCGGGCAACGGTATTGCTGGCGCCTCAGCGCCCGGCATTTTGCGCGCCTTGGGCTGCGAGGTGACCGAGCTGTACAGCGAGGTCGACGGTAATTTTCCCAACCACCATCCCGACCCCAGCAAGCCCGAAAACCTGCGCGACCTGATTGCCGCGCTGCAGGCCAGCGACGCGGAGCTGGGACTGGCCTTTGACGGCGACGGCGACCGCCTGGGCATCGTCACCCGCGAGGGCAACAACATCTACCCGGACCGTCAGATGATGCTGTTTGCGCAGGACGTGCTGTCACGCGTGCCGGGTGGCACCATTTTGTTTGATGTGAAATGCTCGCAGCGCCTGGCGCCGGCGATTGTGGCCGCCGGCGGCCAGCCGCTGATGTACCGGACCGGTCATTCACTGATCAAGGCGCGCATGAAGGAGCTCGATTCCCCCTTGGGCGGCGAGATGAGCGGTCATATTTTCTTCAAAGAGCGCTGGTTCGGCTTTGACGATGGCACCTACGCCGGCGGCCGGCTGCTCGAAATTTTGAGCCGCAGCGCCGACGCCAATGTGGTGCTCAATGCCCTGCCCAGCAGTTTTTCCACGCCTGAACTCAATGTCAAGTGCGCCGAGGGCGAGCCGCACCGGCTGGCGGAACAACTGCAGGCACAGGCGCAGTTTGCGGCGCCGGCGGTGGTGAACCTGATCGATGGTCTGCGGGTCGACTGGCCCGACGGCTTTGGCTTGATCCGCGCCTCCAACACCACGCCGGTGTTGGTGCTGCGCTTTGAAGGCCATACGCCCGACGCCCTGGCACGCATCCAGGCCGAGATGCTGGCGCTGCTGCGCACCGTCAAGCCCGACGCGACGCTGGACCAGGCGGCGCATTGAAAATTTTGATCGTCAAGCTGTCTTCGCTTGGCGACGTGGTGCACGCCATGCCGGCGGTGCAGGACCTGCGCCGGGCCTTGCCCCAGGTTCAGATCGACTGGGTGGTGGAGCCGGCTTGTGCGCCGCTGCTGCGCCGCTGCAGCGGGGTGCAGCGGGTGATCGAATGTGACTTGCGGCGCTGGCGCAGCGCCCCGCTGGCGGCTGCCACCCGCAGCGGCTGGCGGGCCTTTCGCGCCGAGCTGCAGGCCGAGGCCTATGACCGGGTGATCGACCTGCAGGGACTGAGTAAATCTGCACTGGTGGCCTGGTTGGCGCGGCTGGCGCCAGGCGGACGCCGGGTGGCGTTGGCCAATCGCAGCGATGGCTCGGCCTATGAATCACCGACGCGCTGGGTGGCCCATCAGCGCGTGGCGCTGCCGCCGCACATGGGCGCGGTGGCCCGCAGCCGTGCCCTGTGCGCGGAAGGGCTGGGCTACCGTCTGCCCGATACGGTGTCATTTGGGCTTCTAGCCCCCGCCCGGCTTGAGGATATTGCTATTGAAAAAGAAGCATTGTTGAGTCTGGGCGGCAAGGTGGTGCTGCTGGCACACGCCAGTTCGCGCGCCGATAAGCAGTGGCCTCTGTCGGCCTGGCAGGCCTTGGGCCAGCGCCTTGTCGCGCAGGGCTGCACCTTGGCGCTGCCGCATGGCAATGAGGCCGAACTCCAGCAGGCCCAGGCTATCGCGCAGCCGCTGGCCGGCGCCCAGATCTGGCCCCGGCTGGGGCTTGACGCCTTGACCGATGCGATGTCCAAATGCGCCGGTGTGATCGGGGTGGACAGTGGCTTGAGTCACATCGCCGTGGCGCTTGGCCTACCGCATGTGCAGCTTTACAACTTTGACACTGCCTGGCGCACCGGGCCGGCGCCGGGCCCACTGCAGTGCAGTGTGCTGGGCACGCCCAGTCCGACAGTGGACCAGGTCTGGCAGGCGTGGCAGATGGTGTGCCCGGTGGTCAGCCCGGTCGTGGTGCCGACCTGATGCGCTGGCTCTACTCTCTCCTGATGGTCCTGGCGCAACCCGGTTTGCGGCGCAAGCTCGCGCGCCGGGCCCTGGCAGAACCCCTGTACGCAGAGGCGGTGCCGGAGCGCTTTGGCGAATACGCCAGCGCCTGGCCGGCTTCGCCTGGGCCCACTGTCTGGGTGCATGCGGTGTCGCTGGGTGAGACCCGCACCGCCGCGCTGCTGATCGTACTCTTGCGTCAGGCCCTGCCCGGCATGCGGCTGCTGCTGACCCACGGCACCGCCACGGGCCGCGCCGAGGGCGCGCGGCTGTTGCAAGCCGGTGACGCACAGGTGTGGTTGCCCTGGGATAGCCCTGGCCCGGTGCGGCGGTTTGTGGAGCAGTTCCGGCCAGATATCGGTATCCTGATGGAGACCGAGGTCTGGCCCAATCTGGTTGCGGCCTGCCAGCATCAGGGTGTGCCGCTGGTGCTGGCCAATGCCCGCCTGAGCGAGCGGTCATTTCACAAAGCGCAGCGGCTGGCCTGGCTGGCTCACCCAGCCTACCGGGCGCTCGCGGCGGTCTGGGCTCAGGCGCCGGACGATGCGCGCCGCCTGCAGGCTCTGGGCTCGCCGGTGCAGGGTGTCTTTGGCAACCTCAAGTTCGACGCCGAGCCCGATGCCTCCCAGGTGGCCGCAGGCCGGGAGGCGCGTGTCAGCCTGGGCCGACCGGTCGCCATGCTGGCGAGTTCGCGCGACGAGGAAGAGGCACAGCTGCTCGATATTCTTGAGGAAAATCGGCCTCTAGGCCCCGTGGATAATGGAGTTTTAGCTATTGAATCAGTAGCAAATCAGCTGCAGTGGCTGATCGTGCCGCGCCACCCGCAGCGCTTTGACGCAGTGGCTGCGCTGGTGCAGGCCCGGGGTTTTGCGCTGGTCCGGCGCAGCCAGGGCGGTCCATGGCCGCCCACTGAGGCGAATGAGGCCGGTTCTGGAGGAAGTGCTGCCGGGCAGCCGCCGACGATCTGGCTCGGTGATTCCCTGGGTGAGATGGCGTTTTATTACGGGCTGGCCGATGTGGCGCTGCTGGGCGGCAGCTTTGAGCCGCTTGGTGGGCAAAACTTGATCGAGGCCGCAGCCTGCGGCTGCCCGGTGCTGATGGGGCCGCATACATTCAATTTTGCCGAGGCAGCCGAGCTGGCGCTGGCGGCCGGGGCGGCGCAGCGGGTCGGCTCCATGGGGGAGGGGGTGGCCGCGGCGAAGGCCCTGTTGGCCCACCCTGCGCAGCAGCACACCATGGCCGAGGCGGCGCTGAGCTTTGCCGGCGCCCATGCCGGCGCCGGGCAACGCACCGTGGTGGCGGTGCAGGCTTTACTGCTCTCTTAGTTGGCCAACAGCGCGTTGATGGTCTTGAGGTCGTCTGCGTTGAGCACGCCAGTGGCCTGGCGCAGCTTGAGCCCGCCCACCAGCACGTCGTAACGGGCCTTGGCCAGCTTGGCCTTGGTGTCAAAGAGCTGGCTTTGCGAGTTCAGCACGTCGATGTTGATGCGAACCCCGACCTGGTAGCCAAGCTTGTTGGCGTCTAGCGCGCTCTGGCTGGAGGCTTCGGCCGCTTCCAGCGCTTTTACCTGGCCTTGGCCCGACAAGAGGCCGTAAAAGGCCGCGCGGCTGCCTTGTGCCACGGTGCGTTTGATGGCGTCCAGGTCGGTGCGGGCTTTGTCTTCCAACGACAGGGTTTCCTTCAGCCGGTTTTCAATGGCGTAGCCCGAAAACAAGGGCATGGTGAAGCTCAGTCCGACACTGGCGGTCGTGGTGCGGTAGCTGGAGGTCGAGCTGGCAGATTCACCATTCTGCGTCAGGTTCAGGTTGCCGTTCAGGTCCAGCGTCGGCTTGGATGCAGCCTGGGCCTTGCGGGTTTCCAGTTGTGCGACCTCAAGCGCTAAGCGGCTTTGTTGAATGCCAGGGTGCAGTTCCTCAGATTTTTGCACCCAGGGCGCAATTTCGCCGGGTTGTACCGGCGGCAGGGTCAGCGGCAGGCGCACGGCCAGGGGCGCAGTATTCGCCTTGCCCACGAGTTGGTCCAGGGCCAGCTGTTTGACCTGCAGGTCATTGCGACCGGCAATTTCTTGGGCAATCACCAAGTCAAAGCGGGCCTGCGCCTCGCGTGTGTCGGTGATGGTGGCGGTGCCGACTTCAAAATTCCGCTTGGCCGACGCCAACTGCTCCGCAACAGCTGCCTTTTGCGCCAGCACAAAGGTCAGGCTGTCTTGCGCCGCCAGCACATCAAAATAAGCGGTGCTCACTTTAACGATCAGATCTTGTTCAGCGGCCAGCAGTTGTTGTTCAACCACCGCGATTTGCCGCTTGCTTTGGTCAAAGGTGATCTGGTTGACGGGACGATAGAGCGGCCTGGAGGCGCTCAGGGTGGCACTTTGGGTGTCGTAAAAACCTTGCTTGGTCTTGGCCAGGGTGTTGTCGATGGAGCTCAGCGACGCATTCGCACTCATGCCGATGGTGTGCAGCAGGCCGGCGCGCGCCTGCTCTGACTTGGCCAGCGTGGCATCAAAAAGCGATTTGACCGATTGGTAAGAGGCGTCAAAAGCGCGGGCTGACTCATACAGCGCCACCAGGCTTTGCGCCTGCGCCGGCAGGGTCAGTGCCGCGCCGAGGGCAAGAGACAGGGGCAACAGGCGAAATGCGTTCATGGTTTTACCTTGATGGAATAGGTGAAATCTGGAGATAAAGACAAGAGGGGGCTACAACGAAGACTGTCATCAGCGACCGGCGTGCAAGAGCGGCTCAGTAGCGCGGGACGCTGGTATCAAGCTCGAGTGACCAGGCATCAATGCCGCCGGCGATGTTCGCCACATGGGCAAAGCCCCGTGCTTGTAAAAAACTAGCAACCTGCATGCTGCGACTGCCATGGTGGCACAGGCAGGCGATCGGTTGGGTCGGGTCAAGCTCGGCCAAACGTGCGGGCACCGTGCCCATGGGGATCGTGAGCAGGGTGAAGTCCTTGGCGCTCACGCTGGCAGTGCGCAGTTCTGAAGGCTCGCGCACATCCAGCACCACGGGTTCGCCGTGGGTGCGGGCACTGGCGAGCCAGGAAGAGAGTTCAGAGGGTTGAATCTGGGTAATCATGCTGGGTAAAGGCAGGTCAAAGCGCGTCAGGGCTCAGAAATGAAAATGAGACGGCTCGGGAAACTTGAGCAAGCGAGGCGCCACTGTATCCCAAGGCTGGCGCGTCAGGTAGTCGGCCTCACCCGTGCGGGTCACCAAGGTCGCCCGCATCACGGGTTCCTCGCCCACGATGGCGATCAACCGGCCGCCGACGCGCAGCTGGGCCAGCAATGCAGGGGGCACCTCGGCCACGGAGCCGCTCAGCATGATGACGTCAAAGGGGCCATCATCGGGTGCACCTACGGCGCCATTGGCCACGCGCACCTCGGCGTTATGGATGCCGGCTTTTTGCAAATTCGTCCGTGCCATCTGAGCCAATTCGGGTTTGAGTTCCAGGGTCAGCACGCGCTGCGCCCGGTGCGCCAGCAGCGCGGTCATGAAGCCGGAACCGGTGCCGATTTCCAGCACTTTCTCGTGTTTTTTTACTGCCGCATCCTGCAGCATCCGCGCCTCAACGCGGGGGGCCAGCATGCACTGTCCGTGTCCGAGCGGAATTTCCATGTCGACAAAGGCCAGCGCCTTATGCGCCAGCGGCACGAAGTCTTCACGCCGCACCACCGCCAGCAGATGCAGCACCGCCGCGTCAGCCACGTCCCAGGGACGGATCTGCTGTTCGATCATGTTGAAGCGCGCTTGTTCCAAATCCATCCAGGTACTCCAGGGGGTGCGGTGAGCCGTTTTTTTGATTTTAGCCGCCACTGCCTGCGTCAGCAGGAGCGGCTGCTTGCCAACGCCGGCGCAGCCATTGCCCCAGATCATCCATGTAACAGTAGACCACGGGTACCACCACCAGCGTCAACAGTGACGAGGTGATGACGCCGCCGATCACGGCCTGGCCCATGGGCGCGCGCATTTCCGAGCCCTCGGTCAGCGCAAAGGCCAGCGGCACCATGCCGAAGATCATCGCCAGGGTGGTCATCAGGATCGGGCGCAGCCGCACTTTGGCCGCCAGCAGCAGGGCCTCGCTGCGCTCCATGCCGTCTTCGCGGGCGCGGATCGCAAAGTCCACCAGCAAAATAGCGTTCTTGGTCACCAGACCCATCAGCATGATGACACCAATGACCGAGAACATCGACAGCGTGGAGTTGAACATCATCAGCGCCAGCACCACGCCGATCAGCGTGAGAGGCAGCGCGGTCATCAGCGCCAGCGGCTGTAAAAAGCTCTTGAACTGGCTGGCCAGAATCATGTAGATGAAAATCACGGCCAGGGCCAGCGCCGAGATGGCGTAACTGAAGGCCTCGGCCATGTCCTTGGTGGCGCCGCCAAAACGGAAGCTGTAGCCTGGCGGCAAGGCGATGCCGTCCATGACTTTTTTGATGTCCGCCGACGCCTCGCCGCTGGAGCGGCCCGACACATTGGCGCTGAGGGCGACCTCACGGTTCAGGTCGCGTCGGTTGATCTGGTTGGGGCCGATGGTGTCACGCACCTGAGCCACCTGCCCCAGCCTCACAATGCGGGCGCTGCCGTCAGGCTGGGTGCCGATGTTGAAGGGCAGCTGCTCCATGTCCTGCGGGCTGTTGCGCGCGGACGGCGCCAGCCGCACGTTGACGTCATAGGTCTGGTCGTCCGGCGCGCGCCAGTTGCCCACGGTCTGGCCGGCCACCAGGGTGCGCAGCGCGCTGCCGATCTGCGCCACGCTCAGGCCCAGGTCAGACGCCACGTCGCGCCGAATCTGGATGTCGAGCGCCGGTTTGCCGGGTTTGGCCGTGGTGTCGAGGTCGACCAGACCCGGGATGTTGCGCACCCCCTCCAGCGTCAGCCTAGACAGCCTTTCCAGCTCGGCTGTGTCGGGGCCCTGGATCGAGAAGGACAACTGCTTTTGCCCGCCGACCGAATCGGTCAGCCCGACATGGGTCACGGTGATGCCGGGCACCCGGCGCAGCCGCTCACGCAATTGGGTCGACATCTCCTCCACACCAAGCTTGCGATCCTTACGGTCCACCAGTCGCACATAGATGCTGGCGTACATCTTGCCTTGCGCGGTGCCGGTGTTGATGGTGGTCAGGGTGTAACGGACTTCGGGGAAGGCGCGAATCACGGCCTCAACCTGTCGTGCCCGGCCCTCGGTCACCTCCAGCGAGGAGCCTGCTGGCGTGTAAAAACTCAGCGTGGTTTCAGAAAAGTCTGATTTGGGTACAAATTCTGTGCCCACCAGCGGCACCATGAAGACGCTACCGACAAAAATAGCCAGCGCCAGCGCCAACGTCAGTATCTTGTGACCCAGCGCCCGCCGCAGCACCCCCTGGTAGGCATCGGCCAGGCCTTCAGTAGCGCGGTCAAACCAGCCGGTGACACGGCCTATGGTCTTGTCATAAAGCGTGCGGCGACGCAGTGTCCCGCCAGCTGCCGCGCCATGGGCCTCGATGCTGGGGTCATGCCAGATGCTCGACAGCATGGGGTCAAGCGTGAAGCTGACAAACATGGAAATCAGCACAGCGGCCACGATGGTGATGCCGAACTCATGGAAAAACTTGCCGATGATGCCGCCCATGAAACCAATCGGCAAAAACACCGCCACGATGGACAGTGTGGTGGCCAGCACCGCCAGGCCGATTTCCTGGGTGCCGTCGAGCGAGGCTTGGTAGGCGCTCTTGCCCATTTGCACGTGGCGGACGATGTTTTCCCGCACCACAATGGCGTCGTCGATCAGCAGGCCCACGCACAGACTCAGCGCCATCAGGGTGATCATGTTGATGGTGAAGCCGGCCATGTACATGAACAAAAAGGAGCCGATCAGGGCGATGGGCAGGGTCAGCCCGGTGATCACGGTGGAGCGCCAGGAGTTCAGGAACAGGAACACGATCAGCACCGTCAGCACCGCGCCTTCGATGAGTGTCCGGCGCACGTTGTCTACAGACACGCGGATCTGGCGTGAGCCGTCGGTGACCTGGGCCAGCCGCACGCCGGGCGGCAGCTGGTCTTTCATGGCGGTCATGGTCTTGACCAGGCCATCGACCACGGCGATGGTGTTTTCGTCTTGTGATTTCTGCACATTGAGCAGCAGCGTGCGCTGGCCGTTGTAAAGCGCCAGGCTTTCGGCCTCCTGCGCGTCGTCGCTGACGCGGGCCAGTTGTTCCAGTCGCACCGGGGCGCCGCCTTTGCGCGCCACGATGATTCGGCCGAAGTCCTCTGGCCGCTGCAGCCGCCCGGCAATCTGGATCACGCGCTCCTGCTCGAGCGAGCGGATGGCGCCCAGGGGCAGGTCCTGGTTCTCGTTGCGAACGGCCGTCACCACCTGGTCGGGGGAAATGCCAAAGCTCTCCAGGGCCTGAGGGTTCAGGTAGAGGTTGATCTCGCGCCGGGTTCCACCCACCAGGGTGACCGAGCCCACGCCACGAACGTTCTCAAAGCGTTTTTTCAGGGTTTGTTCGGCCCAATTGCTGAGCTCCACCGGGCTGGGCACCCGGCCCTTGGCGCCGGCCGGGTCAGCCAGCACCGCCACCGACCAGACGGCCCGGGCGGAAGGGTCAAAGCGCAGCACCCTCGGCTCCTTGACCTCGGCGCGCAGGTTGGGCTTGATGGAGGCCACTTTTTCGCGCACGTCGTCAGCGGCCTTGCGTCCGTCAATGTTCAGGTTGAACTCGATCACCACGACCGACTGGCCCTCGTAGCTGCGCGAGGTCAGGGCGCTGATGCCGGCAATCGAGTTGACGCCCTCCTCGATCTTGCGCGAGACCTCACTCTCCACAATTTCGGGCGCGGCGCCAGGGTAGTCGGCAATCACCACCACGGTGGGGAAATCGATGTTGGGGAACTGGTCGACCTGCAGTCGCTGCAGTGAGAAAAGTCCCAGCACCACCAGGGCCAGCATGACCATGGTGGCAAAGACCGGGTTGTTAAGACTGACGCGGGTAAACCACATGGCTTATTGGCCCTGTGGCAGTTTGACCCGGGTGCCGGCGCGCAGGCTGCCCACGCTGCCGGACAGCAGCAGCGCGTTCTCGGCCAAGCCCTTGATGGCAATCAGGCTTTGGCCGTCACGCTCGCCACGGGCGCCCAGCTCCACGGTTTGGTGCAGCACAGCCCCGTCCTGGATCAACTGCACATAGGGCAGGGGCTTGTCGGTGCGCACGGCGCTCAGAGGCACAGCTGGCAGGCTCAAGCTGCCGGTGGTCAATGTGCCCTGGGCAAACAGGCCTTGGCGCAAACCGGCGTTGGGCTGCACCGCCAGGTAGGCCAGTACGGCCCGGCTGCCGCTCAGTGCACTGGGGTTGACACGCACCACCTTGGCTGTCACCGGCGCTGTGGCGCCTTCAATGCTCAGACGAGCCACCTGGCCGGTCTTGACCAGCAGGGAATCAGCCGGGCTGATACTGGCCTCGAGCTCGAGCCGGCTCAGGTCCACAATTTCCAGAATACGGGTGTCAATCGCCACCCGCTCGCCGGGTTGCGCCAGCCGCTGGGCCACCAGGCCCGCCATCGGTGCGCGCAGCACAGTGTCCTCGAGCGATTTGGCGGCCAGGTCGGCCCCGGCCACGGCGGCCCGGTAACTGGCCTCCGCAGCGGTCAGGCTGGCCTGTGAGGTGTCGAGCGCGGTCTTGGAGATAAAGCCCTGGTCCACCAGCGAGCGGTTGTTCTCGAAGCTGCGCCGGGCAATGTCCACCTGGGCCCGCGCGGCTTCGGCCTGCTGCTGCGCCTGGCGTACCCGTGCTTGCGATTCGGTGGCCTCAATGCGGGCCACCACCTGACCAGCCGTGACCCGGTCGCCTTCACGCAAAGTCAAACCCTGCAGCTCACCGGCCACGCGGGCCTTGACAAAGGCCGTATTGGCGGCGCGCAAGGGGCCGGCGATGGCCAGTCCCTGAACCAGATCGATGGTTTTCAGCTGCACCAGATCGGCTGCCGCCAGTTCCACCACAGCCTGGGTTTTTTGTGCGGCCTGTTGGGCTTCGAGTGCGACTTTTTGCGCTTGCCGGTTCGACACCAGACGCCATGCGCCCGCTGCCAGAGCGGCCAGAACCAGCGCGAATACCAACCATTTCAACCAGGATTTCATAGTGCAACAGAGCCCAAAGAGGGCAGGGGGAGTGGACGAACGCTCAGGCCAGCGAGCAGGGTCTCGGCCTGAACAGCAATGTAGTGTTCGGGATCGATTTCGGCAGCACCCACACAGGTGCCCAGGGAATGTTTCCACATCGCCAGAAACATCAGCGGTGCCAGTACGGTGTAAACCCCGTATTTCATGTCGATCAGCTGGAACTCGCCGCGGTCCACGCCGCGCTGCAGGATGCGCTGGATCAGCTCATTGCCTGGCAGCACCACCTCGTGCTCAAAAAACGCGGCCAGTTCCGGAAAATTGTGCGCCTCGCTCATCATCAGCTTGGTGATGCCCGAGGCCTTGGTGGAGCCGATGCGCTCCCACCAGCTGCGCATGCAGTAGCGCAGCATGTCGGCGGTGCTGCCCGTGAACAGCTCGAATTCGGCATTCCATTCGGTGAAGCGGCCGATGATGTTCTCGCGCACCACCGCCTTGAACAGCTCTTCCTTGCTGGCAAAGTACAAAAACAGCGTGCCTTTGGACACGCCGGCGAGTTTGGCCACCTCTTCAGCTTTGGTAGCTGCAAAGCCTTTTTGCACAAACAGCTCCAGCGCCGCTTCCAGCAGCTCGCGCGGACGCGCTTCTTTGCGCCGCTCACGGCGGGCGTGCGGCGCCGGATCGGTCGTGTCGGGGAGCTCGGGGAGGTTGGGGGACGAGGGCATGAATTAATGACTAACTGGTTAGTAGTTTAGACGGCACGCTTGACCCTGTCAATGTGTGAGGGCATGTGTGAGGGCATGGCCAGCGCGCGTAAGATCAGTGCCCAGTCTTGTCCCAGTCGTTCAATCCGGAGCCTTTTATGTCTGATACCAACCAAACCATCACCCTCGGCGGCGGCTGCTTCTGGTGCACCGAGGCGGTGTTTGTCGCGGTGCAGGGGGTGCTGGACGTGGAGAGCGGCTACAGCAACGGCCTGATCGAGCGCCCCAGCTACGAGCAGGTTTGCACCGGCCGCACTGGCTGCAACGAGGTGGTCAAGCTGGTCTTTGACCCGGCCCAGATCAGCCTGCGCGAGCGGCTGGAGATTTTTTTCGTGATCCACGACCCGACCACGCTGAACCGCCAGGGCCACGACGTGGGCACCCAGTACCGCAGCGGCATCTACACCAGCAGCCCGGAACAGCAGGCGGTGGCGCAGGGCGTGATCGCGGAGATGGTGGCCAGCGGCGTCTACCGCCAGCCCATCGTGACCGAGGTGCTGCCGGTGGCCAATTACTGGCCGGCCGAGGACTACCACCAGGATTTCTTTGCGCGCAACCCCGGCCAGGGCTATTGCGTGGCGGTGGCCGCACCCAAGGTGGCCAAGTTCCGCAAGACCTTTGCCCGGCTGGCCCGAGGCTGAGGCAGCCCTGGCGCTGGCCCAGCTTCAGTTGCGCTGCATGCCGGCCACCAGTTGCGTCACGTTGTGCCGCATCATCTGCAGGTAGGTGGCACCCGGCTTGTCGGCGCTGGACAGGGCATCGGCGTACAGGCTGGCGCCGGGGGTCACGCCGGCGTCCTGGCTGAGTTGCGCCAGCAGCTTGGGGTTGGCCATGTTCTCCACAAACACCGCGCGGATTTTTTCGCGCTGGATTTGCCGGATGAGCTGGCCTACCTGCCGCGCGCTGGGTTCGGTGTCGGTGTTGACGCCCTGGGGTGCCAGGAAGGTCAGGCCGTAGTGGGCCGCCAAATAGCCAAAGGCATCGTGCGAGGTGATGGCCTTGCGTTTGGCTTGGGGCAGCGCCGCAAACTGGGCTTTGGCCCAGGCGTCGAGCGCCTGTAGCTCTTTCACATAGGCGTCCGCGTTGGCCTGGTAGCTGCTGGCGCCGGCGGGGTCGACCTTGCTCAGTCCGGTCGCGATGTTGCGCACATAAAGCGCCACGTTGTCAGGGTTTTGCCAGGCGTGCGGATCGGTTTCCGCATGGGCGTGGCCGTGGTTGGCCTTGGGGGTTTGGCGGGCTTTCACGCCGCTGGCCGCCACCACAGTCTCGCCCTTGTAGCCGGCCGACTTGACCAGCCGGCCCGACCAGGGCTCGAAACCCAGGCCGTTCACAACCAGCAATTTGCTCGCCAGCAGGGCCTTGGCATCGGCCGGGCGCGGCTCGAACCCATGGGCGTCCTGCTCGGGGCCGACCAAGGTGGTGACGACGATGCGGCTGGCACCCACCACCCGCACCAGGTCGCCCAGGATGCTGAAACTGACGGTGACCGGCAGCGGCTCGGCCGCCTGGGTGGGGCACCCCAGCAGCGCCAGCGCGGTGGCGCTCAGCAGCAGGCTGCGGCGCGACGTGAGGGGTGTGCGGTGGGGCGTGCGGAGGGCGTAGGGATGGTTCATGGTGTGGTGCGTAGTGGGTGATGTGTGGCGGGTGATGTGTGGTGGGTGGATCTGGGTTGGTTGTTGTGGGCGTTGCGGTTCAGGCCACGCGGTGGGCCCGGGCGCGCAGGCGCGGCAACCAGCCGCCGGGCGCCACCAGCAGGGAGGCGGCATACAGCGCCCCAGCGCAGCCGATGATGGTGGGCCCCGACGGGGTGTCGAGGTGGTAAGACAGCAGCAAGCCGCCGACGCCGGCCACCATGGCCTGGGCGCTGGCGTTGAGCAACTGGGCCGGCAAGGTGTCATGCCACAGCCGCGCCGACACGGCGGGCACCATCATCAGCCCAACCGCCATCAGGGTGCCCAGGGTCTGAAAACCGGCCACCAAGTTGAGCACCACCAGCATCAAAAAGCCCTGCTGCCAGCACCAGCTGCCGCGCTGCAGCGCGCGCAGAAACTGCGGGTCGAAGCTTTCCAGCACCAGGCCACGGTAGCCGCCAGCCAGCGCCAGCAGGCTCAGGCTGGACACGCCGGCCACCAGGTACAGACCGGCCGCGTCCACGCCCAGCGCGCTGCCAAACAGGATGTGCAGCACATCGAGCCGCGTGCCATGGTGCGCAATCAGGGTCACGCCCAGCGCCAGCGCCGTCAGGTACAGGGCGGCCAGGCTGGCGTCCTCGCGCAGCGGCGTCAAGCGGCTGACCAAGCCGGCCAGGCCGACCACCAGCAGGCCGGCCAGCACGCCGCCCAGCGCCATCGCCGTCAACGAGAGGCCGAAGAACATGAAGCCCAGTGCCACCCCGGGCAGGATGGCGTGGCTCAGCGCGTCGCCCAGCAGGCTCATGCGGCGCAGTGTCAGGAACACGCCCAGCGGTGCCGCGCTCAGTGCCAGCGCCAGGGTCGCCGCCAGTGCCCGCCGCATGAAGGCAAACTCGGTGAACGGTGCCAGCAGCAGCTCGTAGGCCAATGGCGCCAGTGACCAGGTGCCGTCCATCAGCGCCGGGTCTCGCTCAGGGCGGCATCGGCATCGGCATGGCACAGGTCGGCGTCCTCGTCCCAGGCCTCAGCCATGGCGCCGGCCCGCAGCAGATTGGTCGGCGTCAGCGCCAATGCGGTGTCGCCCCAGGCCACCACCCGCCGCGCCAGCAGCAGCGTGTTGGGGAAATGGGCCCGCACCAGGGCGTTGTCATGCACCACCGCCACCACGGTGCGTTGCTGTTGCCGCCATTGCGCCAGCAGCGTCAGCAGGGCCTCGGTGGTGCGGGCATCCACCGCATTGAAGGGCTCGTCGAGCAGGATCAGGTCGCCCTCCTGCACCAGCAGCCGCGCCAGCAGCACGCGCTGCAACTGACCGGCCGACAGGGCACCCAGCGGGCGTTGTTCAAAGCCCTGCAGCTGGACC
>CALPLW020000017.1 GCA_943324505.2 Comamonas sp. lk
AAGTCCTGCCGGCGGGCCTATCACATCATGGTCACAGACGGCTACTGGTCCACCAACCCCAACTCGGTCGGCAACTCGGATAACACCAATGGCTCGGTCATCACTGGGCCTGGCCGCACTTACCGGTACCTTGCGACGCGGCCATTCAAGGACGACAATGCCAACAGGCTGGCTGATTACGCCATGGAGTATTGGAAAAAAGACCTGCGCCCTGACCTGATCAACAACGTCGTGCCCTCTGCTGAAAACCCGGCTTTTTGGCAGCACATGGTCAATTTCACTGTGGGGCTGGGCGTACGTGGCACGCTCAGGCCCGACAAGCTGCCCGGTGGGGCCCCTGATCCGGCCACGGACCTGCCGGCTCTCACGGCTGGCACCAAGAGCTGGGGGACCGATGAGATTGACGATCTGTGGCACGCAGCCCTGAACAGTCGGGGCAGTTTCATCAGCGCCAAGGACCCGGCAGAACTGGCCTCTGCGATCCGGGATTCTGTCGGCCAGGCCTTGCAACGGGAACTGCGCGAAGCCGGTGTGGCCACCGCCTCTGCGACGCTGGAAGACACTAACCGTAAATATGTGCCTCAGTACCGAACAGGGGACTGGAACGGCGATATCCAGGCCTATCTGCTAGATGCCAGTGGACAGACGGCTGCCCAAGCCTGGACCGCCGAGGCCCGGTTGCCGGCCTTCGGCAGTCGCAACATTCATACTTGGCGCACTGACACCACGCCAGCCCAGTCGGCGCCGTTTACCTGGGCTGACATGGGGGCGTCCAACCAAGCGGCTCTGGGCAGTGTCGCTGCGACCCACACCAGTTCCTTCGTGAATTTTTTGCGCGGCGACCGTAGCAAGGAGGGCGATGGCCAGCCCTTTCGTGAGCGCAAGGGGGTGCTGGGTGATTTCATCAATTCCAACCCGGTGTTGATCAAGGACGCCGTCAACATGGGTTACGGCACATTAAGCACTGGCGGCAGCAGCTATGCCGCTTTTCTCACGGCAAAGGCCGTGCGCACCCCGGTGTTATTCGCCGGCAGCAACGACGGCATGCTCCACGCATTCAAAGACTCCCTGGGGGCCGTGGCGGCTGAGGATGGCCGCGAGGTCTTCGCCTATGTACCCCGCGCGGTCTACCCCAACTTGTCCAAATTAAGCGATAAAACCTATGGCACCGCACTGCTGGACCACCAGTATTTCGTCGATGGCCCGCTGTCGGAGGCAGATGCCTTTGTCAATGCGCCGGGTGCGGGTGGTGCCACGTGGCGCAATTACCTGTTGGGTTCATTGGGCTCTGGCGGGCGTGCGGTGTTTGCGCTGGATGTCACCGACACCGCCAATCTAGGGGCCAGCACGGTGCGCTGGGAACTCAGCAACGCAACCCATGTTGACCTGGGTTATGTGTCAGCGCCGATCGAGGTCGGCGTGCTGCCCAACGGTGAATGGGTGGCCATTTTTGGCAATGGCCGTTACAGCGACGCCGGGCGGGCGGTGTTGTTTGTGGTGAATCTGCAAACCGGGGTGGCGCAAACCTTGACTCTGGAGGGCGCCGGTGCCAACGGCTTGGGTGGGGTGGGCGTGGTGCGCAACAGCACCGGCGAAATCACTGCGCTCTACGCAGGCGACCTCAAGGGCAATCTGTGGAAGCTTGATTACCAGGCCAGCGCTGCCAGTCGTTTTGAGATCTCCGGTGGCCAGGCACTGTTCACAGCCACCAGCGCCAAAGGCGTGGCCCAACCCATCACCCAGGCGCCACTGGTTTTTGACCATTCACTGGGGGGCAAGTTGCTGGTGTTTGGCACGGGTGTGCTGAGCACTGAAGCCGAGGCCAATTCGACGGCAGCCCAATCCATTTATGGCGTACGGGACAATGCGGGCGACAGCCTGACGCGGCCCATGACCCGTGCCGCGCTGGAAGCGCGCAACCTGTCGCAGGTGGCTGCTGCCAGCGGCGCTACCTTCTACTCGCTGGCGGGGACGCTGGTCAACTGGGCGACCCAGCGGGGATGGGTCACCGATCTGAATACTGTTGCTGGTATGCGCGTGGTCTATCCCTCAAAGATGGTGACCAATAAAGTGGCACTGATCAGCGTGGTTGTGCCGGCCCGCGACGTCATTGTTTGCGACGCCGCGATCGGGCAGGGCGTGAATTTGCTTTTTCCGGTGGAGCAGGGCTTGAGCCCGGACTACCCAATGTTTGACACCAATGGCGACGGCCTCTTTACCGTGGCAGATGCTGTGGTCGCCGGCTACGGTACCAATGCTGATGGCAATGATGCGGTAGTCCGCAGAACCCCGACCTGCGCCGGCGGAGTTTGCAAGACCTTGATCAGCATTCAAAACACCACCAGCCAGCAGCGAGCGACTATTGAGACGCCTGACTTGAGCACTGTTGGCCCGCGCGTGATGCTTGACCGTGTCTGGCGGCGTATCATCAATCCACCGATCCGCTGAACCAGCCTATAGGACTCAGACCATGCGCCTACACCCTTTGCCGGTCCGCCAGCGGCCCGCCGCTGTGGCCCCAGGATTCACCTTGATCGAGCTGATGATTGTGTTGGCGATCATTGGCATTCTTGCCATGGTGGCCTACCCGAGTTATGTGGAAAGTGTGAAACGTGGTCAGCGGTCGTCTGCGCGCACTTCGCTGCTTGAGGCGCAGCAGTTCATGGAAAGGGTTTATGCAGCCAATAGCCGCTACACCACCGATGAGGCGGGGATGCTCAGTCCGACGCTGCCGGCCCGCTTGCAGGCAGTGCCAACTGAATCGCCGCGCTACAACCTCACGGTAGCGGCCACACTGATCGGTTACACGCTGACAGCGACACCCATTGGAGCCGACATCTGCGGTGATTTGACCCTAACCCATACTGGCGTCAAAGGCCGCTCTGCCACTGAGCCTAGCGTGGCCGAATGCTGGCGCTAGCGCCGCACCTCATCGACCAGTGTCTTGAATTCATCAATGTCTTCAAAACTACGGTACACGCTGGCAAAACGCACATAGGCAACTTTGTCGAGCTTTTTGAGCTCACGCATGACCAGTTCGCCAATGCGGGTTGACGCGACTTCACGCAGCCCCAGGTTGAGCAGCTTTTCTTCAATGCGTTCAATCGCACCGTCGACTTGTTCCGTGCTGACCGGGCGCTTGCGCAGCGCCAGGTTCATGGAGGCGACTAATTTAGCCCGTTCATAGTCAATGCGGCGGCCGTCTTTTTTGACGATGGCCGGGAAATTGACGTCTGGCCGCTCGTAGGTGGTGAAGCGCTTGTCACAGGCCGCGCACTGGCGCCGTCGCCGTATGAAGTCACCCTCTTCTGAAATGCGCGTCTCCACCACCTGGGTGTCGGCGTGACTGCAAAACGGACATTTCATGGCGCAAGCGTTTTGGCCCGGCGCCTGGCCGGGCCAGTGTGTCAGCGATAGACGGGAAAGCGCGCAGTCAGGGCGTTCACGCGGGCCCTGACCGATTCGATGTTGGCGGTGTCTCGCGGGTTGTCCAGCACGTCGGCGATCAGGTGGGCTGTTTGTCTCGCCTCCTCATCGCGGAAGCCGCGGGTCGTCATGGCCGGGGTGCCGATGCGAACGCCACTGGTGACCATGGGTTTTTCGGGATCATTTGGAATGGCGTTCTTGTTGATCGTCATGTGGGCGGCGCCCAGCACAGCTTCGGCTTCCTTGCCGGTGATGCCCTTGGACCGCAGGTCGACCAGCATCACATGGCTTTCGGTACCGCCGCTGACAATGCGCAGGCCACGCTCGGTCAGGGTCTGCGCCACCACTCGGGCATTGACCAGCACCTGCTGCTGGTACAGTTTGAACTCAGGCGCCAGCGCCTCCTTGAAGGCCACCGCCTTGGCGGCAATCACGTGCATCAGCGGCCCGCCCTGCAGGCCGGGGAAGATGGCGCTGTTGATGGCCTTTTCGTGTTCGGCCTTCATCAGGATGATGCCGCCGCGCGGACCGCGCAGGCTCTTGTGGGTGGTGGACGTGACCACATCGGCGTGCGGCACCGGGTTGGGGTAAACGCCGGCAGCGATCAAGCCGGCATAGTGCGCCATGTCGACCAGGAAGATGGCGCCGACCGCCTTGGCCACCTTGGCAAAGCGTTCAAAATCAATGCGCAGGCTGTAGGCGGAGGCGCCGGCGATGATGAGTTTGGGTCGGGCCTCATGGGCCGTGCGCTCCATGGCGTCGTAATCGATTTCTTCCCGCGCATTCAGGCCGTAGCTCACCACCTTGAACCACTTGCCGCTCATGTTCAGTGCCATGCCGTGCGTCAGGTGCCCGCCCTCGGCCAGGCTCATGCCCATGATGGTGTCGCCAGGCTTGAGAAACGCCAGAAAAACGGCCTCGTTGGCCGAGGCGCCGCAGTGCGGCTGGACGTTGGCGCAATCGGCCCCAAACAATTGCTTGGCTCGGTCGATGGCCAGTTGCTCGGCGACGTCGACATTTTCACAGCCGCCGTAGTAGCGCTTGCCGGGGTAGCCCTCGGCATATTTGTTGGTCAGCTGCGAGCCCTGTGCCGCCATCACGGCCGGCGAGGCGTAGTTTTCGCTGGCGATCAACTCGATGTGGTGTTCCTGGCGCGCGTTTTCGGCCTGGATGGCAGCAAACAATTCGGGATCGGTCTGCTCGCGGAGGATGTTGCGGTGGTACATGACGGTAGGAGACTGAGAGGAAATGAATGACCTAGTTTAGCCAGCAGCGCATCAAAGCGCGGTCAGCAATGCGACGCTTTCCGCGTTTTTTGCGCCTTTGCCAGCCGCCGGCGCTGCCGGAGTAGCGGCGGCAGAGTCGGGCACAGTTCGGCCGGCGGCCACGGCCTGCAAGCGGCCATGCTCGGCGAGCACCTTGCCGACGTAGCCGCCATCGTCCTCGATGTTGGCTGCGCCCACGTAGAACTTGAGGCCGGCTTCTGTGGAGCCGGCGCGGCTAATGCATTCTTCCAGCACCCGTGCGCCGACGCGAAGGTTGGTGAGCGGGTCGAACGCGGCAAAGACACCACCAAAATTGTCGTACTTGTCACTGTGGACGCGGGTGATGACCTGCATCAGGCCCTGTGCGCCCATAGGGCTCTGGGCAAACGGGTTGAAGCCCGATTCAATGGCCATCACGGCCAGGATCAGAGTTGGCTCAAGCTTGGAGCGTTGGCCGATTTCATAGGCCTCAGCAACGATGGCACTCAAAGGCTCGGGGGCCACACGGTATTTGCGGCTAAGCCAATAGGCCAAATCCGCTTGCCTTTTGGGCAGGGCTTGCGGGTTACTGGCCGTCGCGCGGTCGATGGCACCTAGGTCGATATCCACGCCAGGGATGCCCTGCCGGGTCTGCAGCCAGCCGAACAGCTGCGACTCACCGGCTCGCCTCAGCTCGGGTTGCGTGATCAGTGTCAGTGCACCACACATCACAGCCAAGCCGATCAAAGCAAAACCGTTGTGGGTGATCTCAAGAAAACCTTCGGCGATGTCGGTTGCGAATGTTCGCAGGCCTCGGGTGAATGGGTGTGACGCTGTCATAGCTTCTCCTTCTTTCGCGGGTCCTGGAACGGACACTGCTAACAGTGCAGAAGGTCCAGGCGCCCCGTTTGGGTTGGTACGCTATCAATGTCCTGCGCTGGTGATCGTAAATTTGGCAGAGACTTGAATATGCCGGGATCGGCAGCGGATGCGAGTTTCCACTTGCTAAACAAAGCGGAGGAACGATTCTAGGGGCACTTGATATACCAAGTCAACCATATTAAACCTTTTTAATATTCAAAATATGATTCATAAATCAGACAAACCGACACTGCCAGAAACTCTTTTGACCGCCTCCCACCGCAGTCAAAATGACGTTCGCGCGCGCAATTGAGCCTGAGCACCTCCTGGACTTTTCACCATCGGATGAAATAGCGGTGAAAATAGCGGCTCAAACCCTCTCGCAACGCGTGGGGGGTCATACTTTCTGATCTGTTTGTCATGTTCCCTTTTCCTGCTACTCCCAAGACCCCCGATACACCTGCTGTCACGCCTGCCGCTCTCAAAGCGCATGAGTCCCATCCGCTGGATCAACTGACTGGGGGCGCGTTTTCGGCGCATACCTCCAGCGAGCGTACCGCCCGTATTCGCGACTGGCTGGCGGGCAACCCTTCGGCCGAACAGATGCAGGCAGTCTTCAAGGACCTCAGTGGCAAAGACAAGGGCGCAGCCAAACTACTGCGCGAAAAGCTCGACGAGATTAAGCGAACCCGCGGCCAGGAATCCATTGCCCAGGAATGGGCCGAGCGCGCCCAAACACTGTTGGCGATTGACAAGCTCAACATCGCCGATGCCATGGCCTGGCAACGTGACGCGGCCAAAGCCGGCGCGCCCCTGAGCCGTGAGCCACTGTTGACTCTCAAGGCACAGCTCAGTGACCGTGTCAAAGGCATCGAAGACCTGCAACATCGCGTGCAGGTGCAGCGTGAGGCTGCCGTATTGCTGGCGCAACGCATTGAGGTGCTGTCAACCAAATCCTGGCACGATGCACATGGCGCAGCTCAGGCATTGCAGGCCGATGTTGACCACTGGCAAGCCCAGGCATCGTCGCTCCTGATGGACACCAACTGGCCCAGCGTGGAGGCTCGGTTTCCCCCGTTGCTAGAGACCTCACGGGCCCAGCTTCTCGTGGTCTGCGACGCATTTCGGGAAGCCTTGGCACAGGCCACCGCGGCCGCTGCGGATGCAGCTGCCCCTTTGCCACCAGTGCCTGTTTGGGCTGACGAGTTGCGTGCTGCGCGCGGTGTATCTGCCGAGCCGGTGAGCAAGCCGCAAAAGCCCAAGATTGACCCCGAAATCCGGATCCAAGCTAGCAAGACAGTGCAAGAGGTGCTCTCAAAACTGGAGATTGAGATCGCCGAGGGCCACGGCAAAGCCAGTGCCGGCGCCGCCGCTGCGCTGCGCAACGCACTTAAGGAACATGGTCGCTTGATCGACGACAAGTTGGAGAACTTGGCTCACGCCGCGTTGGCTGCGGCCAGCGAGCTGGAGGGCTGGCAGCGTTGGCGCGCCGACCAACTGCGCGAGGCACTGGTGGCCAAGGCTGAAGGTCTGCTAAAGCGGCCTGAAGGCCAGGCCATTGGCGGGCGCAAGATGCAAGAGCTGTTGCGGGCCCTGCGTGAGGAATGGAAGCAGACCGATCAGGGCGGTGTGCCCAACCACGGTCTGTGGAAGCGTTTTGACGAGGCCTGCAATGATGCCCACAAGGTGGTCGAGGCCTGGCTGGAAAAAATGAAGGCCGAGGCCGTGGAGCACCGGGCACAACGTCTGGCCATGATCGACGAAGTCAAGCAGTGGGCCGCCGCCAACACCACCGCCCTGGACGACGACTGGAAGGGCTTTACCCGTCTGCTGCACCAGTTTGGCGACCGTTGGCGCGAAGCCGGCCATATTGGTGAAAAGGCCTTTGCCGAACTTCAGCCTCTCTGGAAGGCTGCCATGGCCGCAGCGAGTGCGCCGCTGGAGGCGTTGCAAGCGCAAAGCCTGACTGTCCGCCAGGCCATGATCGAGGATGCCAAGGCGCTCGGTGCGGCGCCCATGTTGCGCGTTGACGCCGTGCGTGCGCTGCAACAGCGCTGGCAGTCCGAGGCCCAGCGCGTGCCGATGGACCGGCGCCAGGAGCAAAAGCTCTGGGATGCGTTTCGCAAGCCGATCGACGACGCCTTCAACCGCAAGACCCAGGAGCGTGAGCGCAGCGAGGCGGCGCTGGGTGAGCGTGACCGGATCGTGCTGGACGCCGCACGGGCGCTGGAGGCTGCCAACGCCGGCGGCGATGCGCAAGCCATCCGCGGTGCCATGAACGCGCTGGACGCCGCCCTGCGCGGCCAAGCTCAGGCGCACGCGGCGGTGCAAGCGCTGGCTGTGCCGGTGCCGGATATGGCTCCGCATTCGCCATTAACCGAGCCGTTAACAGAACTGTCAACCGAGTCACCAGCTGAACCATCAGCCGACGGCAATACCGACGCGCCAGCCGAGCCGCCCCCTGTGGCTGCCGAGAAAGCTGTGGCCAAACCCGTGGTCAAGGCAGTGGTGGCTGTGCGGGGCGACGATCGGCCAGGAATGAAAAAGACCGAGCCCGCCATGCCCGGACGGGGTGGCAAGTTTGGCGACCGCAAAGACGGCCCTCGATTCGGCGCTGGCGACGGTGCCCGTGGCACGCGCGACGATCGAATGGGAAGCCGTGGGCCAGACCGCCGGCCGCCACAGGATTCGGCTGCTGGCGCCTGGCAAGACGC
The DNA here is from genome assembly GCA_943324505.2 of Comamonas sp. lk. Taxonomy (GTDB): domain Bacteria; phylum Pseudomonadota; class Gammaproteobacteria; order Burkholderiales; family Burkholderiaceae_C; genus Rhodoferax. The sequence continues at coordinate 8,246 of CALPLW020000017.1, forward strand.
CCCGCGTTTGGGCGACACCGCATTTCGCGCCCAGCGCGACGCGCTGGAACGGGCTCAGCTGGCCTTGCGCAAGCTGGCGGCCCAGGCCCATGGCGAGGCCTTGACGCAGCTGTTGGCGGCCTGGGAGCAGCGCAGCCCGACGCAGCTGCCCTCGGCACAGGAACTGGGCGCACGCGTCAATGCGGCCACGCGCACCGCCTGGATTCAGGCGCTGGGGCAGCCGCCGGTTGCGGATGCTCAGCAGGCCTTGCTGCGCCTGGAGATGGCGGCCGAGCTGCCAACGCCTGCCGAACACCTTGACGCTCGCCGCGCCATGCAACTGCAATTACTGACCCGCCGCCATGACGCGCCTCCGATCCAGACCTGGGGCCATGACGTGGGCCGCGCGCTGAGCGCAGCCTTTGATGCCGGCAGTGCGCGCCGCCTGCAACAGGTGCTGAAAATCATGCTGCGTAACTGACGTCTTCGGTTGGGCCACCGTGGAAACCATTGACACTGTTCTAGCCCGCCTCGAGCGGGTTAATGAGATTGGTGCCTCGCTGTCGCGTGAGCGCGACATCTTGCCCTTGCTTGAGCGCATCCTTCTGGCGGCCAAATCCATCACGAATGCCGATGGCGGCACCCTGTACCGGGTGACCGAGGATGGAACCGCCCTCCGGTTTGAGATCTTGCGAACGGATTCCCTCAACATCGCCATGGGTGGCAGTTCTGGGACTCCGATCAAGTTTCCCAACTTGCCGCTGCGCAACGCGGACGGGGCACCGAACGACTCTCTGGTGGCGGTCCACTCTGCCATCCATTGCCGCACTATCAATGTGGCGGATGCCTACGCCGACCCGGCCTTTGATTTTTCTGGTACCCGGCGCTTCGACCAGAGCACGGGGTACAGGTCCAAGTCATTCCTGACCGTCCCGATGAAGGACCACGAGGGCGAAGTAATCGGCGTCTTGCAACTGCTGAATGCACAAAAGCCCGGCACTACCGAAGTTGTTCCTTTTTCACTGGCCGACCAGAGCCTCTTGGAGTCGCTGGCCTCGCAGGCCGCGGTTGCCCTGAACAATCGGCTGCTGATGACCCAGCTGGAGGTGCTGTTTGAGTCGCTGATCCGCTTGATCAACATCGCCATCGAGGAAAAATCCCAGTACACCGGCGGCCATTGCTCTCGCGTGCCTGAACTGACGCTGATGCTGGCCGACGCGGTGGTCCAAACCACCACGGGTCCACTGGCCGACTTCACCATGGACGAGCGGGACCGCTACGAGCTCAAAATTGCGGGCTTGTTGCACGACTGCGGCAAGATCACGACACCGGTGCATGTGGTTGACAAAGCGACCAAGCTGGAGACCCTGTTTGACAGGGTGGCGCTGATCGACACCCGCTTTGAGGTGCTCAAGCGAGACGTCGAAATCGAGGCTTTGCGTGCGCAACTCGCCTTGCGGCCCTGCGTTGATGCACCCGCTGAGGCCCTGCTGGCGAGCCACTGCCAAGAGGCCCTGTCAGCCATCGATTCAGATCGCAGCTTTTTGCGCGCCACCAACAAGGGCGCAGAGTTCATGAACGACGCGGCGATTGCCCGGGTGCAGGCGATCGCCAGTCAACGCGTCTGGCGTAACGAGCATGGGGCAGTGGTACCGTTCCTGACGGCCGATGAGCTCGAAAACCTGAGCATTCGCGGTGGCACGCTGACCCAGCATGAGCGCTCAACCATCAACCACCACATTGTGGCCACCATCAAGATGCTGGAACAGCTCCCCTGGCCCCGTCACCTCAAGCGAGTGCCGGAGTATGCGGGCGGCCACCATGAGCGTATGGACGGCAAGGGCTATCCCAAAGGCCTCAAGCGCGAAGATATGTCAGTCCAGGCCCGCATGATGGGCATCGCCGACATTTTCGAGGCCCTGACGGCCGCCGACCGGCCCTACAAAAAGGGCATGAAGTTGTCCCAGGCCACCAGCATCATGCAGAAATTCAAGGAGTCGGGTCATATTGACCCTGATTTGTTCGACGTGTTCATGCATCAGGAGGTTTACCTCCGCTACGCCGAACAGTTTTTGGCTCCCTGGCAGATCGACGAGGTCGCCGCCTGAACTGCCGGCTAGCTTTGGTCAGTGCGGTGGCGCTGTGGCTGCAAGTGGAATACGTTGGACCAGTACCGCGTCCCCGGCATTTGCGTGGTCCATCCTCAGCCGCAAGACCTCAGCCCGTGGCCTAGGTGCGCTCAGGTCCCAGTCGCTCAACACCAAACGTTGCAAGCCGGCGCCTAAATCATGTGTCGCCGGTCGGTGCGTATGGCCGTGGATCAGGGTGAGTGACCGGTTGAGCGTCAGCCAGGCCCTCGCAGCGGCGGGGTCAAGATCAACGTAGGCCACACCACTTTGCTTGCGGGCCTCGCTCTGGCGGCGCAGCGTTCGTGCCATCGACTGGCGAGCGGCCAAGGGCTGCGCCAGAAAAGCCTGCTGCCAGTCGGCGCTTCGGACCTGTTGGCGAAACTGCTGGTACTCGGTGTCGTCTAGGCAAAGCGCGTCGCCATGGGACAGCAACCAGCGCTGTCCTCCAAAAACCAGAACCGTTGGGTCGGCCAGCAGGCTTAGCCCAGCGGCCCGGGCAAAGGCCGGGCCGAGCAGGAAGTCTCGATTGCCGTGCAACAAAAACAGGCTTCGTTGTTGGGCCGCCGACAGCAGGGCATGGCAGCAATCGGCTTCAAAGCTGTCAGCGGCGCCGGCTGCGCCCAGCACATCGTCACCTACCCAAACCTCAAACAGGTCACCGAGTATGACCAGAGCATCGGCTGGGCTGCTGCGCAGGTACGCCCTCCAGGCGGCTACCGTGGCGGGATCGCCGGCCTCCAGGTGCAGGTCCGAGATGAAATCAATGCAGGCCCAGCGCTCGGGCGCGATGAGCTCTGGGGCCGACATGCCAAGGGTCAGAGCGCCACAGCCCGCTCAATCACCACGTCCTCGACGGGCACATCGTCGTGGTACCCGCTGCGGCTGGTTTTGACAGCGGCAATTTTGTCGACCACCTCGGTGCCGCCGACGACCTTGCCAAACACGGCATAGCCCCAGCCCTGGGCCGAAATAGCGGTGTGGTTCAGGAAGCCGTTGTCAGCCGCGTTGATGAAGAACTGGGCCGTGGCTGAGTGCGGGTCACCGGTGCGGGCCATGGCCACGGTGTAGTGCAGGTTCTTCAGGCCATTGTTGGCTTCGTTGTCAATGGGCTTGTCGCAGGCTTTTTGCTTCATGCCAGGCTCCATGCCGCCGCCCTGGACCATAAAGCCTGGGATGACACGGTGGAACACCGTGTTGTCATAGTGGCCCTTGGCCACGTACTGGAGGAAGTTCGCCACCGACTTGGGTGCCTTGTCTTGGTCGAGTTCGAGCGTGATCACGCCGAAGTTGTTGACGTGTAGTTCGACTTGTGGGTTGCTCATGATTTATTTCACCAGGGTTGCAGAGTTGATAAGAATGGCGGTTTTCGGAACGTCCGACGGGAAAGGGCCGCCCGCCCCGGTGGGACTGATCTTGATTTTGTTGACAACATCCATGCCACTGACGACCCTGCCAAATACGGTGTAACCGAACAGCTGCGGTGCGTTCACCAGGTTGGCCCGGGGGGTATTTTCGTATACCCGGCCCTGGTATTCAAACTTGGGCACCGGATCGCCGGGTGGAATCAGGGTTGGGTCAAGAAAGGCGTTGTCTCGCACGTTGATGAAAAACTGGGCTGTGGCTGAGTTCGGGTCGTTAGTGCGGGCCATGGCCAGCGTACCGAGTACGTTTTTCGGGCCGCCTCGGCCGAGTGCTTCGCGCCCCTCGTGCGCCACAGGCGGGCGTGACTTTCGCTCGACAAACTTGACGTCAAAGCCGCCGCCCTGAACCATGAAGTTGTCGATCACGCGGTGGAAAATGGTGCCGTCGTAGTGCTTGTCGCGCACGTATTGCAAAAAATTTTCGACGGTTTTGGGGGCCTTGTCGGGGTAGACCTCGACCACGAAGTCACCGGCGCTGGTGGTAAAGCGAACTTTGGGCGCCTCGTCAGCCAGCACCAAATTCGCTATGAAAAAAGTAGCTATAAACCCATATAGGGCGGGGGCTAGGCGCCATTTTGATAGAGAGTTCATCCGATGGTGCCTTCAAAAAATATCTTCCACTGGCTACCCTGACGCGCCCAGTACTGGCGCTTGACAGGTCCGGTCCGGCTGCCATTCGGCACCTCGCCAAAAGTGACGATCATGGTGTCGCTGGCGTCGATCCAGCGCAGCAGGGACAGGTCCTTGAGTTCGAGTTTGCGGCCCTTGATATTCGCCTGTTCGGTACGCAGCACCGGGGTCCAGTCGTTCAGGGTCTTGCCGTAACTGTTGAAATTCGGGCTGTAATGGTCCAACAGGTCGTTGATGTTGCCTGCCGATTTGGCCCGCTGCCAGGCAGTCAGTGCGTTCCGGAAGGCCTGCGCCTCGGTCTGCGTCTTTCCTGGCGCCACCCATTTCAGGTTTTGCGAGATCACCACTGGCGTGGTGCCAACTTCGACGGTTTTAATCACATGCCGCAGGTCTGGGTTCGCCAGCACCACGCAGCCGTCAGTGGCTTGCGGCGGCCGCGAAAATTGACCCGGAGGCGTGCCGTGCAGCCAGATACCTTTGCCGGTCTTGCCACGCTGGCTGTCCAGAATATTAGGGTAGTTGATGGGTAGTGCGCCTGCGCCGTAAAAATTGGTCAGCGATTTGGGGTCGAGATTGCTGGTGATGAAGTACACGCCCAGCGGCGTGCGCAGGTCACCCTCGGCCTTCTTTTCCACGCCTGATTTGCCCACAGAGATGTAATAGTCAGCCACCAGCCGCAGACCGGCGGCGCTGTTTTCAAAAAGGTAGAGCCTTGAGCGTGAGGTGTCTACCGCAATAGCATGTCTATTGCGGGCCGACAGGTTGATGAATTCAGCCGGCAAGGCGCCATCTGGCGGGCGCTCGGACAAGGCTTTCAGGCGTGCCTGCGATTCGGCTCGCAGCTCGGTGAGGCCCTCTGCGCCTTGCAGGTTCAGCGGGTTAGGTACATCGCCCAATCCACGCACTGGCCGTTGCCGCGAGGCCAAGATGTCGCCATGGACCAGTTGGGCCAGGCGGAAATCTGGGTAGGCCTGAACCAATTGCTGTGCCGTATTCAGCGCGGCCCGGCTCTGCCCCACACCCAGCAGCTGGTAGACCTCAATCAGACGCGCCTCGGCTTCGCCAGCTTCAGGCTGTTTAGGTTTTGAGTTGGGTTTAGGCTTATCTGTTGCCGCTCCTACGGCTTTCGAATGGGTTTTTTTTGACGCATGTGCACCGGGTGCCGCGATTAGGCCCAGCATGACCAACAGCGTCAATGGCAACAGCTGTCTCATTGCAGCAAAGGTCGGGACATTGCTTCGGTAGCGCGAGCGCCAGGTAGGGGGCTTAGCACGCTCACCTTCCCGTGGTTTCCTTGACGATCAACCAGCGTTCGCCGACCCGGCGTAAGTCCAGCGTCTTTCTGCTTGAGACAGACAGGGCGTCAGCACGGTAATCTTGTCGAAACTTGGCGACAGCCTTGTTGCCGTCGACCGTGACCACCAGGTTGTCAAGCTTGACGTTGATGCTTGATTTGCCGGTGATGCGCTTACGGCGGTCATCCTCCCAGGCGCTGCGCGTCTGGCTGCCCAGAGGATCAAAGTCTTTGCCATAGGCACCCAGGTAAGCTGCCATGTCCTTGGCTGCCCATGCCTTTGCCCAGGCAGCCACCGCCGCCTCGACTTCTTTGTTGACGGCTTCTGCAACTGCGGGCTTGCTTTGTACCGGTGCCGGCGTCGCTACAGGTGTCGGCGGAGGCGCTGGCATCGGGGCAGGTGCCGGAGTAGGAGCAGGCGTTGGTGCTGGCGCCGGTGGGCTGTTTGCCGGGCGCAGCGCTTTCAGGTTTGGCGTGAACAGTTCGCGGATCAGGGCCAGCTTGGGTTGTACCGCCGTGTTGCCGCTGTCGAGTTGCAAAGCCTTGTTGTACGCCTGGCTGGCCAGCTTGGCGTAAACGTCGCCCAAGTTCTCATGGGCTGTGGCGTAACTTGGGTTGGTTCGTATGGCTTGTTCCAGTGCGGTGCGGGCCTTGTCAAACTGGCTCTGCCCGGCGTAGAGCACGGCCAGGTTGTTGTAGGGCTCAGGAAGCTCTGGGTAGTCTTCGGTGAGCTTGTTGAAGGTGGCAATTGCTTCATTCACTTTGCCGGAATCCCGTTGAATTACGCCCTTGAGGAAGCGCATTTGCGGGTCCCGGGGTTTGGCTGCCAGAAAAGCATCTGTCTTGGTCAAGGCATCCGCCAGCCTACCCGTGCGCAGCAATTGCAGGGTCTCAGCGTACTCGTCGGCACGTGCAACTCCTACCAGGCCCATCGACAGTACCAAGAGGACAAAGAGGATCGATGACGGCGTTTTGACGTACTTCATGGGTGTCTATTAGGTGTCAGTCAGTGCTAAAAAAAGCTCAGACTGACCAAGGCCGAGGGCGATATACTGGCTTTCATTGTAGCCCAGCAGTGCCCGCAACCGCCTATGCTATCAACCCAGCGCTTAGCCCTAGGCCCGGCCATTTGGACCCGGGTTACAAGCCCGCAAACGGACTAAATCCAGCCCCTGTCGCCAAACCATGACCCTTCGAATTTACAGCACCCTGTCACGCGCGCTGGTGCCCCTGGTGCCCCTGGAGCCTGGCCACGTGCGCATGTATGTCTGCGGCATGACGGTGTACGACCTCTGCCACCTCGGCCACGCCCGTTCGATGGTCGCCTTTGACGTGGTTCAGCGCTGGCTCAAGTCCAGTGGCTTGCGCGTCAGCTACGTGCGCAACGTCACCGACATCGACGACAAGATCATCCGCCGGGCTTTGGAAAACGGCGAGACCATCCGCGCCCTGACCGACCGCATGATCGAGGCGCTGCACCAAGACGCCGACGCCCTGGGCGTCGAGCGCCCCGGTTTTGAGCCGCGCGCGACCGACTACGTGCCCCAAATGCTGTCGCTCATTGGCCGATTGGTCGACCATGGTCTGGCCTACCCGGCGGCCGACGGCGACGTCAACTACGCTGTGCGTAAATTCCCGTCCTACGGTCGTCTCAGCGGCAAGTCGATTGATGACCTGCGTGCCGGCGAGCGGGTGGCGGTTTCTGAGGGCAAAGACGATCCGCTGGATTTTGTGCTTTGGAAGGCATCCAAGGTCGGTGAGCCGCAAGACGTCCGCTGGGACAGTGCCTGGGGCCCGGGCCGGCCGGGTTGGCACATCGAGTGCTCTGCCATGTGCCGTGAATTGCTTGGCGACACCGTCGACATTCATGGTGGCGGCGCCGACCTGCCGTTCCCGCACCACGAAAACGAAATTGCCCAAAGCGAGGGCGCCACTGGCAAGCCCTTGGCCAACATCTGGATGCACAACGCCTTTGTGACGCGTGACGACGAAAAAATGTCCAAGAGTCTGGGCAATTTTTTCACCATCCGCGACATCCTGGCCCGCTTTGACGCTGAAACCACCCGCTTTTTCATCGTCCGTGCCCATTACCGTAGCGCCCTCAATTACAGCGACGCTCACCTGGAAGACGCACGCAACGCTCTGCGCCGCCTTTACACGGCGCTGGTGTTGGTGCCCGCAATCGACCAGGTGATCGATTGGTCTGCGCCCTTTGCCAGGGCTTTCAAGAGTGCTATGGACAACGACTTCGGTACCCCCGAAGCCGTGTCCGTGCTGTTTGACCTGGCAACGGAGGTCAACAAGACCCGCTCGCCCGAGTTGGCGGGCCTGTTACGTGGGCTTGGGGGCTGCCTGGGGCTGCTGCAGGCTGAGCCGGGCCGCTTCCTGCAGGCCGGTGCTGGCCTGGAGCCTTCGGCCATTGATGCACTGATTGCGCGGCGGGCACAGGCCAAGGCCGAACGCAATTTTGCCGAGGCTGATCGCTTGCGACAAGAGCTGCTGTCTCAAGGCATCGTGCTTAAAGATGCTCCAGGCGGCACCACCTGGGAGGCTATGCCATGAGTTGTATCAATTTTATTTATCCCGCTAGCCCGAGAATTCATTGAGATGACTGCCCCTAAAAAAGCAGTGGAAATGCTGCTGACGCCCAGCTATTGGGGCGAGGCCTGCGAGCACCTCATGAGTCGGGACAGGGTGATGAACCGCCTGATTCCCCAGTTTGGCTCGGGCTGCCTGCAAACCCGTGGCGATGCCTTTGTCACGCTGGCTCGCAGCATCGTCGGGCAGCAAATCTCGGTCAAGGCGGCGCAGACGGTGTGGGACCGTTTTGCCTTGCTGCCACGCCGCATGACGGCGGCCAATGTACTCAAACTCAAGGTAGACGACATGCGCGCTGCCGGCCTGAGCGCGCGCAAGGTCGAGTACCTGGTCGACCTTGCGCTGCATTTCGACAACCGCCTTCTGCACGTCAAAAACTGGGCTGATATGGACGATGAGTCCATCGTCGCCGAGTTGGTTGCCATCCGTGGTATTGGCCGCTGGACGGCCGAAATGTTCCTGATCTTTCACCTGATGCGGCCGAATGTGTTGCCGCTGGATGATGTCGGCCTGATCAACGGCATCAGCAAGTGCTATTTTTCCGGCGATTCGGTCAGCCGAAGCGTTGCGCGTGAGGTGGCCGCGGCCTGGGCGCCGTACTGCAGTGTGGCGACTTGGTATATTTGGCGCTCGCTAGACCCCTTACCGGTCAATTACTGAGCCCGCTTGAGGGACAACGCAGAGGAGCGCTTATGGCCAAGAAGATATTTCTCGACTTTGAGCAATCGATTGCCGAGCTGGAAAACAAGATAGAAGAGCTGCGCTATGTGCAGACTGAGTCGGCGGTGGACATTTCCACTGAGATTGACCAACTCGCCAAAAAGAGCCTGCAGCTCACCAAAGACGTCTACAGCCAGCTCACGCCCTGGCAGATCACCAAAATTGCCCGCCACGCCGAGCGACCCTACACGCTGGACTACGTTAACGAGATCTTCACCCATTTTGTGGAACTACATGGGGACAGGCACTTTGCCGACGACCTCAGCATCGTCGGCGGTCTGGCCCGATTCAACGGCACACCCTGCATGGTGCTCGGCCAGCAAAAAGGCCGTGACACCAAAGAGCGGGGTCTGCGCAATTTCGGCATGAGCAAGCCCGAGGGCTATCGCAAGGCGCTGCGGCTCATGAAAACCGCCGAGAAATTTCGCCTGCCGGTGTTTACTTTTGTCGACACCCCCGGCGCCTATCCGGGCATTGACGCCGAAGAGCGCGGCCAGTCCGAAGCCATTGGCCGCAACATTTTCGAGATGGCCCAGCTGGAGGTGCCCATCATTTCCACCATCATTGGGGAGGGGGGCTCTGGCGGCGCGCTGGCGATCTCTATTGGCGACCAGGTGCTGATGCTGCAGTACTCCATTTACTCTGTGATCAGCCCCGAGGGCTGCGCCTCCATCCTCTGGAAAACCTCCGACAAGGCCCAGGACGCGGCCGACGCCCTGGGCATCACCGCCCATCGCCTCAAGGCTTTGGGTGTGGTGGACAAAATCGTCAACGAGCCGGTGGGCGGCGCCCACCGGGACCACAAACAGATGGCCGCCTTTTTGAAGCGCGCCTTGACCGATGCGTTTCGCCAGGTCAGCGACCTGAAAGTGGGCGAACTGCTGGAGCGGCGCTACGAGCGTCTGCAAAGCTATGGCCGTTTCACCGACACGCGGGTGGCCAGCCGCTAATTGCCGGCACGCTAGACCATGAGCACCAGCCTGCCTGAGGCGGTGCGCCTCTTTGACCCCAACTTGCCACTGGCGGTAGCCTACAGCGGTGGCGCCGACTCCACAGCCCTGCTGCTGGCCTGTGCCGACAGGTGGCCGGGCCAGGTGCATGCCTTTCATGTGCACCACGGCCTGCAGGCCGCTGCCGACGACTTTGAGCGCCATTGTCAGCAGGTGTGTCAGGCCGCCAGGGTGCCGCTGCATGTGCATCGGGTCGACGCCCGCCACGCCCCGGGGCAAAGTCCGGAAGATGCCGCCCGGCGCGCTCGTTATCAGGCTTTTGAGGCCCTAGCCCTTGATGCTATTGGCTTGGTAGCTATTAAAGATATAGCGTTGGCGCAACATGCCGACGATCAGGTCGAAACCCTGTTGCTGGCCCTGAGCCGAGGCGCCGGGCTGCCAGGACTGAGTGCCATGCCAGCGCGTTGGCTGCGCGCCGGCCTGAGCTACCACCGGCCCTTGTTGCAGGTGCCTGGCTCCGAGCTGCGCGCCTGGTTGCGACAGCGCGGCGCCGGTTGGATTGAAGACCCTAGCAATGCCGACAGCCGCTACACCCGGAACCGAATCCGCGCCGAACTGCTGCCGGTGCTGCAGGCGGCCTTCCCCCAGTTCCGCAGCACCTTTGCCCGCAGCGCAGCCCATGCCGCAGAAGCGAAGGGTTTGCTGATTGAACTGGCTGAGATCGATTTGGCACAGGTTGGTGTGCCGCCCCAACTGGCACCTTTGCAGGACTTAAGCCGCCCGCGCCAGGCCAACCTCTTGCGCCACTGGCTGCACAGCCAGTTTGCCGCCGTGCCCAGTGCGGCCCAACTGGCGGAGCTGCTCGACCAAATCGCCGCCTGCACCACCCGCGGCCATCAGATCCGGATCAAGGTGGCCACCGGCTATATCGAGCGGCGGGGTGCGGGACTGCATTGGTACAATCCCGCGCTTTCGCCTTGACACCTTTCCTGAAACACGCTGATGGCCCTGATTGTTCATAAATATGGCGGCACCTCGATGGGCTCTCCTGAGCGCATTCGCAATGTCGCCAAACGTGTCGCCAAGTGGGCGCGCGCCGGCCACCAGATGGTGGTGGTGCCCTCCGCCATGAGCGGCGAAACCAACCGCCTCCTGGGGCTGGCCAAGGAACTGGCACCGGCCCGAGCTGACGACGCCTACTGGCGCGAGCTGGACGCCCTGGCCGCCACCGGCGAGCAGGCATCCAGCGCGCTGCTGGCCATTGCCCTGCAGGCTGAGGGCATGGCCTCGGTGAGCTACGCGGGCTGGCAGGTACCGATCCGCACCGACAGCGCTTACACCAAGGCCCGCATTGAGGCCATCGACGACACCCGTGTGCGCACTGACTTGGCTGCTGGCCGCGTGGTGATCGTCACCGGCTTTCAGGGCGTGGACGCGCAGGGCAACATCACCACCCTGGGCCGCGGCGGCTCGGACACCTCGGCGGTGGCCGTGGCGGCCGCCATGAAAGCGGCCGAGTGCCTGATCTACACTGACGTGGATGGCGTGTACACCACCGACCCGCGTGTGGTGCCTGAGGCGCGGCGCCTGCACACCGTGAGTTTTGAGGAAATGTTGGAGATGGCCTCGATGGGCTCCAAGGTGCTGCAAATCCGCTCAGTCGAATTTGCGGGTAAATACCGGGTGCCGCTGCGCGTGCTGAGCAGCTTCACACCCTGGGATATTGACATTGCAGAAGAGGCCAAGTCTGGCACCCTGATCACTTTTGAGGACGACGAACACATGGAACAAGCCATTGTTTCCGGCATTGCATTCAACCGCGACGAAGCCAAGATCTCGGTGCTGGGCGTGCCCGACAAGCCCGGCATTGCCTACCAGATCCTGGGTGCCGTGGCCGACGCCAATATTGAAGTCGACGTCATCATTCAGAACATCAGCAAGGACGGCAAGACCGACTTCAGCTTCACCGTCAACCGGGGCGACTTTGCCCGTACCGTTGAGCTGCTCAAAACCCGCGTGCTGCCAAGCCTGGGCGCGCAAGAGGTGGTGGGCGACGCCAAGATCTGCAAGGTGAGCATCGTCGGCATTGGCATGCGCAGCCATGTCGGCATCGCCAGCAAGATGTTCAGGTCACTGAGCGAGGAGGGCATCAACATCCAGATGATCTCTACCTCCGAAATCAAGACCTCGGTGGTGATTGACGAGAAATACATGGAGCTCGCCGTACGGGCCCTGCACAAGGCTTTTGACCTGGACCAGCCCCCGGCCTGACAAAACGCCCTTGAGTCGTGAGATAATTTCAGCGTGCCAGGAATCGTGACCGAGTGGCCGAAGGTGCTCCCCTGCTAAGGGAGTATGGGGTGTAGAGCCTCATCGAGGGTTCGAATCCCTCCGATTCCGCCAAGACTATTTCGAACTGACTCCAAGTCGTTCGAACAATTTACAACCCGTTCGGGGCCTCCTTGGGAGCGCGGCTAGAGCACTTTCCGGATCAGACAGGCTTCTTTATAGGCCTCAATGTCTTTACCCTTTGTGTGCGGGTCATGAAAGCTGCCCCATGAAATGGTGAATTGGAGCAAAGAGATTTGATTTCAGTGGTTGCTGACCCAGTTTTCAACACGCAGCCCAGCGTAGTTCGCAAAGTCCGTTTCGTTGTTGGTGACCAATGTCACCCCTAAAGCGACCGCATGGGAGGCGATGAGTTTGTCCAGAGCATCCCGGTTGCGATCTTTGTAGGCTGCCCGGATGGGGCCATAGGCCTTGGCAGCTTGTGCATCAAAAGGTGCAACCTTTATGTCGTCGAGCAAGCTCTCCAGTGCCGACCGGTTGGATTCCTGTGCCCCAGTGCTTGAGCACGCGATACCAAACTCAAGCTCGGCCAAGGTCACCGCAGAAATAACAACGTCGCCCACAAAGCACTGGGCAAAGCGCTCGCGCACCTCAGGCGGCTGGTGTTTCATGAGGTAGATGCAGATGTTGGTGTCGAGCATGTACTTCGGATTCATAAAGTATCGCGCTCGCCCTCCATGTTTTCGCCTCGGCCCTGGGCCATGAAGTCAGGTGAGAACTTGGCAAGTTTGCCCAACACATCGCCCATGCGGCGCTGGGCCGGACGGATGCGCAACTCGTCCCCTTGTCGCTCGATGACCAGTTCAACGTCCCAGGTGCTGTAGGCAAGTTCGGCAGGAATGCGAACGGCTTGCGAGTTGCCGTTCTTGAAAAGTTTGGTGTTGGCCATGCCGAACCCTTTTTGGATGTACATGTACATCTTAATCCACGAAGAAATGAATGTAAAGCCAAAGCGCGATGCTGGTTCGCAGCCCGTTGTTGGTTCAATGACCACCCTCGTTACCACAATGCTTCTGGTTTGGCCGCCCTTGGATGTTTTTGCATCGGCGGTTGGTGTCAGCGGGCCAAGGCGTCTGCCACGCCGGCGGCATCGACCAGAACGGCTTGTTCACGGTAAAAGTCGGGCAGCCATGCCTTGAATCTGGCCAGGCGCGGTTGGTCATACGCCATGATGTAAGGCTCTGCCGGGTTGCGCTCAAAGTAGTTCTGGTGTTCGGCTTCGGCGGCATAAAAGGCCGTGAAGGGGATGACTTGGGTAACGATCTTGCCGGGCAGAACCCCGGCCGCATCCAGTTGTGTAATGTAGCGCTCAAGCTGCTGCTGCTGCGCGGCGCCCTTGTAAAAAGCTGCCGAGCGGTACTGTGGGCCCACATCGGGATGCTGGCGGTCCAACTGGGTCGGGTCATGGGCGACAGAAAAAAAGATTTGCAGCAGCTGGGCGTAGCTGATTTGCTGGGGGTCAAAGCGGATGCCGACCACTTCGGCATGGCGGGTGACACCGCTGCTGACCATCTGGTAATTGGCCTGCCCGGCTTCGCCACCGGCATAGCCTGCCACCGCCTGCAGCACGCCCCGGGTGTGCTGAAACACGGCCTGAATACCCCAAAAACAGCCGCCAGCAAAAATGGCGGTGTCAGTTTGAAGCGTTACGGGCGGCAGGCCGATAAGCATTTCGGCGTTAGGGGGCGGCAGCGGGCCGTTTAAGGCTGGGCCCGAGCCGGCCCGCAGGTGCAGCACCATGACGGCGGCCACAATGGCTGCCAGCAGCAGAGCACCTGCCTCTATCAACAGATTGGACTTGCGCTCGGGATCGGGCAGGGGCTTTGTCATGGGGTGATGCAAGTGCCAGAATTGGAAATGCCGTGCCATTGTGCGTGAAAGTCAAGCAATGGGTTTGTGCGCGCTCGTGGGCAACGCCTACTTCAGCCCGCCGTAAACCTGCTGGCATGCGAGCAGACTCAGCGGGTCGAGCGACAACCCCGGCGTCTGCGTCAGGAACATCGCGAACAGCCTTTCCTTCGGGTCGACCCAAGTAGGTGCCAGACGTGCCAAAGTTGTGTGTCCACCATCCCCAAATTAGGCATGGTGAAAACCGGCGAACGTCAAGGCAGCTGTCGCCTGATCAACGTGCCGGACAAGAAGCCGCCGCCGTCCTGGCTGCCATGGGATTGCAGTTCAAAAGGGATTACAAGCGCGAGACCAAAGGCCAGCACCGGGTCACACTCGAGGCTGACCTTCACGCCCTGGCTGGCGACTGGAAAGATCACCGGGACTGCCACGTAAAGCCGGACCTCGTTCTGATCCATCAAAAACCTGATGCAGACGTCTTGCGCCTGGTGCGGCTGGGATCGCATTCCGAGCTGGGACTGTGATCGGATTTTTCCAGCGGCGTTCGAGGCTTGCCGTTGAGATTAGAAACTCATTTTTTGTCCAGGCTCCTGGTTTCAATTTACCCGCTTGAGGAATTCGCGTGTTCGTGCCTGGATGGCCGCTACCTGATTCGTGAGCGAGTTGTTCAGAGCATCCCTAAGGCGTTGATAGTCTTCAGGATTTTGAGTTGTGGTGGGCGATGCAAGTTTCGAACTTGCGACCCCTGCAGTGTGAATTCAAGGGTTCGTATCGATCGAGGCGCTCCATCGGTCACCCCAGCCACGGGCCTGCTCGCCTTCGCGGCGGTCGCGTTTGGTCGGGCGGCCGTGCACCAGGCTGAGCGCGGGCTCTGGCGCCAGGCGGCGCTGCTCGGCAGCCGCCAGCCGGGCTTGTACTGATTCAGCGGTCTCGGTGTAGAGCAGGGCCGCCTCAGGGGCACCACCGCGCCTGTCACTGATGCCTTCGACCCGCACCGTGCGCAGGTGGGCGCCCTGGCGCAGTTGAACCGTATCGCCGGCCTTGAGCTCGCGCGCCGGCTTGACGGCCACCCCGTTCACCTGCACCCGGCCTTTGTCGATCTCGTCGCAGGCCAGGCTGCGCGTTTTGTAAAAACGGGCTGCCCAGAGCCACTTGTCGATGCGCAAGCGGTCCATCACAGCACCCGCTCGATCGCCGCCAACAGGCGCTTGTCATCCGGCGTCACACTGCTGGCAAAACTGCCGGCCACGCGCCCCTGGCGGTCGACCAGGTACTTGTGAAAATTCCACTGCGGTGCTTCGCCGCTGGCCTTGGCCAATGCGGCATACAGGGGGCTGCGGCCAGTGCCGACCACCACGGTCTTGCTGAACATGGGGAACTTGACGCCATAGGTGTTGAAGCAAAAGTCGGCAATCTCCTTGCCCGAGCCCGGTTCCTGCTGGCCAAAATCGTTTGATGGGAACCCCAGCACCACCAGGCCGCGGGCCTGGTAGCGGGCGTACAGGGCTTCGAGCCCCTGGTACTGGCCGGTGAAGCCGCAGTAGCTGGCGGTGTTGACCACCAGCACCACTTTGCCGGCGTACTGACACAGGGCTTGCGGCGCCTCGTCTTGCAAGCGCTTGAACTGTTGTTGCCACAGGGCAGGGCAGTTGGCGGCGGGTGTGGCCGTGGGTTTAGTTGGTGCAACTGGGGTGGCGGCCCCGGCGGGCAGGCTGCAGGTCAACGCCAGTGCCAATGACATGGGCAGTGACAGGGCGCGCAGGGTATTCAAAAGCGGGGTGTACATGCGGCAGTATTGTCCGCCAGCGGCAGCCGCACCGTGGCGTCCAGCCCGCAGATACGCCCATCGCTGACCCGGTTATCCAGGCTGATGCGGCCGCCCAGGGCCAGCACGATCTCATCGCAGATCGCCAGTCCCAGGCCCGATCCACTGCGGGCCTCGCCGGCAGAAAAAGGCTGGAACAGGCGCTCGCGCAGTTCGGCCCCAATGCCGGGCCCGCTGTCGCTGATGCACAGCTGGGCCTGTTGGTCAGCGCTGTCCAGGCTCACTTTCAGGGTCCCGCCCGGTGGGCAGTGCTTGATGGCGTTGTGCAACAGGTTGCGCGAGAGTTCACGCAGCATCCAGTCGTGGGTATGGACCGGTGTTGCCATGGTGCTGATTTCAAAGTCCAGGTTACGGTCTGCCAGCAGCGGCGACAGGTCCAGCGCCACCTCGCGCAGCACTTGGGCCCAGTCTGCACTCGCCGTTGGGCTTTGCTGGCGCAGCTGGGCCACTCGCGCCAAAGACAGCATC
>CALPLW020000018.1 GCA_943324505.2 Comamonas sp. lk
CCACGGTGTCGCCCACCCGAACGTCCTTGCGCCGGGCCTCGTCCTCGTTGTGCAGGGTGGCGTTGGTAACGGTGACGCCGCCCACGAATACCGGTGCGAGCTTGGCCACTGGCGTGAGTTTGCCGGTGCGGCCCACCTGCACCTCGATGGCCTGCACCGTGGTCAGCTGCTCCTGCGCCGGAAATTTGTGCGCCACGGCCCAACGCGGCTCGCGCGTCACGAAGCCCATGCGCTGCTGCAGCGGCAAGCTGTTGACCTTGTAGACGACGCCATCGATGTCAAAGGGCAGCGAATCCCGCTGGCGCGCAATGCGTTCGTAGTACGCTACTAATTCAGTAGCGCCCAAGGCAATGCTAGCAAGGCTTGAGACCGGAAAACCCCAAGTTTTCAAGGTTTGCAGCAGGCCGTGGTGGGAGGCAAAAACCGGCCCGCCTGCCTCTGCTGGCGTGACCTCGCCCAAGCCATAAGCGAAAAAGCTCAAGGGGCGTTGCGCCGCAATGGCCGGATCAAGCTGGCGCACCGCACCGGCGGCGGCATTGCGCGGGTTGACAAAGGTTTTCTGGCCGGCGGTCCGCTGGCGCTCATTGAGCGTTTCAAAATCAGCACGTCCCATGTAGACCTCGCCCCGCACCTCGATCACCGGCGGCGCTGGCAATGCACCGGGTGCAGCAGTATCCAGACGCAGTGGAATCTGCCCGATGGTGCGGATGTTTTGGGTCACATCCTCACCCAGTTCACCGTCGCCCCGTGTCGCGGCCTGCACCAGCACGCCCTGCTCATACCTCAGGCTCATGGCCAAGCCGTCGAACTTGAGCTCGGCCACGTACTCGACCGCCGGCGCTGCCTCGGCAAGCACAAGTTCCCGGCGCACCCTGGCATCAAAATTAAGCGCACCAGAGGCTTCGGTGTCGGTCTCGGTTCGGATGCTGAGCATAGGCATGGCATGCCTCACACTGGCGAATGCAGGCAAGGGCGCGGCGCCCACGCGCTGGGTGGGCGAATCGGCGCTGACCAGTTCGGGGTGCGCTGCCTCGATCGCTTGCAGCTCTCGGAAAAGCCGGTCGTACTCGGCATCGGGAATGGTGGGCGCATCCAACACGTGGTAGCGGTGCGCATGCTCGTGCAACAAATGGCGCAGCTGGGTCAACTCCGCCAGAGCAACAGATGCAGGCGCAGGATCAAACAAATCAGGCGTCTGCATGGCAGATGACACCGTCTCGCCGCATCAGGAAAACAAGCGCCTTGCCAGACTGGAGCCAGCAACAAGATCACGCCGAGCCAGGTTCTCGTAGAGCAGAGTCAGATCGGCAGCAATCTCGTCCAGCGCCGTCGCGCTGAGGGGGACGCCCTGGTGATCAATCAGGAGGCCGTCCATGCTCGCAGCCAGCACCAGTGCTGCCTCGCGCATGCGCTCAAAGGGCTGCTCCTCGCTATCCACCTGTGGCACATCCAGGCTGAGCGTCAGCTCCCGTATTGCCGACTGCGTCGGGTCTTCGGCAAGTGCCGCCTGCGTGTCAAAGCTCAGGCCCAGCACCGGAGGCAGGCCGGGCGTCGCCGCTGCAATCACCATACGCCCCGGAATTGCGCCAGCCACAAAACCAAGCCGAGCCGCGCTTTGCTGCACGTAGCCAGGGCTCCAGGCCGCGTGGCGTGCACGCAGCACAAAGCCCAGCTGGGCGTCGTGCTCGCTGGCAAATTGGTCGAGTTCACGCGCCCGTGCGACCTCCTCCTGCATTTCTGGAAACTCCGGGGTGCCGTTAACGGCATCGCAAAAAGCTTGGGTTTTGATGACATATTCAGAGTACTCAATGTCGTTGAGCGCCCCGGACCGATTGGCCAACTGCACGCCGGCCTGGAACGCGCTGTAGCGCTCACCAGGCACCGGAACCTCCCAACGCTGCGCCGACTCGTTGTAGCCCTCGATCGCAAAGGGCTTGCTACCCACGCGCCGGGTCGGCGGCATCGCCGCCAAAGCGGCATCGCCAGAGACCGGGTTATCCAGATTAATGCTGGCCAGCACGTCGATCAACGCATCCAGCAGGGGCTTTTTTTCGGGCAGGGGGAGCGGGAAATGCGACAACTCGAAGGCGGCGGCGTCCAGGGCAGGCTCGACCCCTTCGCCCGAGCTGGCGGCCGGGTTGTCGTTGTCATTTGAAGCCTGTCGCGGCGCATGACGCCGCGACACCCAGACGCCATGCAAGGCGACCGCCAGCAACAGCACCGCACCCGCCAGCGCCAACCAAATCTGCAGTGAACTGATGTGCATCAAACCGCCTCTGCCAAAGAGACCGCAACATCCATGTCGACCGCCACGATGCGTGAGACGCCCTGCTCCTGCATGGTCACGCCAATCAATTGCTCGGCCATTTCCATCGCTATCTTGTTGTGGCTGATAAACAGGAACTGGGTCTCGCGACTCATGCTGGTCACCAGGCGGGCATAGCGCTCGGTGTTGGCGTCGTCCAGCGGGGCGTCGACCTCGTCAAGCAGGCAAAATGGCGCCGGATTGAGCTGAAAAATGGCAAACACCAGCGCTATCGCGGTCAGGGCCTTTTCGCCGCCTGACAGCAGGTGGATGGTCTGGTTTTTCTTGCCGGGTGGCTGCGCAATCACCTGCACGCCAGAATCAAGAATTTCGTCCCCGGTGATCACCAGACGCGCGTTGCCGCCGCCAAACAACTCCGGGAACATCTTTCCAAAGTGCTCGTTCACCGTGTTGAAAGTGCCCGACAACAGTTCCCGCGTCTCTCCGTCAATCTTACGAATAGCGTCTTCCAGCGTGGTCATGGCCTCAACCAGGTCCGCCGACTGGGCATCCAGAAACTGCTTTCGCTCGCGTGCCACGCCGAGTTCGTCCAGTGCCGCCAGATTGACCGCACCCAGCGTCGCTATCTCGCGGTTGAGCCGATCGATCTCCGGCTGCAAACCGGTCAAGCGTACGGGGCCGGCCTCCACCGAGGCTTTTAGCGCCAGCAGGTCAGCCTGCGCCTCGGCCAGCAACTGAGCGTACTGCTCAAAGCCCAGCCGCGCCGCCTGCTCGCGCAACTGGAACTCCGTGATGCGCTGGCGCAAGGGTTCAAGCTCGCGCTCGAGTTGCATACGCCGCTCGTCACTGGCGCGCAGCCGGGCCGTCAGGTCATCGTACTCGCTGCGGCGGGCGCCCAGGGCTTGCTCGCGATCGACCTTGACCGCCAGCGCGTTTTGCAGGCCACCCTGGGCTGCGGCATCACTGAGTCGGATCAATTCGTCCTGAGCTCTTTGGACTTCAGCCCGCACAGAATCTGCCTGTTGTGCTGCAGTTTCAATAGCACGGCTGAGTTCAGCGCGACGCGCGTCCAGGCTGCGCTGGGCAAAGGCGGCCTCCTGTGCCCGCCGCTCCAGGCTGCGCTGCTGCTCACGGCTTTCAGCGAGCCGGCGCTCAGCCACCAGCACCCGCTCATCGAGCTGGGCGTGGCGCTCCTGGGTGTCCGCCAACTGCATGTCGAGCTCATCGAAGCGGGCTTCGGCCGTAACCCGACGCTCCTGCAGTTCGTCGAGCGAGGCGTCCACCTCAGCCCGGTCAGAGGCGATCTGCGCACTGCGGGCGCGCGCCTGGTCGGCCAGCTGGGTCAGGCGAAGGGTTTCAACCTGCAGGTCGTGAGCCCGACTTTGGCCCTCAGAGGCCTCGCGTCGCAGCACCAGCAGCCGCTGTGAGGCATCGGCGTACGCCGCCTCGGCCCGCACCAGTGCCGCGCGAGTCTCATCAGTGATCAGCGTCTGCGCGCGCAGCTGCTTGTCAAGGTTGTCAATCTCCTGAGCGCGCGCGAGCAAGCCAGCCTGCTCGGAATCCGGCGCATAAAAGCTCACACTGTGCAGCCCCACCGAATGCCCGGCCTTGACAAAAATCTGCTCGCCCGGGGCCAGCTGGGTGCGCCGCGCAAGGGCCTCCTCCAGGCTGGTCGCGGTGTAGCAACCGCGCAGCCAGTCTGTCAGCACGGCACGCTGGCCCGCATCATGGAGCCGCAGCATGTCGGCCAAGCGGGGCAAGGCGGCGGCGGCCTCAGGTTCTGCGGCCAGAGGCGGGCTGAAAAAGGCTAATTTGGTGGGCGGCGCATCACCGGCAAACGCACGCACCAGGTCAAGCCGAGATACCTCCAGCGCGCCCAATCGCTCGCGCAGCGCCGCCTCCAACGCGCTTTCCCAGCCTGGCTCAACGTGAATGCGGCTCCACAGGCCTTGCAAGTGCTCCAGGCCGTGGCGCAGAAGCCAGGGCTGCAAGCGGCCATCGGTGCGCACCTTTTGCTGCAGGGCCTTGAGCGCTTCCAGCCGCGCAGACAACTCCGCCTGGCGGGCCGAGGTGTCGTTCACATCCTGCTGCTGACGCCGGCGCTGCGTTTCCAGCTCGGGCAGCGCATCCTGCAATTCCTGCAAGCTCGATTGTGCCAAGGTGGCCGCATCGCTGGCCTGCGCCAGCTGGTCCTCCAAGTGGCGCAGTCGGGATTCGTCTGGCGCGGCCAGGGCATTGCGGTCGGCTTGCAGGCGTTCAAGCCGACTGCCCAGCTGACGCGCCTGCTCCTCGATGTTGCGCTGCTCGGCAGCCAGCACCTGGATCTGCTGCTGCACCTGCGCGACGCTGGCCCGCTGGTCATTGGCACTGCGCTGTGCCAACCGAAAAGCGTCTTCGAGCTCGGGCAACTGCCCCGCCTGGTCTTCCACCTGGGCAGCCAGCAACTCAGACTGCTCGGCGCCGGTCAAGGCTTGATCATCGAGCCCGACCAATTCAGTCTCAGCACTCTCCCGGCGAGTGGCCCATTGAAGGGCCTGGTCGGCCAGCGTCTGCAGCCGCTGCTCGACCCGCTGACGCCCCTCGACCACGAAGCGGATCTCTGCCTCGAGCCGGCCGACTTCGGTACTGGCCTCATACAACAGACCCTGGGCCTGGTTCACTTGGTCGCCTGCCGCGTAGTGGGCCTGGCGCACCGTCTCTAAGGCGGCCTCGATCTGACGCAGGTCAGCCACCCGGCTCTCCAGCGCCAGCACCGCGCCCTGCGCCTCCGCCTGCACCCTGGCCTGGTCGGTCTCGGACTCGGCACGCCGCAAAAACCAAAGCTGCTGCTGCTTGCGCGTGGCGTCGGCCATCAGACTGTTGTAGCGCTGGGCCACTTCAGCCTGCTTTTCCAGTTTTTCCAGGTTGGCGTTGAGCTCACGCAGGATGTCTTCTACGCGAGTCAAGTTCTCCCGCGTATCGGCCAAGCGGTTTTCGGTTTCGCGCCGACGCTCTTTGTATTTAGAGACACCGGCGGCTTCCTCCAGGAAAAGCCGCAATTCCTCAGGCTTGCTCTCGATGATGCGGCTGATGGTGCCCTGACCAATGATGGCGTAGGCGCGGGGCCCCAGACCAGTGCCCAGGAACACATCCTGCACATCGCGCCGGCGCACCGGTTGCGCGTTGATGAAATAGCTGCTGGTGCCGTCGCGGGTGAGAACACGCCTGACTGCGATTTCGCCAAACTGGCTCCACTGGCCTCCGGCTCGGTGGTCGGCGTTGTCAAACACCAGCTCCACGCTGGCGCGGCTGGCTGGCTTGCGTGTGGTGGTACCGTTGAAGATGACGTCCTGCATGGATTCACCACGCAACTCAGACGCGCGCGACTCGCCCAATACCCAGCGGACCGCGTCCATGATGTTGGATTTCCCGCAGCCATTAGGCCCAACCACCCCCACCAGCTGCCCGGGCAACATGAAATTGGTCGGCTCGACAAAGGACTTGAAGCCCGACAACTTGATGGAATTGAGACGCACGGGAGGCTGGAACTGCTAAGGCAATCGATTGGTCAGTGGTTGGCCGGTCAGCGGCCGCTTTGGAACCGGCGCAAGCACGATGCAACCGACCCCGGCTCCGCTGTCATGATAACTCGCCGCTGGCGTGCATTGTCACGACGGGCACCCGGGTGACCAGCAGCACGCCGGGCAGGATCAGCGCAGCGCCGCCCAGGTGGTGCCAGCCCAAGGGCTCGCCCAGCACCACCCAGGCCGCCAATCCGGCGTACAGCGGCACCAGGTACAGCGCCACCGCAACCCGGCTGGCACCCAGCACTTTTTGAGACCAGCCGTACATCCAATAGGCGCCAAGACCAGGCAGCAGTGCGGCCGTCACACCCAGGCCCGTGGCGCGCCAGCCCCATACCGGCGTGCCCGGCAAGCCCGCCTCCCACCACGCAAATGGCAGCAGACACAGCACGCCACACACGCAGATGGCGGCCAGCCGGGCGGTCGCCCCCAAGGGGCTAGGCCACTTTTTTTGCAGTAGCGCGTACAGCGCCCAGGACACCACCGCCAGCACGATCCAGGCGTCGCCGGCCAGCCAGCGCACCTCAGACAGCGCCAGCCAATGCCCCCGCACCACGACATGCATCACCCCGACGAGCGACAACAACACGCCCAAGACCTGCCTGACCGACAGCCGGTCTCCCAGAAAAACCACCGCACCAACGGCAATCAGAACCGGTGACGCGGTGTAAATCAGGGCAATGTTCATCGCCGACGTGGTTTGCGCGCCCAGGTACACCCAGGCGCCACAAACCAACATGCCCAAGGCGCCCAACACCAGGTATTGCCAGAACACGTCACGCACGTGGTGCCGGTGTTGCCACAAATCGGCGCGTGCCAGCAGCAGCAAGACCAAGCCAGCCAAGCCCCATCGCGCCAGCGCCAGCTGATGTGGCGCCACCACCCCGGGCGCAAGCCGCGCCACGATGTAGTTGACCGCCCACAGGGCCGGCATCACCCAAAGCAGGCCCAGTGCCAGCCTTTGGTTCGGATCAGGCTTGGACACGTTGCACCCCATGTGCCTGCGCCATCACTTCCCGCGGGTCTTCCGCCTTGAGCCGGTGGTCGCTCCAGACTTGGCGCCAGCGCCGGGCGCCCGGCAGCCCATGGCGCAGACCCAGCATGTGGCGGGCAATCGGGTACCAGGGCGTGCCAAATTCGGTCGCCTGGCGCAGCATGTAGGCCACCATTTGCTCCTCGATCTGCTCTCGGGTGCTCTCAGAAGCCACCTCGCCATAGAACAACGCGTCCCATTCGCTCAGCCACCAGGGGTTGTGGTAGGCCTCACGCCCGATCATGACGCCGTCGACCTGCTGCAGCTGGGCCTGCACCTGCTCATTGCTGGTCAGGCCGCCATTGATCTCGATCTGACAATCAGGAAAATCAAGTTTGAGCTGATGCACCAGGCTGTAGCGCAGCGGCGGCACTTCTCGGTTTTCTTTGGGGCTCAGGCCCTGCAGCCAGGCATTGCGAGCGTGCACGATGAAGGTGTTGCAGCCGGCCTGGTGCAGGGCACCCACAAAGTCACGCACAAAGTCGTAGCGCTCGGTGCGATCAATGCCAATGCGGTGCTTGACCGTGACCGGGATGCCCACCACGTCGAGCATGGCCTTGACGCAGTCGGCCACCAAAGCCGGCTCAGCCATCAGGCAGGCGCCAAACGCGCCGCGCTGCACGCGCTCGCTGGGGCAGCCGCAGTTGAGGTTGATCTCGTCATAGCCCCACTGCTCACCCAGGCGCGCGCAGTGCGCTAAATCGGCCGGCTCGCTGCCACCGAGTTGCAGCGCCAACGGGTGCTCCTCAGGGTTGTACTGCAGGTGCCGCGGCACATCACCATGCCGCAGCGCACCGGTGGTCACCATCTCGGTGTACAGCAGGGCGCGCCGGCTCAGCAGGCGATGGAAGTAACGACAGTGCCTGTCGGTCCAGTCCATCATGGGGGCGATTGACAATCGTCTTTCGATCGTTTTCATCTACTATTGACCACTCTATCACCACAAAAATGACAGCCGAGACAGTCGTGTCCCATGAAGTGGTCTAAGTCCACAGCCTGGACAGGCTGATATACACCTTACTCAGCGCGCCACTGCGGACAGCCGAGCCTTTGGAGTATCGCAGAGCGTTTGCAAGCCTTCAAGTTGCCCATATCTGCGGTTCAGACTGTTGACGCCAACCATCATGCCGCCTGTAGATTGTTCTGTAAATGCCTCATATCTTCCGCAAGTTGTTGACGCATCAAACCGAGCAACTGCTGCGCGATGCCTGACAGCACTTTGTTGGACGGCATCACCAACAAACAGGCGAAAGATACTTCGGTATGGAGTCGCCGTAAAACCAATCCCCGCGAGGCGTAGTCGAGGGCTGTTACGGGGTTGATTACGCCAACCCCCAGACCCTGTAAAGCCATTTCGCAAACACTGGCAGCGTACGGTGTCTGCACGGCAACCTGCAGGCCCAGACTACTTTTGGCCAACAGGGCTTCGAGCCTGCGACGCGATGCGTCTTCCGGGTTCAGGGCTAAAAAGGGAACCTCTGCCAGTTGTTCCATGCGTATGGCTTTGAATCGCGCCAAGGGATGGGCTTGAGACATCACAGCCACCCCTGGGAGGTTGGCAAATGTTGAATGAGTCAGCCCCTGCGGCGACATTTCATCGGCCATCAGGCCGAAATCCGACAGCCCCACTGCGACACGATCTCGCACGTCTTTGGAGCTCAATACCTGCAAGGACGTCTGTGGCCACGGTAGGGCAGCACGGGTAGTCTTGAGTCGTGACAAAACGCGGGGCATGAAACTCAACCCAAAGGCTGGGTAGGCGCTGATGTCCAGATGATTCAGGCCGTGGTCGCGCAAGCTGCGCAGGCGATGCTCGACCGCATCCATTCCAATGAACACCCGCTCCACTTCCTTGAGTAAAGCATGCGCCTCTGGGGTTGCCATGAGTCGAGCGCCGGTGCGCATGAACAAGGGCACGCCCGCCTCAGCCTGCAAACGTTTGAGCGACTGACTGATCGCCGGCTGGGTCACGCCCAAGTGCGCTGCAGCCTTGTGGGTTGAACCCATGAGCATGACTGCGCGAAAGGTTTCAATTTCAGTGTGCCTCATGATAAGTTTTATTATCAAGTAATAACAAAAATACAGTTTTAATTATTAAATCGTAGCTAGAGTTAGGCCCCATGTCACAGAGCGCTACCCGCAACCCAAGGCTTGATGGCCTGCAATGTTTGCGCTGCGGTCGCGTATACCCGTTGACGCTGATCCACTCCCCCTGCTCCACTTGTCTCCAAGAGGGGGTTCACGTCGGCATGCGGGCCCACTACGCGACAGCCGTTGCTGGCGGCGCGAACGCGATTCCCATGCCGTACCTGGATGGCTTCACTCTGGGAGAAGGTCAAACCCCTTTAGCGGATTCTCCCGAGCTGGCCAGACGTATGCGACTCCACCGCCTCAGTTTCAAGGACGAAACACGCAATCCCACCGGCTCTCACAAAGATCGGATGAGCGCGATGGGAGTCAATCAGGCCTTGGATTTTGGCGTTCACACACTCGTGCTGGCGTCCTCCGGCAATGCGGCTATTTCGGCGGCCCGTTACGCACAGGCAGCTGGTCTTCGCTGTGAAGTGGCAACCTACAGTGGCATATCGCAGGTATACGCTCAGGCCCTTGACGAATTTGGAGCGCAACAGTACAGCTTTGATGACAACACGGGGCGCTGGAATTTTGTGGCCGATCAAGCCAACAAACCCGGCTATCTGGCACTGACCAACTTTCAGTTGCCTGCCTTGGGCAGCACGCCCCTGGCGGTTGAAGGCTACAAACCAATTGCCCAGGAGTGTTTGGAACAAGGCGGGCTGCCTGATCATGTGATGGTGCCAACTGCTCGCGGCGACTTGGCCTGGGGCATCTACGCCGGCTTCCAAGCGCTTTTGCAAGCTCAGCAAATTGATCGGCTCCCTCGTATCTGGGTCGTTGAGCCATTTGCGCGACTCAGCCATGCACAAACAGAGCAAGACCTTGGCTTGAGTTATCCAGGCCAAACCGATCAATTCTCGGTTGCGGGTGCCACGATCACCTATTTGCAGTGGCAAGCCACTCGAAACACACAAGGTGGGACCATTGTGGTTGACGATAAAGCGGCCTATGCCGCGCGTCGCTTGCTAGGCCAGTCTGCCGAGTTGTGTGCTGCCGCTGCACTTGGTGCGGTAGAGCCTTTGCAGAGGTCAGGGCAAATTTCTGCGCATGATCATGTGGTGGTAATGCTCACTGCCAGTGCTTCGCGCGATCCCACTTGGCCAGGTTATTGAAAAAGGAATATGTGTATGCCATGCTTTTTGCCCACAGCCCCATCAGCAGTCGCCGCTATTGCACTATCTTTGGTTTTTGCACTCATTCCAGCAAAAGCGGCTTACCCCGACAAACCAATCAAGCTAATCGTGCCGTGGGCGCCAGGTGGCAGCACCGACGCCATCTCCCGCGCCATGGCCCAGCGCATGAGCGAAACACTTGGCGTTTCGGTATTGGTGGACAACCGCCCGGGGGCTGCCGGCCAGATTGGAACCGACGCAGCTGCCAAATCAGCGCCAGATGGATACACCATCACGGTAATTGAACTGCCACACGCTATAGCGCCAGCTGTTGTGGACAAGGTGCCGTATGACCTGCTGCGCGACTTCACACCTGTGACGATGATTGGTACTTCTCCGCTGATTTTCTTTGCCGGCATGGACCCAGACAGCAAGGACTTCACTACGTATCTGAAAACTTCTGCAAGCCAGAGTGCGCCTGCGGCCATCGCACACAGTGGGTCGGGATCGGTCAGCCACCTCGCGGCCGAAATGTTGGCAAGTCGCAGCAAAATCAAATTCAACCTGGTGCCCTACCGGGGCTCGGCGCCAGCCCTGACCGATGTGGCGGCTGGCACAGTATCCGGGCATTTCGCCACGCTCGCCAGCGGCGCCAGTCTGCTGTCGGGCAACAGAATCCGGCCGCTGGTGGTGACCAGCAGCCAAAGATTGAATTTGCCTGCATTGAAGGGCACGCCTACCTTGGCAGAGGTTGGTATGAAAGGCATGGAAATCAACCAGTGGTGGGCCTTGGTTGCGCCTGCCACCACACCGATCGAAGTCATCGAGCGCCTTCGCACTGAGGCTACTGCTGCACTGGCCCATCCGGCTGTCCGCGAGCGCCTCTCTACCTTGGGGGTGGAGCTGAAAGGGTCGACTCGCGATGAACTGCGAGCCTTTATGCGCACTGAGACAGAGCGCTGGCAAAAAGTAGCCAAAGACATTGGCTTACAACCGCAGTAGTCAGTTTGGACAGGGTCCCTGTTGGCGCCGAACCGTATCTGCACCTTGCCCCCTACTGGAAAAACCTACTGCTTAGCTGAACCCACATCCTCGCCATCCATGCAGAAGTCAGAGGGGAATTCGGCTGTCCCAAAATGTGGAAGGAACTGGTGGCACGTGGTCACCGGGTTGGCAAAGAGCGGATACGCCGCTTGATGCAGTTTGAGAAAAGCTGGGGCGCGGCACAGCTATGGAAGGCTGCATAATGGAATGGCTAAGCTGTACGTCAAACAGGAGCAGATTCACTGAGCATTGGACATGATCATGTTGGTCTTATTCATAAGACAAATTGCCCTGACACCGTGGGTGGCCAGCATGCGCTGGTTCCACTGGCACAATTCTGCAGTCTTAGCTATAGGTAGTTTCGTGCAACTTCTCGAAAAATCGTCAACTGCCATCCTCGTAGTATCGGCGGCGCTGGGATCGGTGGTGCTCGAATGGCTGACCTGAGCGGTTTTCGCAACAGCGGGTTCGGCAACAGCGGCTTCGGGCAAGCCGAGGAAGTCGATGTCGCCGACTTCGCGAACGCGTCAGCGCTCATCGTCGATCCGGCTCCGCTCCATCGGTCGATCCTGGTCAATCAGGTGCGCGAATTCGGCTTTCGAACCGTATCGCAGTGCGCCCGACTGTCCGACGCGCTGGAGAAATTCTCAGCGAATGAGACTTTCGATGTCTTGCTCTGTGAGTACACCTTCTTGAACGAGAGCACCTCGGCCATCGACCTCATTGAAGATCTCCGCTCTAAGCAACTCCTGCCTCTCTCGACGGTGGTTATTTTAATCACTGGCGAGGCTCGCTATGCCAAGGTCTCGGAAGCGGCTGAATCCGGTTTGGATGCCTACATTTTGAAGCCTCATCGAGCCAACCAGTTGCGCGATCGACTCAAACTATCGCTGATCCGAAAGAAGTCGTTGCACCATGTTTTCGAAGCCATCTTGGCAAAAGAATTCGTCAAGGCTGCCGACTTTTGCCTGGAACGATACATGTTTCGAGGCCCATTCTGGCTCTACGCCGCCCGAATCGGTGCGGAATTGCTGATGCGCGTCAAGCGCTTTAATGAAGCTCAAGACTTGTATGAAGCGATCGCCGATGCGCAGGCGATGCCATGGGCCAAACTGGGTGTAGCGAGAGCGCAACTGGAAGATGGCAATTATTCCGAAGCAACCACCACGTTGAGTGCGCTCATCGAGGACGAACCTAATTTTGTCGATGCCTACGACGTGCTCGCACGCGCGCAGTTCGACACTGGCGATGTGCAAAAAGCCAGATCCACCTATGCGATGGCCGCCAAGATGACGCCGGATTCGATCATCCGCAATCAGAATTTTGGCATGATGCAGTTCTACGCCGGCGACATCGCTGAGGCGGCACTACTTCTGGACAAGTCGGTGCGCCTTGGACGCGATTCCAAATTGTTCGACTGCCAGACGCTGGTGGCGCTCGGCTTCACCGCTCTGCATGCTGGTGACCGAAAAAGCCTGCAGCGCTGCATGACAGACTTCGAACTGCTGTTGGCGAAGAAGCTGGACAGCCCGCGTCATATCCGAAATGCCCAGGTTTTGCGCTTGCAGATGATGCTGCTTGACGGGCAAGCATCCGACCTTGCAAAAGCGGTGGCGACCATCGCGCAGGTGATTCTCCAGCCAGAGTTTGAGTTCGAGGCAGCTGCCAACCTCGTTTCTCTGCTGACCTATGCCGCCAAATTCCAGCTCAAAATTGAGCGTCCCCATGAGGCCCTAGTCGCCATCTCGATGCGGTTTTGCACGAATCGCTCGCTCACCGACATCCTGGCGGGGGCGGCTTTCGAATCGCCGTCCTACGCTGAAATCATCAAAGAGGGCGGTCAGAAGGTCCAGATGATCGCGCAGAACTGTCTATCGATCTCCATGCGCGGCGACCCTGCCAGTGCCATCCGACAACTGCTCTCGGAAGGTGAAAAGACCAAAAACAGCAAGTTCATCGACTCCGCTGGCCAGTTACTGGCTCGCTACCAGGCCAAGATCAAGGACTACAACGCGCTTCATGTCCGCGCCACGGCACTGCATGACAAGTTCTGCCCCGCGGCGCTCAATCGTTCCAACAACCCAATGGCTGCGCCAGGCGCACGAGGTGCTGGAGAGTTGATTTTGCGCGCATGACAGCAGCGCCGAGCGGTCGAACAAACACATCGAAAACACCCGTCGCCCATGTTCTTGAATGGATTTCCGAGATGGCGAAGGTGAACAAGCCCCTTGAGCGGCTGGGGCGAATAGCGCTTGTTCATGGCTGCACTTTGACCGCCAGGTTTCTGGCAGCCATGGCAGCCCTGATCGACATAGCCTTAGCCTGTAAAGCGCCTGGCAGTCGTGACCCTGGCAAACCCTAAGGCCTGAGCAGCCCCTACCAGTTACAGAGCGTGCCGTCGTGGGCCAACCGGTTGACCGGCAGATAGGCGCGCTGGTAGGGGTATTTGGCCGCCAGCGCCTCGTCGATCTCCACCCCATGCCCGGCGGCTTCACCGCTGTGCATGAAGCCGGCCTTGAAGGTGTAGGCGTGGGGGAAAACGGCGTCCGTCAGGTCGGTGTGGCGCATGTACTCCTGGATGCCAAAGTTGGGCACCCAGGTGTCGAAATGCAACGCGGCCCCCATGCAAACCGGCGACAGGTCGGTGGCGCCATGGCAGCCGGTGCGCACCTGGTAGAGCGCGGCCAGGTCTGCGATGCGACGCAGGTGGGTGATGCCGCCGGCATGGACCACCGTGGTGCGGATGTAGTCAATCAGCTGGTTCTGGATCAGGTCCTTGCAGTCCCAGATGGTGTTGAACACCTCACCCACCGCCAGCGGCGTGGTGGTGTGTTGCCGGATCAGCTTGAAGGCTTCCTGGTTTTCGGCCGGGCTGGCGTCTTCCATCCAGAACAGGTGGTAGGGCTCCAGCGCCTTGCCCAGCCGGGCGGCTTCAATCGGCGTCAGCCGGTGGTGCACGTCGTGCAACAAATGGATGTCGGGGCCGACGGCCTGGCGCACTGCATCAAATAGCTTGGGGGTGTGCAGCAGGTACTTCTCTGAAGACCAATCGTGCTCACTGGGCAGGTCGGCATCGGCCGGCTCATAAAACATCGTGCCCTTGCCCACGCCGTACACCTTGTCCAGGCCCGGCACGCCGCTTTGCGCACGGATGGCCTGGTAGCCCATCTCTTTGTAACGCAGGACTTCCTCGACCGTCTGACTGATATCGCGTCCGTTGGCGTGGCCGTAGACCATGACGCCGGTGCGGCTGCGGCCGCCCAGCAACTGGTACAGCGGCATGTTGGCGGCCTTGGCCTTGATGTCCCACAGCGCGGTGTCCACAGCGGCGATGGCGCTCATGGTGACCGGGCCCCGACGCCAGTAGGCGCCACGGTACAAAAACTGCCAGATGTCCTCGATCTGGTGGGCATCGCGCCCGATCAGGCAGGGAATCACGTGGTCGGTAAGGTAACTCACCACCGATAGCTCGCGCCCATTCAGGGTGGCGTCGCCGATGCCAGTCAGGCCTTCATCGGTCTCGATCTTGAGCGTGACAAAGTTGCGGCCGGGGCTGCAGACGATCACGCGGGCATTGGTAATTTTCATGGTTTGAGCTTTCTTTAGGCAGTATTGAGCGCCCGGCGTGCCCGTCAGATCATGGACTGGCCACCGAGCCAAACACCTGTGAGTTGGGGCGCAACCATCGTCGTGTCCCAATTGAATCGAATCAAGTCGGCGGGTTGCCCAGGTGCCAGCAGGCCGCGCCCGCCGACCCAGCGACCGGGCTGTACCGTGGCCAGGCCAAGCGCGTCCGACAGACCCAGTCCACCATCGCGCACCAGGTTCGCCACCCCAGCCAGCAAGGGCAGCGCTGCGCCTGCCAGGTACTGGTCACTGCCATCGTCCATGCTCAAGCGACCATTGGCACTCAATGTCACGGCGCCACCAATGGAAGCTTGGTAGTGGCCGGCTGACATTCCGCCGATCGCGGTCGCATCTGAGACGATCATGGATTGCCCCAGGCCCTTGCTTCGCAACATGACCTTGAGCAGGTCGGGCGCCAGGTGGTGCCCGTCGGCAATGAAGGAGGCACAGAGCCGGTCATCAACCAACTGGGCCCAGAATGGGTTTCGCCGGCGATTGATCATGGCGTACATGCCGTTACCCAGATGCGTGGAAATGCGTGCCCCGGCATCAACCGCCGCGACAATCTGGGCTGGGCTGGCGTCGGTGTGCCCAAGCGCCACGTGCACGCCCGAGGCGACCACATGTGAAATATAGGCCGCAGACTCAGGCCAGTGCGGCGACAGGGTGACCATGCCCACCACCGAGCCACTGGCCTGTTGCCATCGGTCAAATTCAGCAACGCTAGGCGCGCGAACATGCGCGGCCGGATGGGCGCCACGCGGACCGTCCTCGGGCGCGATGGCTGGGCCTTCCACATGCACATAAGGCACCATGTTTGCCACGACAGGGTCCAGGCGCCGCGCCGCCTGCACTGCCACCAGTGCCTTTGTCAGCTGCGCCTCAGACGCCGTGATCAGGGTCGGTAAAAAAGTGGTGACGCCGCTGGCCAGCATGGCTCGTGCCAGCGCCTGCACCGTCTCAGGGGTTACCTGGTCATCGTTGAGGTCATGCCCGGCGTAGCCGTTGACCTGCAAATCAATCAGGCCGGCCGCCAGCCAGCCCTGTCCTGATTCGGATGCAGCCGCTTGCGACCTGTGGACGGCCTGGATGACTCCGCTTTTGACCTCGACCGTCAGTGACTGGCCTGTTCCCGGGTCCAGGCCATGGACCGTGCTTATAGATGCCAGCGCCACGCCTCAGAGCCTCGACGCCGGCCGTTGCAACAGGCCACTGGCTGCCGCAGCATCGAGCAAGATCATGCAGTTGGGGTGTAGCTGGACGATGGAGGCCGGACAGGCCGGGTCCACCGGGCCTTCAACCGCCCGCTTGACGGCCGCTGCCTTGCGTTGGTCAGGGATGGTGAGTAACAGGGTGTTGCTGCGCATGATCTGCTTGATCGACATGGAGATCGCCTGCTTAGGCACCTCTTCCAAGCTTGGGAACCAGCCCTCGCCCCACTGCTGTCGGCGGCAGCCTTCGTCCAGATTCACCACGATATAAGGGTCCTGAACCTCAAAATCTGCCGGGGGGTCGTTGAATGCCAGGTGCCCGTTTTCGCCAATGCCAGCAAAACACAAGTCCACAGGCCGGCCCGCCAACAACGCATTGAGACGCGCCAACTCGGCTATCAGGTCCGGCGCATCGCCATTCACGGGAACAAATGTCGGCTGCACAGCCAGGGGCGCCAAGAAGCGTTGGCGCAAATAAAGCCTGAAACTGGCTGCGTGTGTTTCTGGCAAATTGATGTATTCGTCCAGATGAAAGGCCGTCACTCGCGACCAATCGATGTCGGGTTCGCGCACCAGAGCCTCCAGCAAGGCAAACTGGCTTGCGCCAGTGGCCACGATGATCGTGGCTTCACCGCGTCGCGCCAAGGCCTCCCGTATCACCGCCGCACCGAATTTGGCTGCTTCGCGGCCCAGGTCAGCGGCCTTGTCGATCAGTTGTATTTGCACGTTTCGTGTCTCTCTTTATTGGGTTGGAGTCGTCTGCTTAACCCGGCTGACCAACTGCGTCGGGTTGACAAACCGCAGCGCAATCAGCAACCACAGCAGCGTGATCGTCATGTAAATAACGGCCATGGCATCAATCGATTGGACGGCACGCACACCCGATGCGAACACGGCGTAGTACAGCGCCACGACCAGCGTCTGGCTGGTTGGGCCGGCGGTCAAAAAGGTGAGCTCAAACATGGCTATCGTGCGCACCATGACCAATAACAGTGCGGCCAGTACGCCCGGCGCCAACATCGGGACGAGCACCCGGATAAACAATTGGAGGGTGCTCGCGCCAAACACCCTGGCTGCCGATTCGATTTTGGGGTCAATCTGTTCGATAAAAGGAATCATCACCAAGATCACAAAGGGAACGGTTGGAACCAGATTGGCCAGGATAACGCCCCAGATGGTGCCCCCTGGGCCTAATTGGTAGAGCACCGTGGCCAGTGGAATACCGTAGGACACGGGCGGCACCATCAGGGGCACCAGAAACAGCAGCATGACCCAACGCTTGCCGGGGAACTCCCGTCGTGCCAAGGCGTAAGCCGCCGGCACCCCCAGTAATCCCGCCAGCAGGGCGACCGCCGCCACGACCGCAAATGTGGTGATTAAGATGTCGCCCAGCTGAAATTCAGCCCAGGCGGACGAGTACCAGCGCAACGTCCATCCTTCGGGCAACCAGGAGCGCAACCAACGGGTGGCAAAGGAGCTGACCACCACGCTGCTTATCAGGGCCAACAGGTTCAGCACAAACCACCCGGTGAGGGCCCAGACCGCATACACCCACAGGGTCGCGCCGGTACTTCGCAGGCCTTGGAAGGCCCTGAATTGGCCCAAGAACGTGCGCATCAGCCCTTGCCTCCGACCACCGGCCCGCGGTACACCAATGAGCGCAGCGACAGCACAGCGACCACCACAGTAAGTTGCACGACGCCCATCAGCATCGCGATCGCTGAGGCCATGGACTCGTCGTACTCTTCAAATGCCGCGTGATAGGCGGCCAATGAAATAACCCGGGTGGCGTCGGCTGGCTCGCCCACCAGCACCGCCGACGGGAAGACAGAAAAAGCCTGAACGAAAGACAGGCAAAAGGTCATGCTCAGGCCCGGCAACAGCAGGGGCAAAAAAATATGCCGGAAGCGCGCTGCCGGCCGGGCGCCTAGTGTGGCCGCAGCGTGCTCCAGAGCCGGGTCAATACCCGTCACGTGGGAGAGTGTCAGCAAAAAGGTGAACGGAAACCCCGTGATTAGCAGTGACAGCAGGACGCCCCAATAATTGTGGGTCAGCTTGACCTGGCTGCTGATCAGGCCAAATTGCATCAGGGTCCGATTGAACCAGCCTTGCGGACCAAAATAGCCCAGCATGCCTTCCGCGACCAGCACGGTCCCAAGGGTCATGGGCAATACCAGCAAGGTGGTGAGCAACCTTTGCCGCTGCATCAGTCGGACCCGCATGGCAACAGGCACAGCCAGTAACAGACTCAGAACCGTCACCGGAAACGCCAGCGCCAGCGTCTTACCCAGGGTGTCAAACAAGAACGGATCCCCGAAAAAGCGTTGGTAATTGGACAGCCAGCCCCCCACTTTGGGTTGAAAAGACAGAAACAGGCCATAGGCAAACGGGTAGACAAACAGACCCAGCAGCAACAGCACAGCAGGCAACACCAGCAAGGTGCTGCCGTCAATGCCCTGGCGGGCCAGCTTCTGCTGCCAACTGGACGATGGCGTTGTCATGCCGGGTAAACCAGGGCACGGTCCGGGTTACTGGCCAAAACGACGGTCTCGCCGATGCGAACCGCGTGATCGACCGAGAAATACACCGCCTGCCCATCGGCGGTCTTGCCCGTTGCCTGGAAACCCCGACCCCGGTATTCGGTCATTTCAACGACGGCAGAGATCCCGGGTAGCCCCTGCGGCTGAACGGTGAGATCGTCCGGGCGAGCGGCCAGGACCACCCTATCCCCCAAACTGCCATGGCGCGCCCGGCCTGTCAGCGTCTCTACGGCAACACCAGCGCCACTGAACGCCACGCTGACCCGCTGGCCCTGCTGCATTTGCACCCTGCCAGTCAATCGGTTACGAAAACCCATGAAATCAGCGACCGCCAAGTCAACGGGCAGGTCATACAAATCGGAGGGGCTGCCAACCTGCTGCACCTGGCCGTCACGCATCACGACGATGCGGTCGGCCAAGGACAAGGCCTCCTCCTGGTCGTGGGTCACATAAACCGTGGTCGCATGCTGCTGCATATGGATGCGCCGTATCTCCTGGCGCATCTCCAGGCGCAACTTGGCGTCCAGGTTGGACAGGGGCTCATCCATCAATACCAGCGACGGCTCTATGGCAATGGCGCGGGCAATCGCGACCCGTTGCTGCTGGCCGCCCGACAACTGGCCGGGCAGCTTGTGAGCCTGCTCCTGCATGCGCACCAGAGCCACGGCGGCCTCTACCCGACGGCTCAGCTCGACCCCGGGCACGCCACGCATGCGCAGGCCAAAACCAATGTTGTCGCGCACCGTCATGTGCGGAAACAGCGCATAGTTCTGGAAGACCATGCCAAAACCCCGGTCCTCGGTTTTCAGCAGGTCAATGCGCTGGTCGTCAAGCCGAATGGTGCCACCGGTCATGGGCAACAAGCCCGCAATGCAATTCAGTGCCGTCGACTTGCCACAACCCGACGGCCCCAAAAGCGCAACAAATTCCCCCCGCTGGATATCGAGCGTGATCCCGTTTAGCGCCTTGAAGTCGCCAAAGGTCCGCGCCATGCCCTCAATATGCAGCGTGCGAAAGTTTTGTCCGGTCCGCAACATCATTTGGCGCGTTTAGCCCCCACCATTTGATCCCACATCCGGAAAGCCACCACCATTTTGGTGGTGTCGAGTGGCAATTCAATCGGGTTGTTGGCAATCAGGCTGGCATATTCAGGACGACCAAACTCACGGATCACATCCTGACTGCGCTTGGGCGCCAGGCTCAAGGGAACGTTCTTGACCGCTGGCCCCGGATACAGGTAGCCCTCGTCGTAAGAAATTGCCTGCATTTCGGGCTTGAGAATATGCGCCATGACGTCCAGCGTGACGGCCAAACGGTCGTTCGAGATGCCTTTGGGAATGCACATGAAGAACGCGTCTGAGACCCAATGGAAGCCCTTGAGCGTGCCGATGGCAGCTGATTTCGGCACGATACCCAAAGCGCGCGGATTGATGTCCCAGCCGGTGGTTGTGATGATGATGTCGCGGGAACCTTCACCAAACTCCTTCATGGTTGCACCTGTACCGGTGGGGTAGTACTCCACATATTTGCCCAGCTCTTGCAGGTAGGCCCAGGTTTTTTCCCATCCTGCCACGGGATCTGCCGGGTCTTTGTCCTTGAGGAGATAGGGCAGACCCATCATGAAAGTACGACCGGGGCCTGAGTTGGCCGGGCGGGCATACATGAAGCGGTTGGGGTTGGCCTTGGCCCAAGCCAGCAGTTCCTCGGCGGTGGTGGGTACATTTTTGACGCGTTCAGGCGCGTACTCAATCAGGGGACCCGATGGGTAATAGTTGCACACCACGCCAAAGCCACGGCCCTGAACTTTGTGCAGCCTCAGAGCAGCCGGCTCGTAATTCGCCTCAAGATTAGGAAACTTGACGTCGTGCTCGGGAAGGATCTTGAGCCAAAGGTCTTGCTCCAACCCCGACGCCAGACCGTCACTGCCGGTGAGCACCAGATCAATGTCTAGCCGCCCAGCCGCCTGCTGCACTTTAAGTTTGCTCGCCAGTTCGGGGGCCGGTGCTTTGATGAAGCCGATCCGCGAGACATACTGACCCCGGGTGTTTTTGTAATCTTCAAACGCCGGCTGAATCAAGGCCAGGGCACCGCCCACGTCCATCACATTGATGGCCACCGGCTGCTTGGGCAGGTCCGGACTCGCTGCGTGGGCCGCAGTGGGCAAACCAACAACGCCGGCCAATGCGCCGCCGGACAGGCCACGCAAGAAATTCCGACGATCGAATTCACTGGAAAAATCAGTCATTAACCATCTCCTGGAAAGGATAAACGCCACCATGCTCTGCATCCAAATTGACGCATCGTCTGCGATTTTAGAACTAGTAAGTTTTTAAATCAATCGCTAAACGCCCAACATCGGGTTTATCCTTATGTCAGCGAATTATTCGTGAAACTTCCCCCTTAACAAACACGGTCGTCTTAAAATTTAGCCATGCCTAAACTGACCCAGCTGCAGCCGCTGAAGACCCCGCATCGGATGGGTCCAGCGAGCGCGACATTTGAGCCGCCGGCATGGGTTGAATGGCTGGGAATAACCGGCCAAGGCGGTGCAGCCCTGGCATTTGTGTCAATTTTGATGGGGGTTGCCACATCAAGAATCGCTATTTCCAAACATTTGCGGGTGCGATCAACCACGGTGTCAGCATGGGTTGCTGCCATGGTCAAAGCCCAACTGGTCACCGAATTGCCCAGCAGGCCCGGTGGTCGTGGTCGTCCCCTGGGGCAGTTGATCGCCAATCCCAACCGCCTGGCCGTGGCCGTCTTGATGGTGCACAGCCAGGCACTGCACCTGGTCACAGTCAACCTGCTGGGACAGGAAATCTGGCACGACAGCGCCGTTGTCGAGCCCCAGGGTGATAACGCAGCCATGGATGCCATACTCACAGCGCTGCAGCAACGTGCCCTGTCGCGACTTCCGCAGGGCACGCACATGGTGGGCATCAGCTACGCATTAGCAGGGCTGATCAACGTCGACGAGGCCAATTGGGTATTTGCCGCGCGTTGGCCGGGCATCAGAAACTTTAAGCTAACAGCCCTCCCAGTGCCTGCCGGAGGCGCACTGAATGTTGTCCGCAACATGGACGCGCAACTGCGAGCCAGGTGCATCCGCCGGGGAACTGAGGGAGCCACGGAGCGCACGCTGATGCTGCATTGGGGCTACGGCATCGGGGCCGCCTTCAGCGCAAGCCATGGGGCCAGTGTTGACAACACCACTGGATTTGGAGAGGTCGGCCATTGGCAGTTGTCCAACCGAAACCTGCGATGCAGGTGCGGACACAGCGGCTGCCTAGAAACGGTGGCTGCCCTATGGGCGATCGGGCCCCAATTGCTGGGGGAGAGCTTTGATGACGCAATGGACGAAACACAGGCCGCTGAATTGCTGCGCGCCATGCCGCTGACCGAGCACCCTGCCTTTCGCCTGGCGCTGCAAGAGGTGGTCTTGGCTGCCAGCAACCTATGCCGGGTGTTTTTCCCGAGCCACCTGGTGATCACAGGCCCGTTTATTGAAAACCCAGGCGCGTGGGCGGCCTTTACCGAGGCATTTTCAAAGCGCGGCCTGCTGGTCGATTTGCCCTTGCCCCGGCTGGAGGCTCAAAACAGCAGCCATCAGCTCGAACAGGAGGGGGCTGCAGTGCCGCTGCTGTTGGATGGCCTGCTGCAGTTGCTTGAGCCAAGCGCGGCATGAGCGCGGATCCAAAGGCTCAGGGCCTGCCAAGCGTTGGGCTCCGTGGGCCGGACGGGGCGCAAGCCCGCATCCTGCTGCAGGGCGCTCAACTTTTGTCCTGGATGCCCGTCGACGCCGGCGAGCAGCTCTACCTGTCACCCGCTTCGGTACTGGAAGCGGGCAGCCCGGTGCGGGGTGGTGTGCCCGTGGTGTTCCCCCAATTTGCCAAGCTCGGCCCTCTGGCCCAACACGGCTTTGCGCGCACTCGGCCCTGGCACCTGGACCAGGCCAACAGCGACGCAAGCACGGCGGTGCTGAGCCTGAGCGACGACACCACCACACGCAATCTGTGGCCGCACCAGTTCACCTTAAGCCTGCGCATCAAGATCATTGGGCGCGAGTTGCTTATGGAGCTCAGTTGCCTGAACACCGGGACGACCCCCTTCGATTTCACCGGTGCACTGCATACATACTTGGCCTTAAGCGACATCGACCAAGCCAAGGTCCTTGGCCTCGAGGGCCTG
The DNA here is from genome assembly GCA_943324505.2 of Comamonas sp. lk. Lineage (GTDB taxonomy): Bacteria > Pseudomonadota > Gammaproteobacteria > Burkholderiales > Burkholderiaceae_C > Rhodoferax. Next base: position 22,721 of record CALPLW020000018.1, read on the forward strand.
CCCTACATCGATGCGGTCGACCAGCAGGAAAAGAAACAGTCTGAAGCCCTGTTGGCGACCAAGGCCCAACTCAACCGTGTCTATCGCCAATGCCAGCCAGACCTGCTGCTGCTCGAACAACAGGGGGCAGCGCTGCGCCGAATTGCCATCCGTCAACGGGGCTTTTCAGACGTCGTGGTCTGGAACCCTGGTGAAACCATGTGCGCCACACTGCCAGATATGGCGCCGCAGGGCTACAGGAATATGCTGTGCATCGAGGCCGCACAGCTCAGCCAGGCAGTGCGCCTTGAGCCGGGACAACGCTGGATCGGCTCACAAAGCCTGCATTTGACGTAAACCTTGGCGCAGCCGGTGGCCACTCACCCCACCACGCACCAGGGCGCGGCATTATGGGCCAGGCCCATCCACAACGCCCACGCCGCACTGCTGGCCAGCGCCAAACCGGCCAATCGCACACCCCAGTCCCCACTCGCACGGCCTGAACCACCTTGGGCCGCCCCGCCAAGGCCGCGCAAGCGAAGCCAAAGC
>CALPLW020000019.1 GCA_943324505.2 Comamonas sp. lk
CTACAGCCACGCCCGGCGCAACCCGCTGGCCCAGACCCGCCAGTGGGCTTTCGATGCCCTGAGTTTCACCGATGACGACCAGGCCAACCCGATGATCGAGCCAGGTACCCGACGGCAAGACTGTGGCCAGATCACCGATGGCGCATGCGCCGTGGTGTTGGCTTCGGCCAGCTTCGCCCAGGCCCACGCCCAGCGTCGAGGCAGCACGCTGGCCAACCTGCCGCATATCGCCGGCTGGGGCCACCGCAATGCCGGCCTCAAGCTCAAGGACAAGCTGGTCCGCAGCGCTGATGCCGCCTATGTCTTTCCCCATGTGCGCGACACCATCGAGGACGCCTGGCGTCGCGCCGACGTGAGCGGCATCGAGGCCATGCAAGGCGTAGAAACCCATGACTGCTTCACCACCACCGAGTACATGGCGATCGACCATCTGGGGCTGACCCCGCCCGGCCAAAGCTGGCAGGCGGTGGAGGATGGCAGCATCGAGCCCGGCGGCCGCTGCCCGGTCAATATGAGCGGCGGTCTGATCGGCTGCGGCCACCCGGTGGGCGCTACCGGCACGCGCATGTTGTTTGACGCTTCGCGACAAGTCACTGGCACAGCCGGTGACTGCCAGATTGAAGGGGCGCAGCGCATCCAGACGCTCAACATCGGCGGCTCCTGCGCTACCGTGGTGAGCTTTGTGGTGGCCTGCCCGGCCTGAACCTGCCGCTGGCGCCGCCCATGGTGGACCTGCAACTCACCCACGACGCCCTGTTGAGCAGCACGCTCAACCACGGCCTCAAGGTGATGGGCGACCGCTGGACGGCGGCCGTACTACTGGGCGCTTTTACCGGCGTGAAGCGATTTGAGGATTGGCAGGTGCAACTGACCATCCCACGCTCCACCTTGACCGACCGGCTTGGCAAGCTGGTCAAGTTAGGGCTGCTGCGCCAGCAACCTTACCAAGAGCGCCCTTTGCGCCAGGCCTACCACCTCACACAAGCCGGGCTCAAACTCTACGATCAGGTGCTGATGATCTGGATGTGGGAGCGCCGTTGGGGTCAGCGCGTACGCAGCTTGCCCGGCTACTTGCGCCACCACAGCTGCGGTAAGGCGTTCCTGCCGGTGCTGGCCTGCACCGCCTGCAGCGAAAAAGCTGGCATGAACGACCTGAGCTTCAGCTTGCAACCCGTGCCGGAATTGCTGCTGGCCGAAGACCTCAGCCGCAATGCCCGGGTTACCAGCGCCAGCACGCAGAGCATGGGCCAGGGCCTGCGGGTGGACCGCTGGTCGCTGCTGATCGTGACAGCGGTGGTGCTTGGCTGTCACTACTTTGACGAACTTAGCCGGGTGCTGGGGATTGCTAGCAGCGTGCTGGCCCGGCGGCTCAGCGGCATGGTTGAGACCGGTCTGTTGCTGGCGCAGCCCGATGTTGCCGACGCGCGACGCATGCGCTACCGCCTGACGCCGGCGAGCCGCGACCTGTTTGGTTACCTGGTCTGCTTTTCCACCTGGGCCAGCCGCGACTACTTGCAACAACCCAGTTCCATCCGACCCGTCCACAAGGACTGTGGTCACCGCTTTGTGCCCAAGGTACTGTGCAGCGCCTGTCGGGCGCCGGTCTTGCCTTGGGACGTTTCCTTTTCTGATGCACCCGACTGACGCACCAAGGAGTTCTTATGTCGACCGAGTTGATCCGCCGTCTTGAAACCGACATTGAGCCGGGTGACCACCCCTACTTGCAAGGGGCTTGGACGCCGCTACTCGAAGAAGTCAACGCCACCGACATGCCGGTGCTCTCGGGCAAGATTCCCGATGACATTGACGGCATTTACCTGCGCAACACCCAGAACCCGGTCTACCGGTCGATCGGCCGTTACCACCCGTTTGACGGTGACGGCATGGTTCACATGATCAGCTTCCAAAACGGCAAAGCCAGTTACCGCAACCGCTTTGTACAAACCAAGGGCCTCAGCGCCGAACAGGAGGCCGGCAAACGGCTCTGGGCTGGTCTGATGGAAAACCCGGCGCTGTCAGCCCGACCTGGCTGGGGCGCACATGGCTCAATCAAGGACGCCTCCAGCACCGATGTGGTGGTGCATGCCGGGCGCGCATTCACGTCCTACTACCAATGCGGTGAGGGCTACCGACTGGACCCGTTCACGCTGGCGCAGCAGGGCATTCCGGCCTGGTCGCCGCTGGACGGCATTTCGGCCCACATGAAAGTCGATGAGGCCACGGGCGAGATGCTGTTTTTCAACTACTCCAAGCATGCGCCCTACATGCACTACGGCGTGGTGGACCGGCACGACCAACTGGTGCACTACGTGCCCATCCCGCTGCCCGGGCCGCGGCTGCCGCATGACATGTGCTTCACCGAGCACTACGCCATCCTGAACGATTTTCCGCTGTACTGGGACCCGGAGTTGCTGAAGCAGGGCAAGCACGTGGTCAAGTTCCATGCCGACCAACCCTCGCGCTTTGCCATCATTCCCCGACGGGGTCAGCCGCAGGACATCCGCTGGTTTGAAGCCGCACCCACCTTTGTGCTGCACTGGCTCAATGCCTATGAAGAAGGCGACGAGATCATCCTGGATGGCTACTTCCAGGAAGAGCCCGAACCGAAGAACTTTGAAGGTGCGCCCAAGGGCTACGAGCGCATGATGTCGTACCTGGACCAGTACAAGATGAAGACCCGGCTGCACCGCTGGCGCTTCAACCTGAGCACCGGGCAGACCAGCGAGCAGCGCCTCGATGACCGTACGCTGGAGTTCGGCATGATCAACCAGCGCTATGCCGGGCGCCCCTACCGCTACATCTACAGCGCCGTACAGGTGCCAGGCTGGTTTTTGTTCAACGGCTATGTCAAGCACGACCTGCACACCGGGGAGTCGTGGCAAATTGCGCTGCCCGACGGCCAGTACGCCAGCGAGGCGCCGTTCGCCCCGCGCATCAACGCCGTGGATGAAGACGATGGCTACCTGGTGACCTTTATCACCAACGAGACCACCCAGCGCTCAGAGGCGCTGCTGATCGACTGCAAGCGTTTCACCGACGGGCCGGTGTGTCGCATCGAGCTGCCGCACAAGCTCTGCAGCGGCACCCACTCCTGCTGGGCCAACGGCCCGGCTATTCGTCACGGACTATTGAGCGCCCCATGAAAAATACCCTGACACTGATGGCGGCGGTCCTGTGGTTCGTCTGGATGGCTGGCCTGCTGAATTTCAAGCGCCGCCCGGAGCTGCGTGTGGGAACAGCGCGTGAATTTGTCTACCCCATCGCCGCCCTGGTGATCGGCTTGGTCTGGTTGATGGTCGACCCAAGCAGCCAGCTGGGCCAGTTTCTGCAGCTGTACGTGCAGGCCGGCCTCATCAGTTGGCTGATGCTCACCGGCGTCTGGCTGCTGAGTCTTTGGAAGCGGGATTGCGGCATCATGGACGTCGCCTACCCCCTGGCGGCCTCCGTCCCCGTGATGAGCCTGCTTCTTTGGCGTGGCAACTGGTCGCCCCATGAAGTCATGCTCGCAATGCTGGTGACCCTGTGGAGTCTGCGCATGTCGCTGCATATCGGACTGCGCAACCGCGGCCATGCCGAAGATGGCCGCTACGCGGCATGGCGGCGGCGTTTTGACAAACACTGGTGGTGGTGGAGCTTCTTCCAGGTTTTCACCATGCAGGGCGTCACTGTCTGGCTCTGGTCGCTCGGCCTGATCATGGCCGTGCATATCGGCGCCCAGCCCCTGGGCTGGCAACATGGTCTGGCTTTGCTGCTGTTTGGCGTCGGGTATTACTTCCAAGTGGTGGGCGACCTGCAACTCGAACGCTTCAAGAAACAACGCACGGATCGCAGCCAAGTGCTTGACCAGGGCCTGTGGCGCCTGAGCCGACACCCCAACTACTTTGGCGAGTCGGTGGTGTGGTGGAGCTTCGGGGCGCTGGCCCTGGTGCATCCCTGGGGCTGGCTGGCACTGGCCTGTCCCGCGTATGTGACCTGGTTCATGAGTGCGGGATCAGCCACGCCGATGCAGGAGCGTTACATGGCCAAAACCAAGCCCTCCTACGCGGCCTACATGGCCCGCGTGCCCACCTTCTTCCCCTGGGGCAAGCCCAAGTGACAACCGGCGCAGACCTCAGCGGCCGCGCCGCCATCGTGACGGGTGCGGGCAAAGGCCTGGGGCGCGCCTACGCACTGCAGCTGGCGGCGTCTGGTGCGCAGGTGCTGGTGAACAACCGCCGGCATGCCGGCGAAACGGATGCTCAGACCTCGGCAGCCCAGACCGTCGCTGCCATCGAGGCGGCCGGTGGGCGCGCCTGCGCCAACTGGAGCAATGTGTCCGACCCGGACAGCGGCACAGCCATGGTTGAGCAGGCGCTGGCAACTTTTGGCCGACTCGACATCGTGGTGGCCAACGCCGGCGTTGACAGCCCCACCGCCTTCATCAAGCAGGGTTTGGCCGATTTCCGTGCGATCTTTGACACCAGCTTTTTTGGCAACCTGCATCTGGCGCATGCCGCATGGCCGCACCTGATTCAGCAGCGCTACGGGCGCATGGTGCTGACGGCCTCCAGTGCCGGCCTGTACGGCAATCACGGGCAGTCGGCTTACAGCGCCGCCAAGTCGGCGGTGATCGGCCTGATGCGTGCGCTGGCCCTGGAAGGCCAGCGCCATCAGGTGCGGGTCAATGTGATTGCCCCCTACGGCTACTCCCAGATGACCGCGCCCTACATGGATGAGCGTATGGCCAGCCGCTTTGATCCGGCGCTGGTGGCACCGCTGGTGAGCTGGCTGTGCAGCGAGGCCTGTGCGATCAATGGTGAGGTGCTGGTGAGTGGTGCGGGGTTACTACGCCGCGCCTCGGTCGGCGAAACGCAAGCCCTGGCACTGGACGCCGGGCCGCCCGGTGAAGTCTTCACTGAATTGGCCAAGCTGAGCGTCCAAAGCTATCCAAGCGCCAACGACTCATTTGCCAGGCTGCTCGAGGAGCTGGCCCAACACCTGCCGGAGAACACAACATGACCTACGCCATCATCGCAGAGGCCGTGCGCACGCCCCGCGGCAAGGGCAATGACAAAGGCAGTCTGAAGAGCCTCAAGCCGGCCGAGCTGCTGGCCCAGGCGCTGGTCGCGTTGGCCAGCCGTAGCGGGGTGGACACCGGGCTCGTCAACGATGCCATCTTCGGCTGCGTGTCCCAAACCGGCGAGCAGGGCAGCAGCGTGGGCACCCTGGCGCTGCCTTTGGCCGGCTGGAGTGACCGGGTGTCGGCCGTGACCCTCAACCGCTTTTGCGCATCCGGCTTGTCGGCCACCAACTTTGCAGCACTGCAGGCGCTGTATGGCGACACCCTGGCTCTGGGCGGCGGCATCGAAATGATGTCACGCGTGCCCATGGGCAGCGACCAGGGGCCGCTGACCCACGACCTGGCGTTGCAGGCCCAGGCACGCCTGGTGCCGATCGGTATCGCAGCCGACGCCATCGCGACCCAGCGTGGCTATACCCGCGCGCAGCTCGACGCCTATGCGGCGAGCTCCCAGCAGCGAGCGGCAGCCGCCGCCGCCCGGGGGCGGCCGCCCTCCATGATGCCGGTAACCGGTGCTGACGGCCAGCTGCTGCTCGACCGGGACGAAAACATCCGCCCGGCCACCACCGCCGAATCCCTGGCGGTCATGCAGCCCGCCTTTGCCCAGTGGGGCGCCAAAGGGGGCGATGCGGGCTGGGACGCGCAGCTGTGCCGGCGCTACCAGCTGCCCACCATTCACCATGTGCACCACGCGGGCAATTCACCTGCCATGGCCGATGCCGCTGCCGCTGTTTTGGTGGGCTCGCCCGCCGCGGTCGAGCGCGCCGGACTGCGCGGCCGTGCGCGCATTCTCGGCCTGGCCGATATCGGCTCCGACCGCATGCTGGCACTCACGGGCACCGTCGATGCAGCCCGCCTGGCGCTGCAACGCGCAGGCTTGCGCCCCGCCGACATTGACCTGTTTGAAATCAACGAAGGCTTTGCCGCCATGGCCCTGCACTTCATGGACGACATGCAGGTGGACGCCGACCGCGTCAATGTGAATGGCGGCGCCATCGCCATCGGTCACGCCATGGGTTGCACCGGCGCCGCCTTGGTCAGCGTGCTGATCGACGAGTTGGAACGGCGCGAGCAACGCTACGGCTGCATTGCGATTTGCGGCGCCGCCGGCGTGGCCAGCGCCATGGTGATTGAGCGACTCGCAGCCTAAGTGTTTACCCTGGATTTGCTTCAATCGCGTGCTTGCCCGATGGACGGCCAAGGGCGGATGTGCCAAGATATCACTTTCCCAACTAGACTAAGTCAGCGCGGACCTCCACCTTGAATCCCGACCTTGCCCAATTGCTGCAGCTGACCCTCAATGGGGTCGCGATTGGCGCCATCTACGCGCTGGTGGCGCTGGGCTTGGTCCTGACCTACAAAGCGACCGAAGTCCTCAATTTTGCCCATGGTGACGTGCTCATGGCCTCCTCGTTTGTCGGCTGGGGCCTGATCGTCGGTCTGGGTTGGCCCTTCTGGCTGGCCACGCTGACCACGGTGCTACTGGCAGCGGCGTTCAGCTGGCTGCTCGATGCCCGCATCATGCGGCTGATCGTGGGCCAGCCGCAATTTGCCGGCGTGATGCTGACCATTGCCATTGCCTTCATGCTGCGCGGTTTGGTCAGCATGTCCTTCGGCCCGGACTCGCGCACCTACCCCACGCCCTGGACCGGTCAGAAAACCCAGATCGGCACGCTGGTGGTGAATGACCTCAGTCTGGCCATCGTCGGCATGGCTTTGCTGATCACGCTGGTGCTGTTCTGGTTCCTGAAGAAGACGGCGCTGGGCACCTCCATCCAGGCGGCCTCGCAAAACCAGCTGGCGGCCTACCTGAGCGGCATCCGCGTCAAACGCGTGACCTCGATGGTATGGGCCATCTCTGGCGCTATCGCAGCGGTCTGCGGCCTGCTGCTGGCGCCAATCGCACTGGTCGACATCGGGCTTTGGATCGTGGTACTCAAAGCCCTGGCCGCCTTGGTGCTGGGTGGCTTCGGCAGTGTGCCGGGCGCCATCCTGGGCGGCCTGCTGCTGGGCGTGATCGAGCAGTTTTCCGGGGTCTACCTGCCCGACGGATTCAAGGATGCCATGGCCTACATCGTGCTCATTGGCGTGCTGATCCTGTGGCCGCGCGGGCTGCTCGGTGAAGCCCACGGCCGCCGGGTCTGACCAGAGCCACGCCCATGCGCTTCGCCTACGACACCAGCTACCGCGACGGCCACGCCCTGTTGCGCTACCTGCCTGGCCGGCTGGCCTACAGCCTGCTGATGGTGGCGCTGCTGATCGCGCCCTGGGTCATGCCCAAGTATGTGGTGGGCGAGCTCAGCTACGTGTTCATCATGTGCATTGTCAGCCTGGGCCTGATGGTGCTGGTCGGCTACACCGGGCAGGTGTCACTGGGCCATTCGGCGTTCATCGCCATCGGCGCCTATACCCACACCTGGCTGCTCGCGCACGGGGTGCCGCTGGTGCCGTCGATGTTGCTGGCCGCCGCATTTACGGGCCTCATCGGGCTGATCATCGGGCTGCCGGCGATCCGGGTGTCCGGGCTTTACCTGGCCATGGTGACACTGGCCTTCGCCATCCTGACCGAGCATGTGATTGGCCGCTGGAAAAGCGTGACCGGTGGCTTCAATGGGGTCTCGGTCAACAGCCCGCAGTTGTTCGGGCTCGACCTGTCCAAGCTGCAGTCGTTTTACTACCTGTGCCTGGTGGTGCTGGTGCTGGTACTGCTGGGTTTGCTCAACCTGATGCGGGCCAAAACCGGACGAGCCTTCATGGGCGTGCGCGACTCCGAGGCCGCAGCCTACGGCCTGGGCATCTGGGTCGCAGGTTACAAGGTGCTGGCCTTTGTGGTGTCGGCCAGCATCACCGGTCTGGGCGGCGCGCTGCTCGCGCACCATGTCGGGTTCCTGACGCCGGAGGGCTTTGGTCTGATCCTGTCGCTGGAGCTGGTGTTGATGGTGACCATCGGCGGTTTAGGGTCGCTGCGCGGCGCCATCCTGGGGGCCATCCTGATCAGCATGCTGCCGACCTTCATCTCGCGCATCAAGCCGCTGCTGCCTGACCACATCGCCAAGCAGTTCGGACTGGAAATCTTCGTCTTCGGCCTGGTGCTGGCCCTGTTTGTGCTGTTTGAGCCCAAAGGGCTGAACGGCCGCTGGATCAAGTTCAAGACCTTTCTGGAGACCTTTCCGCTGTACCGGCAAGACATGTTCAAACGCGGCAAGAGTTACATGAAGTCGGAGCGTTACAAGTGAGCGTGTTTTCCGTCTCCGACCTGTCGCTGCGCTTTGGTGGCGTGCAGGCTATCGGCAATGTCAGCTTCTCGGTCGAGCAGGGCGAGGTGTTTGCCATCATTGGCCCCAATGGCGCCGGCAAGACCTCGATCCTGAACGTGATCACCCGGGTGTTCGATCCGACCCAGGGCCGGGTGGTGTTCGAGGGCCAGGACATCACCGCACTGCCGCGCCACAAGGTGGTGCACAGCGGCATCGGGCGCACCTTTCAAAACATCGAGTTGTTTGAAGGCGGTACCGTGCTGGACAACCTGCTGCTGGGCCGGCACCGTTTCCCGCACGGCAGCTTTGCCGCCCAGTGGCTGTGGACGCCGGCGGTGCGCGCGGCCGAGGCCGCCTCGCGCGACCAGGTGGAAGACGTGATCCAGTTGCTCGATCTCATGCCCTACCGCAACAGCCCGGTCGCCGGCCTGCCCTACGGCGTGCGCAAGGTGGTGGAGCTGGCGCGGGCGCTGGCCACCCAACCCCGCCTGCTGCTGCTGGATGAACCGGCCTCCGGCCTCAACCCGGAAGAAACCCGGGAGCTCGCCTTCTGGATCGATGACATCCAGAAAGACCTCGGCATCACCGTGATCATGGTCGAGCACGACATGTCGCTGGTGTCGGAGGCCGCCGACCGCGTGCTGTGCATGAACATGGGGCAGGTGCTGGCACTTGGCACGCCCGCAGAGGTACAGAGTGACCCTGCAGTGATTGCCGCCTACCTGGGGGCCTGACGCCATGGCCGCAACAACACCCGTGCTCGCCGTCAAGAACCTGGAAACCTGGTACGGCCCGGTCAATGCCATCAAGGGCATCAATCTGGAGGTCCAGCCCGGCCGCATCGTGACCGTGCTCGGGGCCAACGGCGCTGGCAAGACCACGCTGCTCAACACGATTGCCGGGGTGATCGACCCGTTCAAGGGCAGCATCAACTACAAGGGCCAGGCGATCCATGGGCAAGACCCGGACCAGGTGGCGCGCGGCGGCGTGGTTCTGGTGCCCGAAGGCCGCCAGGTGTTTCCCTTTTTGTCCGTACGCGAGAACCTGATGATGGGCACCTTTGCCCGCGCCGGACGCGAGCATCTTGAGGCCGATCTGGCCCGGGTCTTCACCTGGTTTCCGCGCTTGCTGGAGCGGCAGGACCAGCATGGTGGCCTGCTGTCGGGTGGCGAACAACAAATGCTGGCCATCGGCCGGGCGCTGATGGCACGGCCTTCGGTGCTGCTGCTGGATGAGCCATCGTTGGGCCTGTCGCCCCTGCTGACGCGCGAGATATTTGCCATCGTTCGGCGCATCAACACCGAGCTGGGCACGGCGATTCTGGTGGTGGAACAAAATGCCGCCATTGCTCTGGCAACGGCCGACGATGGCTACATCATGGAGCTGGGCCGGATTGTGGCCGCTGGCACCTGCGCCGAGTTGATGGCCAAGGACGATGTGAAAGAGTTCTACCTGGGCGGCGGCCACCAGCAGCCACGCGAAGACGGTCAAAAACAGCGCTGGAAACGGCGCAAGACCTGGAGGTAGTTGCACGATGTCTATCGCCACGCCCTCACCCTCATCCTCATCCTCGCCCATCCAGGCTTACGGCCAGGACACGCCCCAAAAACTGTTCCGCGACCGCAGCCGGGACTGGGCGGCGCAGGCAGCTCTACGCCACAAGAAAAAAGGCATCTGGGCCTCGACCAGCTGGTCTGAGTACTTTAAGCGGGCCGGTGCCATCGGCATGGCGCTGCACGGCCTGGGCCTGCAACGCGGCGAGGCGATCGCCATCCTGTCCGAAAACCGGCCCGAATGGTTGTACGCCGACCTCGGTGCGCAGTGCATGGGCATTTTGAGCACGGGCATCTACCCCACCTCGTCGCCAGAGCAGGTGCAGTACGTTCTGCAGGACGCTGGCGTGCGCGTGCTGTTTGTAGAAAACCAAGAGCAGTACGACAAGGTGCTGGCCGTGCGCGGCCACTGCCCGGCGCTGCAGCGCATCGTCATCACCGACCTGAAAGGCCTGCGCGACCTGGCGGACCCGATGGCCACCCCGTTTGAGCTGTTCCTGGCGCAGGGCCAGGCGCTGGCCGCGACCGACCCGCAGCGCTTTGACGCGGCCATCGACGCCAGCCGGCCCGAGGACATTGCGTTCCTGGTCTACACCTCGGGCACCACCGGCGCACCGAAAGGGGCCATGGTCAGCAACCGCAACCTGATGTTTCAGATCAACAGCGTGCAGCAGTACCTGCAGCTGCAGCCGCTGGACCGGACCCTGTCTTTTCTGCCGCTGTGCCACATCGCCGAGCGCATGAGCACCGCCTACAACCCACTGGCGCAGGGTCAGACCGTGCATTTTCCGGAGAACGCCGGCACCGTCTTCAACGACGTGCGTGAGGTTGCGCCCCATGTGATCTTCGGCCCGCCCCGGTTCTGGGAAAAAATGTACTCCCAGGTCACCCTGTACATGCAGGATGCCCTGCCGGTGGCCCGCAAAGTCTATGCCCAGGTGTTGGCCGAGGGCGCGGCCATGGTGCAGGCCCGGCTCGATGGCCGGCCCATCACCGGCTGGCGCGCCACGCGCTACGCCTGGCAGCAAAAGCTGGTGCTGTCCAATTTGCGCAGCTTTCTCGGGCTGCAGAACATCAAGACCGCCATGACCGGCGCCGCCCCTGTGCCGCCCGACCTGTTGCGCTGGTACATGGCCGTCGGCATTGACCTGCTGGAAGCCTTTGGCATGACCGAGACCTGCGGTTTCTGCACCTCGATGCCGGCCGACCGCATCCGCATCGGCACCGCCGGGGTGTGCGCACAAGGCACCGAAATCCGGCTCGGCGCCGATGACGAGGTGCTGGTGCGCGGGCCCAATGTTTTCGCTGGCTACTGGAACCTGCCGGAGAAAACGCGGGAGACCATCGACGCTGATGGCTGGCTGCACACCGGCGACTGCGGCACCATCGATACCGATGGCTTCCTGAGCATCAAGGACCGGCTCAAGGACATCATCATCACCTCTGGCGGCAAGAACATCACGCCCAGCAACATTGAAAACCACCTCAAGTTCAGCCCCTACATCGCGGACGCGGTGGTGGTTGGTGAGGGCCGCCACTACCTGACCTGCCTGGTGATGCTGGACCAGGACAACGTGGCCAAATTTGCCCAAGACCGGCAGGTGCCCTACACCGACTACGCCAGCATGACGCGCGCGCCTGAGGTACTGGCCCTGATCCAGGCCGAACTAGAACAGGTCAATACCCGGCTGGCACGGGTGGAGCAAATCAAGGATTTCCGCATCATTGCCCAGCTGTTGACCGCCGAGGACGATGAACTCACACCCACCATGAAGCTCAAGCGCAAGGTCATGGCCAGCAAATACGCCAGCGTGATTGCCAGCATGTACGCTACGACCTGAAACCGCACCGAGCACCACTATTTTTTGCCTGTCGATCAACCAAAGAAGGAGACCGTGATGAAGCGTTATTTCAAATTTTTGCCAGCTGCGCTGCTGGCGGCGATGCTGGGGACCACTGCCCAGGCGGGCGGGGTCACGGACAAGGAAATTGTCCTGGGCACGCACATGGATCTGTCCGGCCCGGTCGCGGCCGGCATGCCGCACCTGCGCAATGGCATGCAGATGCGCATCGATGAAGTTAATGAGGCTGGCGGCATCAATGGCCGCAAGCTGCGCATCGTGGTGGAAGACAACGGCAGCCAGCCGCAGCTGGCCGTGCGCGCGGTGGACAAGCTGATCCGCAGCGACGACGTGTTTGCCATCGTCAACCCGTTCGGCTCAGGCCCGAATGCCGCCACAGTCAAGAAAGCGGTCGATGCCGGCGTGCTGTACTTTTCGCCTTGGGCGGCCTCGTCCGTGATCCAGCAAATCTCTGGCAAAAGCCCCTTGCTGTTCACCACCACGCCCAACTACAACACCGTGATGCACAAAGGTGTCGACTGGATGATCAAAAAGCACGGCGCCAAAAAAGTGGGCTACATCTACCAAGAGGGCCCGCTCGGTGACCTGATGGGCGTTGGCGTCAAGTCAGCGGTGCAGGCCAACGGCCTGACCCTGGTGGCAGAGGCTGGCTACAAGGTGGCCGACATTGACTTCTCTTCACAGGTGGCCCGCATGAAGGCCGCAGGCACCGACCTGATCGTGATCGCCACCGTCACCCGCGAAACCGTGGGCATCATGTCTGAGGTCAAGAAGCTGGGCTGGACCGATGTCAAGGTATTAACAGGCAACCCTGGCCGCACCGGCATCGTGCTGCAACTGGGCAAGGACACGGTTGAGGGCTTGTATGGCGTCGGCGTCTGGAAAGCCGGCACCGATGCACCCGAAGTCAAGGGCTGGAAAGACAGCTTCAAAAAGCGCTTCAACAACATGGAACCCGATGAAAACGCGCTGCTGTCTTATGTGTACACCGATTGGTTTGTCAAGGGGCTTGCCGCCGCAGGTCGCGACGTGACTGCCGACAAAGTAGCCAAGGCATTGCAGACCACCGGCTATGACGACAAGGGTCTGATTTTCTACGGCCCCAAGAGCTTCAAAGCCAACCACATTGACCCGGAGACAGTGCGGGTGGACCAGGCTACGGGCGGGCGTTGGGTCTCGGTCAGCGACTTGCTGCAGTGATCGCCACGGCCGTCATTGCATCAGTAGCAGCATGAGCAGCCCGGTCTTTGACCCAGCCCGCCTGGGCCCGCCACCCGGCGCCCGGGTGGCAGTGGTTGGCGGCTGCGGCGGCATGGGCCGTCAATTGGTGCAGGGCCTGCTGGACACCGGCGTAGCGGTGGCGGTGCTGGACCTGCCCAGCTCCCTGGCGCAGAACCCGCCCCCCGCGCAGGTGCTGGCCATTGCCATGGACGGCAGCGACGAAGCCAGCGTGGCGGCCGCCTTTGGCACGCTGGGCCAGCACTGGCCGGCGCTGGATGGCTTTGTCAACCTGGCTGGGTTTTTCAAGGGTTGGCAACCGATAGCCGAGTTGTCGGTGGCCGTGTTTGACGAGATCATCGCCGGCAATCTGCGCTGCCACTTTCTGTGCGCCCGGGCCGCCCTGCCGCTGCTGCACCGGTCAGGTCAGGGGGCGATGGTCAGCGTGGCGTCGACCATGGCGGTTGATGTCGTCAAAGGCTACACCCACTATGGCGCCGCCAAGGCCGGTGTCGTGGCACTGACCAAGGGCTTGGCGCGCGAAAATGCGCCGCGGGTTCGCGTCAATGCGGTGGCGCCGGGCCTGACCAACACCGCCTTTCTGACCGGTGGCACTGGTCGCGAACAGATCTTCGACGGCATCGATGCCGACAAGTATGGCCAGCGGGTGCCGATGAAACGCATGGCCGAACCACAAGACATGACCGGTCCCATCCTGTTCCTGCTGGGCCCGGCGGCGGCGTTCATCAACGGTGAAATGCTCATCGTGGATGGCGGCGTCTACACCCAGTAGCGGGGCACCGGATAAAGCGGCCGCATGCCGACAGCAGAAGACTGGGGGGTGGCGCTGCGGGGCAGCCACCTGGCAAGCGCGATTGACCGCATCACCGAACCCTGGTCGAACGCCATCATCCGCGCGGCTTTTCTGGGGGCCCGCCAGTTCGAGACCTTCCAGCAGGCACTGGGCATCCCGCGTCAGACCCTGAGCCTGCGTCTGCGCGGCTTGGTCGAGATGGGCCTACTGCGCCGGCACCAATACCAGACACATCCGGCGCGCGAAGAGTACCGCTTGACGCCGCTCGGCAAGGATCTGTACGGCCATGTGCTGGCCAGTTGGCGCTGGGACAGGCGTTGGGGCGACCCGCATCACTTGATGCCGAAAAAGCTGCTGCATCGGCGCTGCGGCCATACCTGCACGCCGCAGCTGTTGTGCCCGCACTGTGCCGCGCCGCTGTCACTGCCCAATATGCAGCCGGAGCTGTTGGCCGGCGCCAGCCCCCTGCCACTGCGGACCGAGCGCAACCGACGATGGCGCAAGCCACAGCCGGCCGGCGCACCGGCGCTGGGGCGCGACATTCTGGCCGTGATTGACGACCGCTGGTCGCTGCTGCTGGTGGCGGCGTCGATGTTGGGCCTCACCCGCTACGACGAGTATGTGCAGGCCCTGGCCATCAGCAGTGCGGTGCTGGCGCAGCGCCTGCAGCGTTTGTGCCTGCTGGACGTACTGCGCAGGCAGCCCGACCCGGACGATGCGCGGCGCGCCAGCTACAGGTTAGCGCCGGCCGGGACCGCGCTATTCCCCTACCTGCTCACACTGAGTGCCTGGGGCCAGGCCCTGGCCAGCGGCCCCGACACGATCGCCTGGCGCCACCGCAGCTGCGGCCAAAGCACGCCAGGAACTGTGGCCTGCAGCCACTGCCGCGAAACCCTGCTGCCACACGACGTGGTGCGCCCGGCCTCGCCCAAGTCAGCCAAGGTCACTGGCTGACGCGCAGCGTGGCATCTGCGCGCAAGTGCAGATCGGGCAGCAGCTCCAGGCCCAGACCGGGCTTGTCGCTCAGGCTCAGCATGCCGTGCTTGACCACGGGTAAGTCAGTCACCAGTTCCTTGTACCAGCCGCTGTAGAAGGCCCGCACGCTCTCCTGCACCAGGGCGTTGGGCGCGTGCAGCGACAGGTGGCTCGACGCCGTCCAGACCACTGGCCCGGTGCAGTCATGCGGGGCCACTGGCAATTGCCAGGCGTCGGCCATGGCGGCAATTTTGCGCGCCTCGCTCAGGCCGCCGCACCAGCTCAAGTCAAGCATCACCACGCCGGCCACGCCAGTCTGCAGGTAGTCCTTAAAGGCCCATTTGTAGCTCAGCGTCTCGCTCGCACAGATCAGGGCCTCACAGTCGCGCGCGTACTGTTTGAGCAGGTCCAGGCTGTCCATGCGGATCGCGTCTTCATGCCAGAAGGTGTTAAAGGGTTTGAGCGCGCGCGCAATCTTTTGCGCCATCGGCAGGCGCCAGAGGCTGTGGAACTCAACCATGATGTCCATGCGGTCCCCCACTGCCGAGCGGATCTTGCGAAACGGCTCCAGTGCCAGATCCAGGTCGGCATTGCTGATGTACTGGCCATCGCTGCGTTCGGCCGCCGGGTCAAACGGCCAGATTTTCATCGCCGTGATGCCCTCGCTCAACAAGGACTCTGCCACCTCGTCAGCTCGGTGCAGAAAACCCTCCAAGTCTTCGTACGGCCCCTGATGCTGGCCCAGACCCCAGTTGGAGGTACTCTGGTTAACGGTATTGCGTACATACCGATAGCCGGCGCAGGTGTTGTAGATGCGGATGTCGTCGCGGCTTTTGCCACCCAGGGCGGTGTGCAACGGCATGTTGGCCGCCTTGCCAAAAATGTCCCACAACGCGATGTCAATGGCCGAGTTGCCGCGCGTCTCGGCCCCGGAGCCACGCCAGCCCAGGTAGCCGGTGAGCTCCCGGTTGCGGGCTTCGATCGCCAGCGGGTCTTTGCCCAGCAGCTTCGGGCCGGCCCACTCATGGATGTAAGCCTCCACCGCCTGCGCACCCATAAAGGTTTCACCCAGACCGACCAGTCCCTCGTCGGTGTAGATGCGCACCCACATGATGTTGGGGAACTCATCGAGCCGCAGGGTTTCAACTTTGGTAATTTTCAATTCACACTCCAAAAAAAACCGCAGGCGTTGCCACCTGCGGCCGGTTTTCACGACGCAGGGGGTCAGCCGCCGCGCGCCTTCTTGAGCCCGTCCAAAACCATGTTGACCGCCTCGCCACCAATCGTCGGGATATTGCGGTCGTAAACCGGTTTCACCTTCTGGAACATGCGCAGCTGCTCAGCCGGCGTCACTTCATTCACCACCATACCCTTGGTTTTGAGCGAGGTCAGAGACTGCTCGTTGAGGGTGCGGTTGGCGGCGCGCTGCACTTTCTGACCTTCCATGGCGGCTTCTCGCAGCACAGCCTGCTCTTGGGCGTTGAGCTGGTCCCACAGCTTTTTGCTGTAGAGCACCAGGAACGGGGTGTAGGCGTGACGCGTCACGCTCAGGTACTTCTGCACCTCATTGAGCTTGGAAGTCTCAATCGTGACAAAGGGGTTCTCCTGGCCGTCGATGGTCTTGGTTTCCAGTGCGGTGAACACTTCGCCAAAGGCCATGGGCACCGCATTGGTCCCCAGAGTCTTGAAGGTGTCAAGGAAAATGTTGTTCTGCATCACCCGCACCTTGACGCCGTCAAAGTCTTCGGGCTTGGCCACCGGGCGCTTGCTGTTGGTCAGGTTACGGAAGCCGTTTTCCCAATACGCCAGATTCACCACGCCGGCGTCTTCGAGCTTCTTGTTGAAGTAGGCGCCAGCCGGGCCATCCAGCACGGCATCGGCTTCTTTCTCGTTGGCGAACAGGAAGGGAAGGTCAAAGGCGCCCAGCTCTTTCACAATGCCGACCAGCGGCGAGCTCGAGGTGCAAACCATTTCCTGGGTACCAGCGCGCAATGCCTGAGTGGCCGGCAGGTCACCACCGGCCGAGCCGCCCCAGAAAGCGTTGATCTTGATCTTGCCACCGGTCTTGGCGTTGAGTACCTCTTGCATGCGCTTGACACCCAGGCCCACGGGGTGGTCCTCGTTGACGCCGTTGGTGAACTTGATGGTGCGCTCAGCAAATTGAGCGAACGCCGAAGTCGCGACCAGCAGGGTGGCAGCCATCAAGGCCGAGGTGAGGGTTCTGCGTTTGAACATGTTTGTCTCCTTAAAAGTTAGACACAGGGTTGAAAAATCATCGCATCAGCCAGTGCAGGGGCACCAGCACAATGTCCGGGAACAGCACCAGCAGGAACAGCACCGCCAATTGTGCACAGAGAAATGGCAAGACGCCCTTGAAGGCGTCGTCCATGCTGATCCGCGCCACGCCGCACACCACGTTAAGGACTGTGCCCACCGGCGGCGTGATCAGGCCGATGGCGTTGTTCATGATGAACATCACGCCAAAGTACACCGGGTCAATGCCCGCCTTGAGCACCACAGGCATCAGCACCGGCGTGAGAATCAGCACGGTCGGTGTGAAGTCCAGCGCAGTGCCCACCACCACGATCAGCACCATCATGATGAACATCAGAAGCATCTTGTTGCCCATGAAGGGCGCCAGCATGCCGGCGACCTCAGTCGGAATATTTGCAACCGTGATCAGCCAGGCGCTGACCATGGCCGCAGCCACAAGGAACATCACCACAGCAGTGGTTTTGCCTGCGGCCAAGAGCAAGCCATAGAGCGCCGACCATTTCAACTCACGATAAATGAACTTACCCACCACAAAGCTGTAAACCGCAGCGACCACCGCAGCCTCGGTGGGGGTGAACACGCCAAACTTCATGCCGCCAATGATCACCACGGGGAGAGCCACTGCAAAACCGCCCTCGGCCGTGATGCGCAGTCGCTCAGGAAGGGGCACCTTGCGGCCAGGCAACACGTTTTCCTTCTTGGCCAGCCACCACCAGGTCAGGCCGATGGCCACCCCCATCAGGATGCCGGGCACGATGCCGGCCAGAAACAGCTTGGTGATGGAGACATTGCCCGCCACGCCGAATATGATCATGCCGATGGAGGGGGGAATCACCGGCGCGATGATGCCGCCCGACGCGATCAGACCCGAGGCACGGCCCACGTCGTAGCCGGCGGCCCGCATCATGGGGATCAGCAGGGCCGCCAGTGCAGCCGTATCAGCCACAGCCGAGCCCGACAGAGACGCCATGATGACGGCAGCGATCACGGTCACATAGCCCAGACCACCCCGAAAGTGCCCCACCCAGGCCATGGCCAGATTAACAATGCGGCGACTCAAGCCGCCCGCGTTCATGAACTCGCCAGCCAGCAGAAAGAAGGGCACCGCCAGCAAAGGGAAGTTGTCGGCCCCCTCCACAAAACGCTGCGCCAGGATCTGGCTGTCAAAAATGACCAAGCCGCTGGTGGCAGCCAAAAAAGCCATCAGGGTGATTCCACACACCAGGAGGGCGTAGGCGATCGGCATGCCAATGGCCATGGCGGCAAGCAGGCTGACGATGAAGACAGAGACGGTCATGGCGCTTGGCTCAGGCTTTGGCGGTTTGCAAAGACTTCTCGACGTCGGCCAGCCCTTCGGCTTCCACCACCTGGATCAGCTCAGCCTCGGTGATGCGCCCGCTCAGCAAGCGATACAACACGCGGATGTTCATCATGCCCATCACCAGACTGACCACATAGCCGATGCCGAAGACCCAGATCATTGACAACCCGGCCACCGGCGACACATTGGTCACTTGCAAATCATGCATCTTCCAGGTACCCAGCATAAACAGGCCGTTGCAGTACAGCATCAGACTCTCGCTGAGGAATAAGCAGACCTTTTTTCCACTCCGCGTCAAGTGCTTGACCAGGGTGTCAACCCCCAGATGACCGCCTTCGCGCATCGCAATCATGGCGCCAATGTAGGTGAGCCAGATGAAACAGTAACGCGACATCTCGTCAGAGATGGTGATGCCCGAGTTGAAGGCATAGCGCAAAAACACATTGCCAAACACCATAGCGACCATGGCAACCATCAGGATCACCACCAGGAATTCCAGCAACTTGAAAAAACAACGCGGCAAGATTTGCATTCAAAATTCTCTGGTTCAACACATGGCAGCGTCAGATGGCTCCCCGGCCACGTCAGCCTGCTCGAATAGATCGTAATCAAATATCATATGATTAATGCGAACCGCCGGGCTTTCGGGTAAACCCTGTTCGACCCCCTAATAACGGAGACAAAGCAAATCATGACCACCAAACCCAAGAAAAAACCCGAAGAACTCCGCAGCCAGCAATGGTTTGGCCGCCAGGACCGGGACGGCTTTGCCTACCGCAGCTGGCTCAAAGGCAAAGGCATTCCGCAAGACCAGTTCGAAGGTCGGCCGGTCATCGGCATCTGTAACACCTTCAGTGAACTCACCCCCTGCAACTCCCACTTTCGAACCATCGCCGAACAGGTAAAGATCGGCGTCTACGAGGCCGGCGGCTTTCCGCTCGAGTTCCCGGTGATGTCCTTGGGTGAGGTGCTGTTGCGCCCCACCGCCATGCTGTACCGAAACCTGGCCAGCATGGACGTGGAAGAAAGCATACGCGGCAACCCGATCGACGGCGTCGTGCTGCTGATGGGCTGCGACAAGACCACCCCCTCGCTGATGATGGGTGCGGCCAGCGTCGACTTGCCCACCATCGGGGTCAGCGGCGGCCCTATGCTCAACGGCAAATGGCGCGGTCAGGAATTGGGCTCGGGCACCGGCGTCTGGAGCATGAGCGAGCAGGTGCGTGCCGGCACCCTCAAACTGCAAGAGTTTTTGGAAGCCGAAAGCTGCATGCACCGCAGCCACGGCCACTGCATGACCATGGGCACCGCCAGCACCATGGCCAGCATGATTGAAGCGCTGGGCGTGGGTCTGCCCGGCAACGCCGCGTACCCGGCTGTCGACGGCCGGCGCAATGTGCTGGCGCGTTCGGCCGGCCGGCGCATTGTGGACATGGTGCACGAGGACTTGATTCTGTCGCGCATCCTCACCCGGCAGGCCTTTGAGAACGCCATCAAAACCCTGGCTGCCATTGGGGGCTCGACCAACGCGGTGATCCACCTGATTGCCATGGCTGGGCGTATTGGCTTGAAGCTGACCGTAGAAGACTTTGACCGTCTGGGCAGCGAAATGCCTTGCCTGGTGAATTTGCAGCCCTCCGGCAAATACCTGATGGAAGACTTCTGCTATGCCGGCGGCCTGCCTGCGGTGATGAAGGAAATCGCTGCTGACCTGCACCTGGACGCCATCACCGCCAACGGCAAAACCATGGGTGAGAACATCGCCGGAGCCGAGAACTTCAACCAAGACGTGATCAAGCCGCTGAATGCACCCTTCATGGAAAAAGCCGGCATCGCCGTGCTGCGCGGCAACCTCTCACCGCGCGGGGCGGTGATCAAACCCAGCGCAGCCACCCCGGCGCTGATGGTCCACACCGGCCGCGCCGTGGTGTTCGAGAACATTGAAGAGTTTCACCGCCTCATCGACGACGAATCGCTGGATGTCGACGAGACCTGCGTGCTGGTGTTGAAAAACTGCGGCCCTAAGGGCTATCCGGGCATGGCAGAAGTGGGCAACATGCCGCTGCCACCCAAGGTCTTGCGCAAGGGCATCACCGACATGGTTCGCCTAAGCGACGCACGCATGAGCGGCACCGCCTATGGCACCGTGATCCTGCACACCGCGCCAGAGGCCGCCGCTGGAGGACCGCTGGCAGTGGTGCGCAACGGCGACATGATCGAACTCGATGTCCCCAACCGCAGGCTAGAGCTGAAAATCAGCGACGAAGAGCTGAACCAACGCCTGTCCGAGTGGAAGGCGCCACCGCCGCCGCTGGACAGCGGCTACTGGAAACTGTACGTCGACCATGTGCTGCAGGCCGACGAAGGCGTCGACCTTGACTTCCTGGTGGGCCGGCGCGGCTCTTTTGTGCCGCGCGACAACCACTGAGCCAACTCAGCCGCGAAAGCGCCGGCGCGTCAGCGCCAGCGCCAGCCAGAAGCCGGCCACAGCGTAGGCCACCAAAACCAGGCCATGCTGCAGGGCCTGCGGCGGCCACTCGTCCATAAACAGGGGCCGCACCAGTGCCACCGCATTAGTCAGCGGCAGGCATTGCGACACCAGCCGAACGGCCGAGGGCAGCTGTTCCAGCGGGAAAAAGATGCCGCTCAGGAACATCATGGGCGTCAGGCACAGCGTGAAGTAGTAGGTGAAGAAGTCGTAGCCTTTGGCCAGGGCATTGAAAACCAGCGCAATACAGCTGAAGGTCATGCCCACACCCAGCAGAATCGGCCAGGCCAGCAGCAATTTAGGGCTGGCGCTGATGCCTAGAGCCAGCATCACCACCAGAATGGCACTCACCGTGAACAAAGACTTGAACGCCGCCCAGAGCATCTCGGCCAGCACCACATCGTCCAGGCTGACCGGGGCATTCATGATGCCGTCCCAGGTTTTCTGCACATGCATGCGTGAAAACGCCGAATACAAGGCCTCAAAGGTCGCCGCATTCATGGCGCTCATGCAGATCGAACCGCTGGCCAGAAACAGAATATAGGGCACCTTCACCGCCGCGCCGCCGTCAGCGCCAGCCACGCTGACCTGGCCAACCAGGGCCCCCATGCCATAGCCAAACGCCACCAGCCACATCAGCGGCTCGGCGATATTGCCGACCAGGCTCGGGATGGCCAGCTTGCGCCAGACCAGCAGGTTACGCAGAAACACCGGCCAAAAGCGCAGCGACAACTGAGGCGCGCGCCAGATACTGGGCGCCATTGCAGTGATATCGGTCGTGCTCATGTCAACCCTCCTCCCGAATCTGACGCCCAGTCAGCTTGAGGAATAAATCCTCCAGATTGGCCGGCCGATGCAGGGTGCGCAACTGCGGGTACCCCGACAGGGCTTGCAGCAGCGGTTTAGCGTCCTGCGTGTAGAAAAATACGGTTTCACCGCTTTGCTCCACCCGTCCCGCCATGGCCCGCAGGGGCGATGTCAGCAGCTCTGCCGCACCCGCGCCAAAGACCTCGACCACATCGGGCTCCAGGTGCTCGGCAATCAGCGCCCTTGGTTGCCCTTCGGCGATTTTGCGGCCATGGTCGAGCACCAGCAGCCGCGAGCACAGCCGCTCGGCCTCATCCATGAAGTGGGTGGTCAGCAAAATGGATTTGCCCTGCTGCAGCAGCAGTTGCAAGCGCTCCCACATCAGGTGGCGCGCCTGGGGGTCAAGCCCGGTGGTGGGCTCGTCCAGCAGCAGCAGGCGCGGGTCATTGACTAGTGCGCGCGCCAGACTGAGCCGGCGCTTCATGCCGCCCGACAGCTCGCCCGGCTTGGCCTTGGCCTTGTGCGTCAGAGAGGCGAATTCCAGCAGGGCCGGAATACGCGCCAGGATCTGGGCGTCTTTCATGCCGAAATAGCGGCCATAGACCAGCAGATTTTCTGCACAGTTGAAATCCGGGTCCAGCGTGTCCATCTGGCTGACCACGCCCAGCTGCGCCTTGATCGCCAGCGCATCGCGCGGCATCTGGCCGCCCAAGGCCTCAATCGTGCCGCCATCGGGCACCGACAGCCCCAGGCACATACGGATGGTGGTGGTCTTGCCAGCGCCATTGGGGCCGATCACGCCCAGACACTCACCTGGGGCAATATCAAAGGACAGGTCATCCACCACGGTGGTGGCGCCATAGCGCTTGGACAAATGCCGGGCTGAAAAAAGAGGGGGGATCATGACCATGCGCCTCGTTTATTGAAAGGCCACTTCGGCAAAGCTGCGCAATTTTCGGCTGTGCAACTGGTCCACGCCCTGATTTCGCAGCAACTCCAGGGCCCGAATGCCCACGCGCAAGTGCTGGTCCACCCGCTCCCGGTAAAAATGGTCGGCCATACCCGGCAGCTTGATCTCGCCGTGCAAAGGCTTGTCGCTGACGCACAGCAGCGTGCCATAGGGCACCCGAAACCGGAAGCCATTGGCGGCAATGGTGGCGCTCTCCATGTCCAACGCCACTGCCCGGCTCTGGCTAAAGCGGCGTTGCGGCCCGTTGTCGGGCAGCAACTCCCAGTTGCGGTTGTCGGTGCTTGCCACGGTGCCGGTGCGCATCACTCGCTTGAGCTCGGCGCCCTGCAGTTGCGTCACCTGCGA